>CANHUQ010000090.1 GCA_947463885.1 Burkholderiales bacterium
GCTTGGATGCGGCGTCGTGCGCCCGCAAGCGCGCGCGGCGCCCCGCACGAAATTGCGTGATGACCTTGCGTGATGACCTTGCGTGATGACCTTGCGTGATGACCTTGCGTGACGACTTTGCGTGATGACCTCGCGTCATGAGCTGGCCTGATTATTCCGCTTGAACTGCGCGCATCAGCATCACCACGGCGTGGGCTTCAATGCCCTCGCCGCGGCCGGCAAAGCCGAGCCGTTCACTGGTCTTGGCCTTGACATTGACCTGTGCGGTGCTCACGCCCAGATCACCCGACACATGCGCGACCATCGACGCGATATACGGTGCCAGCTTGGGCGACTGAGCGACCACAGTGGCATCCACATTGCCCACCGACCAGCCTGCATCGCGCACCCGCTTGCATGCCTCACGCAGCAACACGCGGCTGTCTGCACCGCGGTAGACCGGATCGGTGTCTGGAAAATGGCGACCGATATCACCCAGCCCGGCGGCGCCCAACAGCGCATCGATGACCGCGTGGATCAGCACATCCGCGTCGGAGTGACCAAGCAATCCGCGATCATGGTCGATCGTGGTGCCGCCAATCACCAGCGCCCGTCCGGGCACCAGCGCATGCACATCCCAGCCCTGCCCGATCCGCCATGCAGGCTCTGTTTGAGACCGGGTGGGCTGATGCGACTCAGCCGCCTGCATGCTGCGCAAGTCGTCCATGGTGGTCACCTTGAAGTTGCCGCGACTGCCGGGTACGAGTCGCGGCGTTTGGCCAGCCGCCTCGATGGCGCTGGCTTCATCGGTCACGTGCGCATGCTGAGCAAGCGCCTGATGCAACATCCCGTGTCGAAAAACCTGAGGCGTCTGGGCTTGCCAGAGGTCTTCACGGGCCACAGTCGCCAGCACGCGAGGGGCCCCTTCGCGCACCGCCGTGCGTTTGACCGTATCGGCCATCGGCAGGGCGAGCAGTGCTCCGACCGGCTCGTCGATGAGTGCCTGGTTCAGACGCTCGATGCTGTCGCGATCAATACCCGGGCGCGCCGCATCATGCACCCAGATCCAGTCGGCTTCACTCGCCCCGTGGGCCTCGGCGGCCACCTTCAGACCGGCGAGCACGCTGTCGCGCCGGCTGGGGCCACCGACGGCGGCCACCTGCACCCGCGGATCGTGCATCAATCCGGGCAGCGCCTGAGCTACGGTATCGCCCGGCGAAACCACCACGATCACCCGCTCACAGGGCGTGGCGTCGAGCAGGCGCGCGACGGTGCGCTCCAGGATGGTCGCGGTGCCCAGTGGCAAGTATTGCTTGGGGCGGTCTGCGCCCATGCGCGATCCGGTCCCAGCAGCAGGCACCACAGCGAAATGGCGCGCGGTGGGCGGTCGGCCTGCGACACGGCGATGCGAATCTGGAGCAGACATGGCGAGGGCCACCCGGTCGTCAAAGCTAGAATTATAGGTTTGCAGGCGTTGCGCCTGCGCGGACCTCACGCGTGAACCTGCCTGCCACTGCATCACCCGCTTCTGCCAAGTCTGCGCAAAGCCCACCCGGGACGCCTGCACAGGCCTCAGGCCAGCCGTGGCAAATCAACGAGCCGGCGCCAGGCGCCGTCAGCAGCCTGCCCGCCACACACGGCAGCGGGGACGCCTGGCTGCTCGCCGAGATCGCGCAACGCCATGCGCAGCAGGGTCGCATGCTGGTCGTGGTCACGGCGGCGGCCCTGGATGCTTCGCGCCTGGCTGAGGAATCACAATGGTTTGCGCCTGCGCTGCGCATCCGCACGCTGTCCGACTGGGAAACCCTGCCCTACGATGCGTTCTCGCCGCACCAGGATCTGGTTTCGGACCGGTTGGCCACCTTGTACGAACTGCAGCAGCGTCGGGTCGACCTGCTGTATGTGCCGGCCACGACCGCGCTGCACCGGCTGTCACCGCCGGCCTTCGTGGCCGCCCACACGTTTGCCTTCAAGAAGAAGCAGCAACTCGACGAAGCCGCGCTGCGCACGCAACTCAGTGTGGCCGGCTACGAGCATGTCTCGCAGGTGGTGCGGCCCGGTGAATACTGCGTGCGGGGCAGCCTGATCGATCTCTTTCCCATGGGCTCCACCCTGCCCTATCGGCTCGATCTCTTCGACGACGAGATCGATTCGATTCGAGCCTTTGATCCGGACTCGCAACGCAGCCTCTATCCGGTCGACTCGGTGCGCATTTTGCCGGGCCGGGAGTTCCCCATGGATGAGCCGTCGCGCACAGCGTTTCGAGGCCGCTGGCGTGAGCGATTCGAGGGCGATCCGTCGCGCGCAGGGCCGTATCGCGATATCGGCAATGGCATCGCTGCGCCAGGAATCGAGTACTGGCTGCCGCTCTTTTTTGAATCCACCGCCACCCTATTCGACTACCTGGCACCCGATGCGCTGATCACCACCCATGGTGACGTCGACGCGGCGGGCCGGCGCTTCGGTCAGGAAACCGCCCAGCGCCATGCCTTCCTGGCCCATGATGCGCAGCGCCCGCTGCTGCGCCCCGACGAGCTTTTTCTGGGCATCGAACCCTTTTTCGTCGAGGTGCGCCGATTCGGACGCTATGCCCTGCGTGAACCGCGCACGGCACTGGGCACGATCGATGTGCATGACAGCACCGCAGACAGCGGATCCGAGGGCACTGTCATTCAGGCTGACCCCCTCAGCCAGAGTGGCTCCGAACGACCGGAGCCCGCCCACAATAGGCGTGCGACGCACAGCCTGGCACCACCCGAGGTGGGCGTGGAGCGGCGCACCGATGCCCCGTTGTCACGCCTGCAAGCCTGGCTCGACGGTACCGATCAGCGCGTCCTGATCCTCGCCGAGTCGGCAGGCCGACGCGAGACGATCTCGCAGCTCTTTGCCGAACACGGCATCCACCTGCCCGAAATTGATGACTGGACGGGGTTTTCAGATCCGGGCCTGACCCGTGCCTTGGGCGTGGGCCCACTGTCTGAGGGCTTTCAGATCCATGGTCCCGCAGCGCTGGCCGTGCTCACTGAAACCGAACTCTTTGCCGGCGCTGCGCACAAGCGTGGGCGGCGCAAGCGCGAGGCGGTCACCGATGTCGATGCCATCATCCGCGACCTCTCCGAGTTATCGTTGGGCGATCCGGTGGTCCACGCGCAGCACGGCATTGGCCGCTATCAGGGACTGATCAACCTGGATCTGGGCGACGGGCCCACCGAGTTCCTGCATCTGGCGTATGCCAATTCGGCCACGCTGTATGTGCCAGTCGCGCAATTGCATTTGATCGGCCGGTATTCGGGCGCATCGCCCGACGACGCGCCGTTGCACGTCCTGGGTTCAGGGCAATGGGAAAAGGCCCGCCAGCGCGCAGCCAAACGCGCGCGCGACACCGCCGCTGAACTCCTCAACCTGTATGCCCGGCGCGCCGCGCGTCAGGGCCACGCGTTCAAATTCGATGCGCAGGACTATGAAGCGTTTGCAGAAGGCTTCGGATTTGAGGAAACCCCTGACCAGCTCGCTGCCATCCATGCGGTGACGCAGGACCTGGTATCCGGCAAGCCCATGGACCGCCTGATTTGCGGAGATGTCGGCTTTGGGAAGACCGAAGTGGCCCTGCGTGCCGCTTTCGTGGCGGCTGCAGATGGCAAGCAGGTGGCCATCGTCTGCCCGACCACCCTGCTGGCCGAGCAGCACTTCGAGACGTTCTCGGACCGCTTCTCGAACTGGCCGATCCGTCTGGCCGAGCTCTCGCGGTTTCGCTCCCCCAAGGAAGTGCGCGCCGCACTCGAAGCCCTGGACGACGGCACGCTCGACATTGTCATCGGGACCCACAAGTTGCTGGGCAAGGACGTGCGCTTCAAGCGACTGGGGCTGGTGATCATCGACGAGGAGCACCGCTTCGGCGTGCGACAGAAAGAAGCGCTCAAGGCCCTGCGCGCCGAGGTCGATGTGCTGACCCTGACCGCCACACCCATCCCACGCACCCTGGCCATGAGCCTGGAGGGCATCCGCGACTTTTCGGTGATTGCGACCGCGCCGCAGCGGCGACTCGCGATCAAAACCTTCGTGCGGCGCGAGACCGAAGGCGCCATTCGTGAAGCGCTGTTGCGCGAGCTGCGTCGAGGCGGCCAGGCTTACTTCCTGCACAACGAAGTCGAGACGATTGAGAACCGTCGCGCCATGCTGGAGAAGCTGGTACCCGAAGCGCGCATTGCGGTGGCCCACGGACAGATGCACGAACGCGAGCTCGAGCGCGTGATGCGTGAATTCCATGCGCAGCGTGCCAATGTGCTGCTGTGCACGACCATCATCGAGACCGGCATTGATGTGCCCACTGCCAACACCATCGTCATGCACCGGGCTGATCGATTCGGTCTGGCGCAGCTGCATCAACTGCGCGGGCGGGTCGGCCGCTCGCATCATCAGGCCTACGCGTATCTGCTGATCCCCGATGAAGGCGCGATCACCAAGGACGCCACTCGCAGGCTCGAGGCGATTCAATCGATGGAAGAGCTCGGATCGGGCTTTTTCCTGGCCATGCACGATCTGGAAATCCGGGGCGCCGGTGAGGTGCTTGGGGATTCGCAGTCGGGCGACATGCAGGAAGTGGGCTTTGGCCTGTACAACGACATGCTCAATCACGCCGTGCGCGCGCTGAAGTCAGGTCGCGAACCCGACCTCTCTGCGCCGCTCGAAGCCATCACCGAGATCAACTTGCATGTCCCGGCGCTGCTGCCCAACGATTACTGCGGTGATGTGCATGAACGCCTCACCCTCTACAAGCGGCTGGCCAACTGCAGCAGCATCGATGCCCTGGAAGGCATGCAGGAGGAACTGATCGACCGGTTCGGCAAGCTGCCTGAGGCTGCACGCGCCCTGGTTGAGACCCATCGCCTGCGCATCCTGTCATCGCCGCTGGGCGTGTCGCGCATCGATGCCTCGGACGAGGCCATCGCCCTGCAATTCGTACCGCAACCACCCATCCCTCCCGAGCGGATCATTCGCTTCATCCAGTCGCGCCGCGATGCGAAACTAAGCGGCCCGGATCGACTACGCATCACGTTGCGCACGGCAGACCTCGCTGCGCGCGTGCAGCGGCTGCGCGAGATCCTCAAGGCCTTGGGCGCATGAAGCGCCCTGAATCCCAACTGGTGACCCCATGACCCGCCTTGTCGTGCAACACCCCCTGTTGACCGACACCGCGGTCGATGCCTTCACGCACGCGGTTGGGCGAGCACCACATCATCGCGCAGCCAGCCTTGCGGTCTGGAACGATGTCGAGATCGACGGTCCTCGGGTGAGCAGCCTGGGTGAAGCGCATCGTGTGGATGCAGAAATCGTGCATCCCGGTCTGCGCATGCAGGATTTCCGTCTGGCCGCGTTCGACATGGACTCCACCCTGATCACGATCGAGTGCGTCGATGAAATCGCAGATTACGCGGGGCGCAAAGCCGAGGTGGCCGCCATTACCGAAGCCGCTATGCGCGGCGAGATCGCGGATTACGACGAGAGCCTGCGCCGGCGCGTAGCCTTGCTGGCGGGTCTGCCTGAAGTGACCTTGCAACGCGTCTGGGACGAGCGCGTACGCCTGAGCCCGGGCGCCAGCACGCTGATCTCAGGCCTGCAGCACGCAGGCCTCAAGGTGTTGCTGGTCTCAGGCGGTTTTACGTTTTTCACCGAGCGCCTGCGTGCGCAACTCGGACTCGACTGGGCCCGCTCCAATGTGCTCGAGGTGCGCGACGGGCACCTCACCGGCCAGCTCATCGGGCCGATTGTCAATGCGCAGCGCAAGCGAAACATTGTGGAGCAGACCTGCGCACTGATGGGCATTGCGCCCGCTCAGGCGATCGTGGTGGGCGACGGCGCCAACGATCTGCAGATGATGTCGATCGCAGGTCTGTCGGTCGCTTATCACGCCAAGCCGATCGTGCGCGATGAAACCACGCACGCCATCAATCACTGCGGCCTGGATGCGCTGCTCAATTTTTTCGAGGGCTGATCTCAGCGGCAGTCTCGACCTCGCCCTGAAGATCATAGGCATCCGACGCGGTGATGCGCACCATCGCAAACTCGCCCACCTTGAGCGACCGATGGGGGGCCACCTTCACCACACCGTCAATCTGAGGCGCATCGGCGCTGCTGCGTCCCACCGCACCGTGGCGGTCGATCGAGTCAATGAGCACGCGCTGCAGACTGCCCACCCGCCGCGCGATGCGCCGCTGGCTGATCTCGGCCTGCACCTGCATGAGCTGGTCTTTACGCGCTTCGCGCACGGCATCGGGCACTGCACCCTCGAGTGCATTGGCCGCCGCGCCTTCAACCGGTGAGTAGGCAAAGCAGCCAACGCGATCGAGCTCGGCCTCACGCAGGAAGCTGAGCAGGTGCTCAAATTCGCCTTCAGTCTCGCCCGGGAAACCCGCAATGAAGGTGCTGCGGATGGTGAGTTCGGGCACCGCCTTGCGCCAGCCTTGCACCCGCTCAAGATTGCGTTCGCCACTGGCCGGGCGCTTCATGCGGCGCAGCACATCCGGGTGCGAGTGCTGCAGCGGCACATCCAGGTACGGCAGGATCAGGCCTTCTTGCATCAGCGGCAGCACCTCATCCACATGCGGATACGGATAGACGTAATGCAGGCGCACCCATGCGCCATGCTCGCGTGCGGCCAGACCCAATTCACGGCACAGCTCGGTCATGCGGGTGCGCACGGGCCGGCCTTCGACAAAATCTGTGCGGTACTTCAGGTCCACGCCATAGGCGCTGGTGTCCTGCGAAATCACCAGCAATTCGCGTACACCTGACTTGAGCAACGCATGCGCCTCGCGCATCACTTCACCGATAGGCCGACTCACCAGGTCGCCGCGCATGGCTGGAATGATGCAAAAACTGCAGCGATGATTGCAGCCTTCGGAAATTTTCAAATACGCATAGTGACGCGGTGTGAGCTTGATGCCCGCCGCGGGCACCAGGTCCGTGAATGGATCATGAGGGCGCGGCAGATGCGTGTGCACATGGCCCATCACCTCTTCCATCGCATGCGGGCCTGTAATGGCCAGAACGGAAGGATGGGTCTGGGCCACCAGATTGCCGCCCTCTGCGCCCGGACGTGCGCCCAGGCACCCAGTAACAATCACCTTGCCATTCTCAGCAAGCGCCTCGCCAATGGCATCAAGAGACTCCTTGACCGCATCGTCGATGAACCCGCAGGTGTTCACGATCACCAGATCGGAATCCTGATAGGTGCCTGCCACCGTATAGCCCTCGGCGCGCAGTTGCGTGACGATGCGCTCGGAGTCCACCAGTGCCTTGGGGCACCCTAGCGACACAAAACCCACACGCGGAGCGCGCCCAGCGGCATCACCTGCGCTTGAAGCGGGTTGTGAGGCGACAGGCGGGCGCGCGGCGCTCGAACGCGGCGTAAATCGTGGCCGCTTGATATTCAGAACCGGCACGGCGGGCTACTTGCGCTGACGAGCGCTGCTGCGCGCGGGCGCAGCCGCAGGCGCAGGTTGAGGCGCTGGCGCATCAGGCGCTTCACTGCGGGACTGCGTTGCGGACGGCGCAGGCTGCGCCGGCGTCTGGGGCGGCACACCCGTGCCGGGGCTGCCAGGCATGCCCGGCATGCCTGGGAACGGAAAGCCTTGGAACATGGTGCGTGCCTGCTGCTGCATCTGCTCTTGCATCTGCACAAACAGGTTCTTGGACTGATCGATGTAGTGACTCATCATGCCCTGGACCATCGGGGCCTGCACCTGCATGAACTGGGTCCAAAGCTCGGGGTTGGTCGGCAGCCCACGTCCGTCATAGAACGCCTTGGATTGCTCCTGGAACTTGCCCTGGATCTCGAGAAATGCCTGCATGGTCTTCTCGAGATAAGCACCCATCATGCCCTGCATCGCATCGCCATAGAAGCGGATGATCTGCGAGAGCATTTGCGCAGAGAAGAGCGGCGAGCCACCCGCCTCTTCCTCGAGGATGATCTGCAGCAGGATGCTGCGTGTCAGGTCCTCTTCAGTCTTGGCATCGGCCACCCTGAACGCTTCGTTGTCGAGCACCAGTTGCTTCACATCAGCAAGCGTGATGTAGGCGCTGGTGCGCGTGTCGTAGAGGCGACGGTTGGGGTACTTCTTGATCAGACGGATACTGCTGGAAGCCATCAGGGAACGCTCCGGATTCGTCTTTGGGCATCAGCCCATGTGCAGGCCGCCGTTGCAGGAAATCTCTGCCCCGGTCGTGAAGCCGGCATCGTCGCTCGAGAGCCAGCCGCAAATCGACCCAATCTCTTCGGCCCGCCCAAGCCTGCGCACAGGGATGGTGGAAATAATTTTTTCGCGGACATCTTCACGCACGGCCATGACCATGTCGGTGGCAATGTAGCCAGGCGCCACCGTGTTGACCGTGACGCCCTTGCTGGCCACTTCCTGGGCCAAGGCCATGCTGAAGCCATGCATGCCGGCTTTAGCCGCGGAGTAGTTGGTCTGGCCGAATTGGCCTTTCTCGCCATTGACAGAGGAAATGTTGATGATGCGCCCCCAACCCTTGTCCATCATGCCGTCGATGACCTGCTTGGTGACGCAAAACAGACTGTTGAGATTGGTGTCGATCACCGCACGCCAGTCGTCCAGTGACATCTTGCGAAAGACGCCGTCGCGCGTAATGCCGGCATTGTTCACCAGGATGTCGGGGTTACCGAAATCGGCCTTGATCCGGTCGAACGCCGCTTTGGTGGAGTCCCAATCAGACACATTACCGACCGAGGTATGGAAGTTGTAGCCCTCCGCCCGCTGTTCGGCGATCCATTTGTTGAAGTCGCGCGTCGGACCGCAGCCGGCGATCACGGTATAGCCCATGTCGTGAAACCGCCTGCAGATCGCCGTACCGATACCACCCATCCCACCCGTCACGTAAGCGAGCTTAGTCATGTCCCGGACTCCTCATGCCCCGCGGGGCGGTTTCAGTGGCCTTCAGCCTTCACTTTGACATAGGAACCCGGTGCAGGCTCGATCACCGGATGTGACGCATCACCAAGGCGCTTGGGTGCCGCACGCGGGGTGCCCTGATGGGGCCGCAGCCAGTGGGCCCAATCGGTCCACCAGCTTCCGGGCTGCTCCTGCGCCTGTTCAAGCCAGACCTCGGGGTCGGCAGACAGTTGCTCACCCACCCAATAGCTGCGCTTGTTCTTGGACGGCGGATTGATCGCCCCGGCAATATGGCCACTTGCGCCCAGCACGAAACGCACGCGATTGGAGAGCAGGCGGGTCGAGGCAAAGGCAGCACGCCAAGGCACGATATGGTCCTCGCGGGCGGCAAAAATGTACGTCGGCACATCAATACGGCGCAAATCGATCGGTTGGCCGATGCATGTCAGCGCATCGGGTATCCGCAATTCATTTTGCAGATACATGTGTCGCAGATACCAGCAGTAGAGCGGGCCTGGGAGGTTGGTTCCATCCGCATTCCAGAACAGCAGGTCGAACGCTGGCGGTGCCTCGCCTTTGAGGTAGTTGGTCACCACATAGTTCCAGACCAGATCGTTCGGTCGCAGAAACGAGAAGGTCGTCCCCAAATCCTGGGCGGTCATCAGTCCGCCTGCGCCAATGGTCTGCTCGCGCCAGGCGACCTGCATCGGATCGATGAATACGCCCAGAGAGCCTGGCTCTTCGAAATCAAGCAGTGAGGTCATGAGCGTGAGGGACTCAACCGGCTTGCGCCCGCGAGCGGCCAAAGCAGCCAACGCCGTGGCCAGAATGGTGCCGCCCACGCAAAAGCCCAGCGCATTGACCGTGCGCTGACCGGTCATGGCCAGCACGGCATCGATCTGATCGACCACACCGCGCTCGATGTAATCGTCCCAGGTCAGGGTCGCATGCTCGTCCTGCGCATTGACCCAGGACACGAGAAACACGGTGTGCCCCTGGGCCACCGCATGCGCCACAAACGAATTGTCGGGCTGCAGATCGAGGATGTAGTACTTGTTGATAAACGGAGGCACCAGCAGCAGCGCTCGTGAGCCCACAGTGGGCGTGCTGGGGGCGTATTGAATCAGCTCGGCGACATCGTTGCGGAAGACCACCGCGCCTGTCGAGGTGCCCACGTTGCGACCTACATCGAAGGCCTGCTCGTCCGTGATCGAAATATGGCCCTTGCCCAAATCGGCCATCAGATTTTCCATGCCCTTGACCAGGCTCTCGCCCTTGGTATCAAAGAGCTTGCGCTGCGCCTCTGGATTGGTGGGCAGGAAATTGGCGGGCGACGCGGCATCGAGCCATTGACGCGTGAAAAAGCGGATGCGGTCCCTGGACTTCTCGTCGCTGTCGACCGCATCGGCCATGCGCTGCAGGAAATTTGCGTTGAGCAAATACAGCGCGGCGTTCCAGGCAAACGGAGCCTGTTCCTGCCACGCCGGCGCACTGAAACGCTTGTCGACCAGCGCAGGCGCTTTTCCTGCGGTGGCCGAGAGCATGTCGGTCCAGAGCTGTTGCAGCTGGGAGGCGTACTCCGCCTGCAAGGCCATCAGCCGGGTGGGATCAATCGTCCAGGCTGGCATCTGCGCAGCAGAGGCCAGGGCCAGGTCTTGAAACGGGCTGGTCGGCGCCGGCGCCGAACGCTGGCGCGCTGAAGGCCCGACGGGGGCGTGGTCTACGGTGTCACGGGTCGCACCTGCCCGACCCGATGCGACCTGAGTGCCGGCTTTAGCGCCTGCTTTAATGGCGGACTTAGCTCCTACCTTAGCTCCTACCTTAGCTCCTACCTTAGCTCCTGCCTTAGCTCCTGCCTTAGTCCCTGCCTTAGCTCCTACCTTAGTGGCGTCCTGAGCTCCGGCATCAGGAGCCCTAGCCTTGGGCGCACTTGACTTAGACACCGCGCGCTGAGGCGGTCTCGTGGCGGCGGTGCTGGTCTCGGCAGCCCTGGACGTGCTCACGCTGACGCGCTGCGGCGCAGGCGCGGCAGACCGCTTGACGGCGGCCACGCGCCTCGGGGTCGAGACCGGTAAGGCTCGGGATGACTTTGTTGCAGGCATGGAGGAGTGTCGCGGGAGAGGCGGGTTAGGATGGGAGGTCCGCGCCGTATGGTCGCAATGGTGCAGTGCCAGCGCTGTCTTGTCCAATCAACCTGACCCCACCTGCATGTATATCGTTGCCATCGCCTGGCTGTACGTCGTGATGCTGATGGCTCTGACCGAGCCGACATTCACGGCCGGCGCAGCCACTTTTGTGTTTTACGGGCTGCTGCCGCTGGCCCTGCTGCTCTGGATTCTGGGCACGCCTGAACGCCGTCGCAGACGCTCACGGATCGATCCAGAGCAGTGACACCATGCGCCCGCTCACCCGGTCGCGCCGATGGGAATAAAAACGCTGCGGGTCTGACACCGTGCAGCGCACGGCGCCACTCACCTGCTCCACACCGCAGGCCTGCAGCCTGCGATGCGCCAAGGCATACAGATCAGCCCACCATTTTCCGGCGATCGGCCCGGGCGCAAAGGCTCTGAGCGCGCCGGCATCCTGATCGCAAAATGCCGCGCGCACTTCATCACCCACCTCGAATGCCATGGGTCCGATCGCAGGCCCCAGCCACGCCATGAGCCGGGCTTGAGCGCCCAGTCGGGTGCGCAGCGCGTGCACACTGGCCTCGATGACCCCACCGGCCAAGCCACGCCATCCGGCATGCGCACAGGCAATCGCTGCGCCCTGCTCGTCGGTCAGCAGGATCGGCAGGCAATCCGCGGTCATGATCGACAGTACAGCGCCTGGCATCGACGTGATCGCCGCATCGGCACGCGGCACACCCACTGCACCGGTCAGGCGATCAGCCTCGTACACGGTCACACCGTGCACCTGCTCCAGCCAGCAAATCGGTGCCGGCAGCAAGGCCTGCAAACGCGCGCGGTTGGCCGCCACATGCGTTGGATCGTCCCCGACATGCTCGCCCAGATTCAAGCCCACGGGACGCCCGCTGGCGTCTCCATAGGGGCCGGCACTGCATCCGCCCAGACGGGTCGTGACGAAGGCGCCGACCCGGACAGGAGCGGGCCAGTCTGGAACGATGCCCGGCAACGCTTCACGCAAACGGGCAACGCTGCCCTGATCACCAGTCCTCTGCCCGAGCTTGCCCTGCCCCACAACCGGCTTCATGAGCGTTTGCCCTCATCTGGCGCCACCGGGGCGGGAAGCCCGGATTGAGCCAACAGCGCCACCAGATCCTCAGGCAGCGGACTTTCGAAGGACAAGTGCCGGCCGCTAACCGGATGGTCCAGCGCGAGTCGCCAAGCATGCAAAGCCTGGCGCGAGCAACCACGCAGCGGATGGCCGCCATAGAGCATATCGCCCACTAGCGGAAAGCCACGGCTGCTCAAGTGCACCCGAATCTGATGGGTTCGGCCGGTTTCCAGGTCGCAGCACAGCAAGGACACGCCCCCCGCATGAGCCAGGCGCACGACATGCGTGCAGGCCGCCTTGCCGCGCTGCAGATCGACGACCGCCATGCGCAGCCGATCGCGCGGATCCCGACCGATCGGCGCATCGATGCTGAACCGGATCGGGGTCTCGCCATGCACCACCGCCACATAGCGGCGATGCACGGAGCGGGCGGCTACGGCCACCGTGAGGCGCTCGAACGCCCGCTCGGAGCGCGCCACCATCATCAGTCCGCTGGTGTCCTTGTCCAGGCGATGCACAATGCCTGCTCGGGGCAAGCGCGCTGAATCGGGGCGCGCATGGAGCAAGCCATTCATGA
>CANHUQ010000091.1 GCA_947463885.1 Burkholderiales bacterium
CAGCAGCGCGCGGCCCTCGCGCTGAGCGGCTTCCAGGTGCGGCCGCTGCGCCTTGAGCTGCTCGAGGAACTGGGTCGCTTCGGAGGTGTACAGGGGCAGATTGGGGCGCATGGTGAACAGGCTTGAATGTGGCGAAGCAGACAGGCGCCGCAGGATCCCGGATGGGATCGGCGCTGAGTTAGTTATTGTACGGGATCACTCCACGCTACCTGGCCTGTGTCATGCCCCTGTCGCTCCTTTCATCGACTGCTTCCATGCCGCCCGGCAAGGCGGATGCGTCCACGCTCCTGCGCGCTGCCGCCCCGCGCCGTCGCCTGCTTCGCGCCACGCTGGCGCTGGCGGGCAGTGCAGGCCTGATGGCCCTGTCGGCTTGTGATCAGCTTGCGCAGAACAAGTTGGTGGCGGGTCAGCACACCGAGCAGGATGTGCGCTCGATCATGGGCGCACCGACCCTGGTTTGGGAGGTGCAGGGCGGTGCACGCCAACTGGATTATGTGCGGGGCCCGCAGGGCTTCGAAACCTGGCGCGTCGACATCAGTGCAGACGGCCGCTATCAGGGCATGAAACAGTTGCTCACTGTCGCAAACTTCAAATCGCTTGCGCAAGTCGGCATGACCGAAGCACAACTGGTGCGGCTGTTTTCGCGACCCGCCGAGCGCCAGCCCTATGCCCTGAAGAAAGAGGTCTGGCTGATCTGGCGATTCGAAGAGTCCGGCAGCGTGCGTCGCAATTTCAATGCGCATTTCCAGGACGGTATTGATCGCGCGGTCGAGTTTTCCTTCACGGATGACAAGACCATGTACCCGGGCGCATCACTCATGCCTTCGGTGGCGCCTCGGGCCTGACGGTCAGCGCGGCGAGCGCCGAGTCCATGTCGTCATAGACATGGGTGGCACCGATGCGCTCCAGAAACCCCGAGCGGCGCATCAACGACAGGGGCTGCTCGCTCGCTTGCACAATAACGAGCATGCTGCCCGCCCGCTCGAGCCGACTGTGCAGGCTCTCCAGCACCTCCAGCCCGGTGGTGTCCAGATTGATCACCTGGCGCATCTGCAGCAGCATCGCGCCCGGGATGGGGCGAGTCGGGTCCACCAGGCGATCGAGTTTGCCCACCGATCCGAAGAAGATCGATCCGGAGAGCCGCCAGGCTTCCAGGTGCGCGCCATCGGGCAGGGTGCGCTGATCAACCGGCAGTTCCATCGGCTCGACTTGGGTCAGATCGGCCACCCGATGCATGAAGAACAGACAGGCGAGCACCAGGCCGGCTTGCACTGCGACGGTCACATCGAACACCACGGTCAGCGCAAACGTGGCCAGCAAGATGGTGCGATAGCTGGCGCTGAAGCGTTGCAGTCGGGCAAACGCGGCCCAGTCGCCCATGTTCCAGGCAACGAACAGCAGGATGGCTGCCAGGCTGGCCATGGGAATATCGGCCGCCAGAGGTGCCAGCAGCAGCACGATCGCCAGCAACGTGATGGCGTGCACGATCCCCGCCACCGGTGAGCGGGCCCCACTGCGCACATTGGTGACCGTGCGTGCGATGGTGCCGGTCGCGGCAATGCCGCCAAACAGCGGCGCCACCACATTCGCCACGCCTTGCGCCATCAGTTCCTGATTCGGGTCGTGGCGATCCTGAATCATGCCGTCGGCCACTCGTGCGCACAGCAAGGATTCAATGGCGCCCAACAAGGCAATCGAGACGGTCGGGCCAAACAGTTGACGCAGACTGTCCCAGTCGCCCCGCGGCAGGGCCAGCGCTGGAAGGCCCTGTGGAATACCACCGAATCGGCTGCCGATCGTTTCCACGGCCAACCCCAGACGGACTGCGATCACCCCCAGCACCAGCGCAATGATCGTCCCGGGAATGCGCGCCATCCAGCGGCGCCAAGCCGCATGTTGAGGCAGGTACGACTTGGGCCACCACACGATCAGCGCCACCGACACTGCGCACAACCCGGCCGCCGCCAGATGGATCGTGTGCAGGTGCTGCCAAAGCGCACTGATCTGGCCGAAAAAATGCGCAGGCATCTTGTCGATGGCCAGACCCAGCGCGTCGCGTACCTGCTGCAGCGCGATGATCACCGCAATGCCGTTGGTGAAGCCAATCACGATCGACACCGGGATATAGCGAATCAGTTGGCCCAGGCGCAATGCGCCCATGAGAAAAAGCAGCACGCCGGCCATCATCGTGGACAGCAGCAGATTGGCCAGCCCATAGCGTTCGGCAATGGCATAGAGCAGGGCCACGAAGGCGCCTGCAGGCCCGCCAATTTGCACCTTGGAGCCCCCCAGGGCGGAAATCAGAAAGCCGGCGATGATCGCCGTGAAAAGACCCGCTTCGGGTTTGACGCCGCTGGCAATGCCGAAGGCCATGGCCAGGGGCAGCGCCACCACCCCAACCGTGATGCCCGCAGACACGTCGGCCGAGAAGTCCTCGCGTCGGTACCCGCTTCTGAAGGTGTCGAGCAGCCGGGGGCGAAAGGCAAACCGACGCGCGCTCATGGCGTAGGGCCTATCGCACCTTCATGCCGGGTTGGGCGCCTGAATCGGGTTCGAGCAAAAACACCCCGCCGCCGTCATCCGGAAACGAGGCGGCCAGCACCATGCCTTCAGACAGCCCGAACTTCATCTTGCGTGGCGCAAGGTTGGCGACTGCAACCGTGAGCCGACCCACCAGCTGCTCGGGCGCGTAATGGGCACGAATGCCCGAAAACACCGTGCGCAGCCGGCCTTCGCCCAGATCAAGGCTGAGCTTGAGCAGCTTGTCCGAGCCGGCCACATGCTCGGCCGAGACAATTTTCGCGATGCGCAAGTCCACTTGCGCAAAGGTCTGGATGTCGATGGTCTCGCCATCCGTGGCGCTGGCCGGTGCGGGGCCTGGCGCCGCTGCAGACGCGCTGCCCGCGCCAGCCTTCGAGTTCTTGGCCGGTGCGGCTGCGCTGCTTGAAGCGGTTGAGGCGGCCGCAGCGGGGGCCTCGAAGAGCGCATCGAGTTGCTTGGGGTCGACGCGCGTCATGAGGTGCTGGTAGGCGTTGATGCGATGCCCTTCGGGCAGTGGGGTGGCCAGTGCAGCCCAGTCGGCGGCCGGCAGATTCATAAACTCGCGCACGCGCTCGGCCATCTCGGGCATCACGGGCGCCAGCAGCAGGCTCAGGTCACGAAAGGCTCGCAGCGCGGTCGAGCAGCAGCGATGCAAATCGGCGGTGCGCGCCGGGTCTTTCGCGAGGTCCCATGGGCGCTCTGAATCGACATACTGATTCACGGCATCGGCAAACTGCATGATCTCGCGCAGTGCCTTGCCGAATTCCCGTTGCTCGTAGAGTGTCGCCACAGCCTCAGGGCCCGCCCAGGGTTTGGCAAAGCCTTCGTGCGCGCCGTGATCCAGGCCTGCCAGCGCGCCATCGAATCGCTTGACCAGAAAGCCCGCGCAGCGGCTCGCGATGTTCACCAGCTTGCCGACCAGGTCGGCATTGACGCGTGCCACGAAATCATCGGGGTTGAAGTCAACATCTTCGACCCGTGCATTGAGCTTGGCTGCAAGGTAATAGCGCAGCCACTCGGGGTTCATGCCCAGTTCCAGATAGCGCAGCGGCGAGATGCCCGTGCCGCGCGACTTGCTCATCTTCTCGCCCGAGACGGTGATGAAGCCGTGCACATTGACTCGGTCCGGCACCTTGTAGCCCGCGAACTTGAGCATGGCCGGCCAGAACAGCGTGTGGAAATAGATGATGTCCTTGCCGATGAAGTGCACTTGCTCCACATCAGCGTCGGGGGCGATGAACGCATTGAAATCCAGCCCCCGCCTGGCGCAGTGCGCCTTGAGCGAGGCCAGATAGCCAATGGGGGCGTCGAGCCACACATAAAAATACTTGCCGGGCGCATCCGGAATGGGAATGCCGAAGTACGGCGCATCGCGCGAGATATCCCAGTCAGCCAGCCCGCTTGAGCGTTCGCCGGCTGTGTCGGTTGAGCCCTCGAGCCACTCGCGGGCCTTGTTGGCCACCTCCGGCTGCAGTCGGCCTTCCAGCGCCCATTCGCGCAGAAACGCCACGCAGCGCGGGTCAGAGAGCTTGAAGAAGAAGTGCTCGGACTCGCGCATCACGGGCGTGGCGCCGGTGAGCGTCGAATAGGGTTGCTTCAGTTCGGTAGGCGCATAGACCGCGCCGCACACTTCGCAGGAATCGCCGAACTGGTCCTTGGCGCCGCATTTAGGGCACTCGCCCTTGATGTAGCGGTCGGGCAGGAACATGCCCTTCACGGGGTCATAGAACTGCTCGATCGTGCGCGTGGCAATCAGGCCGGCTGCGCGCAGCTTGCGGTACACATCCTGAGAGAGCTCGACATTCTCGGGCGAATCGGTGGAATGCCAATGGTCGAAGGAGATGTGAAAGCCCTTCAGATAGGCCGGGCGTTCGGCCGCGATGCGGTCGACCAGTTCCTTGGGCGAGATGCCTTCCGATTCAGCTTTGAGCATGATCGGCGCGCCATGCGCGTCATCGGCGCACACGAAGTGCACCTCCCGGCCCTGCATCCGCTGAAAGCGCACCCAGATGTCGGCCTGGATGTACTCCATGATGTGGCCGATGTGAAAGGACCCGTTCGCATAGGGCAGGGCTGTTGTAACGAAAAGGCGCCGGGACATGGTGTGCTTTGTTGGACGAGGTGATTCGGTGCAAACCGAAGAACCCGCCATTTTAGTCCCCCCTGACGATTCGGATAGACTCAGGCGCGCTCAGCCCGCACCTGGCGGGCGTCCTCACCCTTCAGCCCGCAGACGGCGGGCGTCCCCACATGTCCTCGGAGTAAACATGGCCGTCACGGTCGAACAGTTGAATGCGGCATTGGCCGCGGTGATCGATCCCAATACCGGCAAGGATCTGGTGTCCACGAAGTCGGCAAAGAATGTGCGCGCAGACGGCGCCGATGTCAGCGTCGATATCGAGCTGGGCTATCCGGCGGCCAGTCAGATCGCCCCCATCCGGCGCGCGGTGATCGATGCGCTCAAGTCTGTCAGTGGCGTGGGCAATGTCAGCGCCAATGTCTATCAGAAGATCGTGGCCCACACGGCGCAGCGCGGCGTGAAGCTGCTGCCCAATGTCAAGAACATCATTGCGGTGGCCTCCGGAAAAGGGGGGGTGGGCAAGAGCACCACGGCCGTGAATCTGGCGCTGGCGCTGGCCGCTGAAGGCGCCACGGTGGGGATGCTCGATGCCGATATCTATGGGCCTTCGCAGCCGGTCATGCTGGGTATCTCGGGCAAGCCCGAAACGCTGGATGGCAAGTCGCTTGAGCCCATGATGGGCCATGGCATTCAGGCCAGCTCCATCGGGTTCATGATCGATACCGATACCCCCATGGTGTGGCGTGGTCCCATGGTGACGCAGGCGCTCGAGCAGTTGCTGCGCGACACCAACTGGCGCGATCTGGATTACCTGATCGTCGACATGCCCCCCGGCACGGGCGATATTCACCTCACGCTGTCGCAAAAGATTCCCGTGACCGGCGCAGTCATCGTCACCACGCCTCAGGACATTGCGCTGTTGGATGCCCGCAAGGGCCTCAAGATGTTCGAGAAGGTGGGCATCCCCATTCTGGGCATCGTCGAGAACATGGCGATCCATGTGTGCTCGCAGTGTGGCCACTCAGAGCACATCTTCGGGGCTGGCGGCGGCGAGCGCATGTCGAAGGACTACGACGTCGAGTACCTTGGCGGCTTGCCGCTCGATATTCGCATCCGCGAGCAGACTGACTCGGGTCGACCCACCGTGGTGGCCGAGCCCGATGGCGCGATTGCGCAGGCCTACAAGACCATCGCGCGACGCATCGCCGTCAAGGTGGCCGAGCGTGCACGCGATATGTCGCTCAAGTTTCCGTCCATCGTGGTCCAGAACACCTGAGAGCGGTCGGGCGCGCGGTCGCTCACCGTGCGGGCGACCGGCGCAACCCGCGCTCAACGTGCATCAGACGTAATATTCCGTTGAATATGACCCTGCGTATGAGCCCCCATTCGATGTCCGCTGCGGTTCAGCGCCGCCGCCTGATGCGTCTCGCCTGCCTGGGGGGGCTCGCCAGCGTTGCCACGGTCGCCACCGCCACGCGCCAGGCCTTTGCTGCCGCGCCGGGCCTGCGGATCCTGGCAGCAGCCAGTCTCAAGGATGCGCTGGATGCCCTCGCGCAGCAGTGGGCGCAACGGGGTCATGCTCGTCCGGTGATTGTTTACGGTGGCACGCCCATGCTCGCTCGCCAGCTTGAGCAGGGCGCCCCCGCCGACCTGATCGTGAGCGCTGATGCCCCCTGGATGGATCGGCTCGAGCAGGGTGGTTTCATTCGGCGCGAGACGCGCGGTGTCCTGGCCGGTAATCGGCTGGCGCTGATCGCACCGGCACGTTCTACGGTCGCCTTGGCGCTGCGCCCTGGCATGCCGATCGGTGCAGCCTTGGGTGATGGGCGCCTGGCCGTGGCCGATGTGCGTACCGTGCCGGCCGGCCGATATGCACGTGCCGGGCTGGAATCGCTGGGCGTCTGGGCGCAGGTCAGCGATCGTCTGGCCATGACCGACAACGTGCGCGCTGCACTGGCACTGGTCGCGCGCGAGGAAGCGCCTCTGGGGATCGTGTATGTCACCGATGCACGCGCGGAGCCGCGCGTGCGGGTGGTCGCGCTCTTTGACCAAGCCCTGCACCCGGCCATCGTCTATCCGATCGCGATCGCCGCCCAGGCCACGCACCCGGATGCTGCCCCCTTTCTGGCCTGGCTGCGCTCGCCCGAGGCGCTTGCGATCCTGAGCGCTCAGGGCCTGACCCAGCCCAGGTCAGCCAGCGCGGGCGGTGCTCAAACGACTCGCGATGCTGCTCAGCCCTGACGAATGGCAGGCAGTGCGCCTGAGCCTGAAGGTGGCTGCCGTGGCCACGGTGTGCGCGCTGCCGTGGGCGCTGGCGGTGGCCTGGGCGCTCGCACGCGGGCGCTTTCCGGGCAAGACGCTCCTCGACAGCCTGGTGCATCTGCCGCTGGTCCTGCCGCCGGTGGTGGTCGGCTACCTGCTGCTGCTGGGCTTCGGGCGGCGCGGGCCGCTCGGTGCCTGGCTCGAGGCGTCCTTCGGACTGGTGTTCTCGTTTCGCTGGACCGGGGCGGCGCTCGCCTGTGCCGTCATGGGCTTTCCGTTGATGGTGCGGGCTATCCGGCTGTCGATCGAATCGGTTGATCCCCGCCTGGAGCGCGCCGCCGCCACGCTGGGTGCCACCCCGCTCAAGGCGTTCCTGACGGTTACCTTGCCGCTTGCACTGCCTGGGGTGCTGGCGGGCGCTGTGCTCTGTTTTGCCAAGGCGCTCGGTGAATTCGGCGCCACCATCACCTTCGTATCCAACATCCCGGGCGAGACGCAAACCCTGCCGTCGGCCATCTACAGCGCCACACAAACTCCTGACGGCGACGCGGTGGCGCTGCGTCTGACGCTGGTGTGCATCGCAGTGTCGGTGGCCGCTCTGGCGGTCTCGGAGTGGCTCGCCCGCCGGGTGCGCCGTACGATGAACGGGATCGAATGATCGAATTCGACGCAGACCTGGCGCGAGGGGCGTTTCGTCTGGCCTGTCAGTTCAGGTCGGACAGCAGCGCCCTCGCGCTCTTCGGTCGCTCGGGGTCGGGCAAGTCCACGGTGCTGAGTCTGGTCGCCGGTTTGATCAAACCCGATCGCGGTCGCATCGTGCTCGATGGCGAGACGCTCACCGACACCGAGCGCGGCGTGTTCGTGCCGCCGCATCGGCGTCGGATCGGCGTGGTCTTTCAGGACGCGCTGCTGTTTCCGCATCTGAGCGTGCAGGCCAACCTGCTCTATGGTGCGTCGCGCACCCAGCGTGCGCACGCGGCCAGGGCGCACTCCGAGCAGGGCTTTGATGCAGTCGTCCAGATGCTGGGCATCACCGCGTTGCTTGACCGCCGACCGGGTGGATTGTCGGGCGGCGAGCGCCAGCGGGTCGCGATCGGTCGCGCCTTGCTGGCGCAGCCCCGATTGCTGCTGCTCGATGAACCGATGGCTGCGCTCGATTTCGAGCGTCGGCTGGAAATCATGCCGTACATCGCACGGCTGCGCGACGAGGCGCGCATCCCGCTCGTGTATGTCTCGCATGCCGTCGACGAGGTCGCCCGGATTGCGGACGAAGTCGTCGTGATCGACCAGGGTCAGGTCGCGGCCATCGGCCTGCCGGGCGATGTGCTCGCGCCAGCCGGTACGCGCGGTGCCTCGGGCCGATTCGGTGCAGTCTCGGTCATCGAGGCGCAGGTGCAGGCCCATGATGCGGACTACGGACTGACCAGCCTGACGCACCCGGCCGGCACCATCAGCGTGCCGGGCACGGTCGGTCAGTTGGGTGCCGCGCACCGTTTGCTGATTCGCGCCACAGACGTGGCGCTGGCCGTGCAGCGCCCCCGTGATGTGAGCTTTCGGACCGTGCTGCTGGGCACGATTCGCGACATCGAGAGCGACGACGGCCCGATCGCCCGTGTGGACATCGCTCTGCGCGGCACGGGTCGGCTGGTGGCGCTGGTCACCCGCAAAGCCCTGGACGATCTGGCGCTGGACGTGGGTGACGATGTCTTCGCGATGGTCAAAGCCACCGCCATGGATGAGCGCTCTCTGGCCTATGCCCCGCGCGCTCGCTGATCGACGCTTCAGGCCGTGCGCTGGTGCAGCCACGCTCGACGTTTGACCGTCCCGCGTCAGAACAGAAGGGCCGGGTCGGGTCCCGCTGTCTCACTCCCCTTGGGATGGGGCAGTGCGCTGCCCAGGCCGTGAAGCCTCTTGCTCGCCCGAATCACGTGATGCACCTGAATCGTCAACGACCATGCGCGCTTTGAGCCCTTCGAAGTGCCTGGCGACCGCAAGCTCGGTATCGCGCTCCATCGCACGATAGGCCGTCACCAGCTGTTCGCCCAACTCACTGAGCCCAGCGCCGCCACCATGCGCGCCCCCCGAGCTTGCATGCACTACCGGTGCATCGAACATGCGGTTAAGCGAGTCGATGAGCAGCCAGGCGCGGCGATAGGACATGCCCATCTCGCGGCCCGCGGCAGCAATCGAGCCTGCGCGGCCGATGGCCTCCAGCAGTGCGATTTTGCCCGGACCGATGCGCGCGTCCTCTCCAAACCGCAGGCGTATGCTCAGGATGGCCATGTCTCGAAATAAAGGGCCCGTGCGCTCGCTGCCAGACCTTTCGGGCAATGGTTCGGGCTGACCGGATGCCCGGTCAGGGTTGGATGGACGGTTCATCGCTTCAAAGCCTGAGCGAGCCAGGGCAAGGTGCGGCGCAACGTGAGGACCTTGCCGGCCTGATGCGCGTCGTAACCGGGCAGGGTGGTCAGGACGTCATGCCAGGCCTGTGAGCTGAGTACCTCCAGCAGGCTGCGGGCGATCGGCCCCTCGAGGGTCGCCCGATCGCACACCAGAAAGCAGTCCTCGAAGACCAGAGGAACAAAATCGACGCCCATTCGACGCGCTGCGGCTTCAATGCCAAATCCCGCCTCGGCGTCGCCGGCTGCGACCGCTGCGGCCACTGCCAAATGGGTGGGTTCGATGCGCTCATAGCCGCGAATCTTCTGCGCCGGCACCCCATCGGCTTGCAGCAGCGCATCGAGTAAGGCGCGGGTGCCTGTACCGACCTCCCGATTCACGAAAGACCCGCGCACCAGATCCGCAACGGAACACAGTCGCGCCGGATTGCCTTTTGCAACGATCAACCCTTGCGTGCGTCGACCCATCTGGATCAGCTTTTCGTGCTCCATGCGCAACAGGGGTGCAAAGGCGTGTTGCATCGGCGATCCGGGTCCCGCCAGGTCGGGCCGTGAGCAGGGCAGGTGAATCCCGGCAAATTGCACCCGGCGCGTCCGCAGCGCTGCCAGCGCATCCAGACTTCCCGAGAACCTCAGGTCCATCAGCAGTCCCTGTCGGGTCTCGCACAGTTGGCGCAACATCGGCAGGGCGAGGTCATGACTGGCCACACAGGTGGCAATCGGGACGGTGTCGTTGAAGGCCACGGTCAGTTCGCGCCCGATTTCGGTGGCGAGGTTTTCAATGTCAGCGGCCAGCCGCGCCTGGATGCGGGTCTCTGCCCACAGCAGTTTGTCGGCAAACGGGCTCAGACGGGCCGCTTTGCCTTTGTCCCAGAGGATCAGTGCGCGCCCGTGGGAGATCTCCTGCTGCTTCAGGAACCCCCACAGATGACGGTACGACCAGCCCAGCCTGCGCGCGCCTTCGGCAATCGACCCCGCATCGCGCACCGTCTTGAGGACCTCGAAGAACGGGTTGTGCAGCGTGCTGCGCCGGGCCGTCCCCAGCGCGTAATGCAGGTCGACGGACAGGATGTCGGTGGGCGGTTGTGCGGTCATCGCCCATTGTCGCAAGGAATGTCCGCCTGGGCTGCCGCGTGCGCCCGCCAACGCACGGCCGGCAGCATCGCCGAAGGCGCCCCGGCCTCGGCGCTCGGGTGCCTTGATCATGGTTCATACTGCCCCAGGAAAACTTTCTTTCTGGATGCCACATGAATTCATTCGCGCACCGAGTCACGCTTGCCTCCACGCTGACCTGGGGTCTGTTTTTTACAGCCGGCTGCGCTTCGATCGGCGCTTCAGTTGACCCTGCGGTTGACCCTTCAAGTGCGCGGCCGATGGCGGCATCCCCATCATCCTTGGTCACTTCGCAACCGCCCGTCCTTTACAGCGGTGGACCGATCCTCACCATGGTCGGCGATCAGCCCCACACCGTGGAAGCGGTGGTGGTGCGAGACGGGCGCATCCAGTTTGCGGGCAGCCGAGCGCAGGCACTTGCGACCCTGCCTGCGGGTGCCACGCAGATCGATCTGGCGGGGCGCACGCTGCTGCCCGGCTTTATCGACGGCCATGGCCATCTTGACGGGGTCGGCCTGCAGGCTGTGTCGGCCAATCTGCTGCCACCACCGGATGGCCGCAACGACAGCATCGTCGCGCTCGAACAGACCATGCGCGACTGGATGGCCCGCTCTCCAATGCCGAAGGACTACCAGCTGGCGTTGGGCTTCGGCTACGACGATTCGCAGCTCAAGGAGCAGCGTCATCCCACCCGCGACGACCTCGACCGCGTCTCCAAAGAAATTCCGGTGCTGTACATCCATCAGTCGGGGCATCTTGCCGTGGCCAACAGCAAGGCCCTGGAGGCGGCTGGCATCACTTCTGCCACGTCCGATCCCCCCGGGGGCGCGATTCGTCGGCGTGCAGGCTCTCAAGAGCCCGATGGTGTGCTGGAAGAGACCGCATGGTTTGCCGTGGCCGGCAAGCTGGTCTTTGGTCGGACCCAGGAGAAGGAGTCTCAGGCGCTCATCACGGCGGGTCAGGAGTTGTATCTGCGCTATGGCTACACCACCGCACAAAGCGGTTCGACCGATCCGAACAATGTCGCAGGCCTCATGGCTGCGGCCAAAGCTGGCCGGCTCAAACTTGACGTGGTGTCCTATCCGACGCTGGTGCAGATCGGTGACAACACGTTCATGCAAAGTGAGTTTGTTGGCGGCAGGTATTTCGGGGGTTTGCGCATTGGTGGCGTGAAGGTCACGCTGGATGGGTCGCCCCAGGGCAAGACGGCCTGGCTCACGCAGCCTTACTTCAAGGTGCCTGACGGTCAAAAGCCAGACTATCGGGGCTACCCGGCGTTCACCGATCAGCAGCTCGATGAGTTCATACAGACCGCGTACACAAAGCGTTGGCAGTTGCTGGTCCACACCAATGGTGATGCGGCGATCGATCAGCTGATCGGTTCGGTGCAGCGCGTATCGGCTCGGCTGCCTGCAGCGGATCGGCGCACCGTGGCCATTCATGCGCAAACCGCGCGTGCAGATCAGCTCGATGCCATGAAGCGGCTGCAGATTTTCCCCAGCTTTTTTCCCATGCACACGTTCTACTGGGGCGACTGGCACCGTGACTCCGTGTTGGGCACCGAGCGTGCGCAGCACATCAGCCCCACGGGTTGGGCCATGCAACGCGGCATGATGTTCACCTCGCACCATGATGCGCCAGTGGCATTTCCCGACTCCATGCGCGTGTTGTCCTCGACCGTGAATCGCACCACACGCAGCAACCAGGTGCTGGGTTCCGAGCACCGGCTCGATCCGTGGGTGGCGCTCAAGGCGATGACCATCTGGGCGGCATTTCAGCATTTCGAGGAGCGCGACAAGGGCACGATCGAAGCGGGCAAGCGCGCTGATTTCGTCATCCTCGATCGCAACCCGCTCGCCATCGACCGCGCGCAGCTGGCCGATCTGAAGGTGCTTGAGACCATCAAGGACGGGCGCACGGTGTATCGCAGCGAGCCCTCAAGACAGGCCGAATCCTGTAGCGCATCGGCTGCGTGTTTTGCGCAGTTGAGCGCAATGGTGGGTACGCCCAGGTTTCAGTGGTTCACCCGTCAGCCGCGTTGAGCGTCCTGGCGGGCATCACCCGCTTCGCCCGATGCGGTCAAACGGTCAAGCAGTCAAGCGGTCACGCTGACGTTGGCCGCGCTACCGGGGGCAGCGTCGGTGCAAGCGTGGCACACACTGCCGCAACGGATTCGCCATCGAGCGCCG
>CANHUQ010000092.1 GCA_947463885.1 Burkholderiales bacterium
CTGACACGACTGGCACAGGCCAGGCCTTGAGTGCGTGCGCGACCGCCTGGGGGTCGGTGGCCAGCAGCGTGCTCAAGGTCTCGGTGCTCCAGACCTCGCGCACCAGCGCCGCCTTGACGCCCTGCAAGCCGATCGTGCGACGCAGATGCTCCGAGAGGGAGTGTCGCCCACGGGTGCGGCTGAGTGCCTGCGCAAGCTGCTGCGCCGTGCGGCCCGCCAGCAGGTCCAGGTGCAGCGTGGCGGCACCGTCCCGCGCAATGGCATCGCGCACGCGCCCCGAGGCCGCGTAGATCAGGCTGCCTTCGATACCGCTGCGGGTGATCACGCATTCCCCCTGACGATCGAAGGCTGCACCGTGACCGTCCTCAAAGTGCAGACCCACCGACTTGAGTGGCGCGCCTTCGAAGCGCTGCACGAAGTGGGGGCTCCAGCCGACCGTGCCGTGTCCCTGCAGGTCGTCGACATCGAACCCGCAGTTCGCGGGCACGAGCGGCGCCACACCGATGCCCTGCGCAACGAGCCACGGCACCCAGGCGCCATCGCTGCCCAGTTGCGGCCAGCTTGCGCCACCCAGTGCCAGCACCACGGCATCGGCCTGCACAGGCGCATCGCCTGAGGGCGTGTGCAGCCGTACCGTGGTGGGCGCATCACCCGCCTGCCATCCCTGCCAGCGATGGCGCATGTGCAGACGCAGCCCCAGGCCGCGCATCTGATGCAACCAGGCTCGCAGCAGTGGCGCGGCCTTCAGGTCCAGCGGGAAGACCCGACCGGAGGTGCCGACAAAGGTTTCAACCCCCAGCGACTGCGCCCAATCGCGAATGGCTTGTGGGCTGGTGTGGGTCAGCCAGCGCGCGACCTGATCGCTGTGCGCCCCATAGCGCCCGACGAAAGCCTCGAGGGGCTCGCTGTGGGTGAGGTTCAGGCCACCCTTGCCCGCCAGCAGAAACTTGCGCCCGACCGAGGGCTTGGCATCGAAGAGATCGACCCTGACCCCCGCGCGCAGCAGCGTCCATGCGGCCATGAGGCCTGCAGGCCCGCCGCCGATGATGGCGACGCATGGGCCATCCTGCTGCGCGCCCAGGTCACGACGGGCGAGCGGACTCAGTTGGCCTGCTCAGCGCGAATGCTCAGGTCGTCCGACATGCGCTTCCATTTGGCCTGCTCGCGGCGGACAAACTCGGCGTACTCAGCCGGCTTGAAGAGTTCGTAGTAGCCGCCAACGGACTGACGCCACTCGATCATTTCAGGGCGTGCCATGGCCTTGATGGCCTCGGCGTTGAACCTGTCAATCGCCTCTTTAGGTGCGCCGGCCGGCATGAAGAAGCCTGAAAAGCTCGGTAATTCCAGGCCAGGAAAGCCGGCCTCGGCGAACGACGGTGCGTTGGGAAACTTAGGCAGGCGATTCGGTGCAAACGAGGCCAGCACGGTCAGCTTGCCTGGGCCCACAAAGGGCTCAAGCTCTGCGGTGTAGCCCACAGCGACTTGCACCTGACCCGAGGCCGCATCGACCAGTGAAGCTGAGCCGCCTTTGTAGGGCACGGTGCGCATCTTGATGCCCAAGGCACGCGACACCAGCGCGCAGGCAAAGTGCTGAACTGAAGCCTGACCTGCGGTGCCGCACAGGAATTCGTCGGGCTTGGCCTTGGCACGCTGCTGGAATTCGGCCAGTGTCTTGATACCCAGCGCGCTGTTGATGACGAACACCGGGTAGCCCATGGTCCCCAGGGCGACCGAAGCAAAGTCCTTAGTCGGGTCGTATCGCACCACGCCGCCCGCTCCTGGATAAGCCACCAGCGGATTCATGCCGCCGTACATGACGGTGTAGCCGTCTGGCGCCGCTTTGGCTACGGCTTCTGCAGCAATGCTGCCCGAAGCACCTGGGCGATTCTCCACCACGACGGGTTGCTGCATCGATTCCGACAGGCGTTGTGTGTAGCGCCGTGTCCAGATGTCATTGATGCCACCGGCAGGCCCGTCGACGATGACCTTGATCGGTTTGGAGGGATAGGTCTGGGCGCTGGCAGGCGTGCTGAGAACCACGAGGCCGGCCACAGCGCCCAGTGCGAGACTGCGCAGCACAGTCGAATACATGATCTTCATGGGGTCGTATCGCTTGAGTGTGAGTGAAAGGAAAGTGAAACTCATTGACTTTGGGAGGTGCGTCGCCACGTCGCTCAGCGGTTCGGCCGGTGCAGTTCGCCCGCCAGTTCACCCAGGCGGCTTTCGCCTGCATGGGTCTGTCCGCCTGTGCTCATGAATCGCTCCATGGCGGCTCGGGTGCCTTCACCACCGAGCGTGCCTTGAAACAGTACGCCCTCTGCGATCAGATCATCCACGACCGCCCGGTCGGCATGGAGCACGGACGCTTTGGCCGCGATCACGGCATGACGTGGAAACGATGCGATGCGTGCGGCGAGCCGATTGACGTGCGGCCACAGGGTTTCGGCAGACAGCGCACGATTGACCCACCCCCAGCGCTCGGCAAGCTCTGCATCCACATCGTCGCAGCCCAGCACCACTTCCAACGCGCGTGAGCGGCCGATGAGCCGCGGCAGGCGCACCGTGCCTGAGCCCCCCGGCAAAATGCCCAGCGCCACTTCGGGCTGATTGAAGACCGCCTTGCCGCGCAGCGCAAAGCGCATGTCGCAACTGAGCGCCAGTTCGCTGCCACCGCCACCCACACGCCCCTCGATCACCGCGATCGTGGCCTTGGGCATGGCGCGAAAGTGCTCGCACATGACATGAAACGGCTTGAGCTCAGTCGTGGAGACTTCCCGGTCGGGCGCGTACTGCAGGATCTGCGCCACGTCGAAGTGGGCGATGAAGAAGTCGGGGTTGGCCGAATGCAGGATCACCACGCGCACCGCGTCGTCTTGGGCGAGCGCTGCGGCCAGCTGGGACATCTCGATGAACATCTGCTTGTCAAACAGATTGATCGGGCCGTTGTCGATGGTCACGCGTGCGATGCCGTCGCCGACGGCCACCCGCACGCTTTTGCATTGGCTGTAGTCCATGCGCGTCTCCTTCGTTTTGCGAATCTTGCCCGCATCAATACCACACGTCGACAGCGGATGCAGGAGGCCCTGTGCAGGCAGTTTCTGATACGGTTTCGACCGCAGCGCCGCCTTGGCGAGCCCGGCACCCCCGGCCCACCCCCAACTCAGAGACAGGAGGACCCTATGGGATCGTTCGTTACCCTCACCGCCGCAGACGGCCACTCTTTTTCGGCGTATGTCGCCGAACCCGCCGGCACCCCCAAGGGCGCCATCGTCATCGCACCGGAGATTTTCGGGATCAATGCCCACATCCGCGCCGTCGCCGATGGTTATGCTGCCGATGGCTACCGCGCCATTGCCCCCGCGCTGTTTGATCGCGCCCAGCGTGGCTTCGAGACCGGTTACACCCAGGAAGACATCCAGGCTGGCATCGCCGTGATGCAGAAGGTCGATATGGGCGTGGCCATGCAGGACGTCGCGGCGGCTGTGGCCCACGTGAAATCCGCTGGCAAGGTGGCGATCGCAGGCTACTGCTGGGGCGGCACGGTGGCTTGGGTGGCTGCATCCCGCGTGCCGGGCCTGGCCTGCTCCGCACCCTATTACGGCGGCGGCATCCCCAGCTTTCCCGACGAAAAGCCGATCTGCCCGGTGATGTTCCACTTCGGTGAGCAGGACACCTCCCCCACCCCTGAAGCCGCACGCGCGGTGGTGGCCAAGCACCCGCAGACGCTCGCTCACTTCTATCCGGCTGGCCATGGCTTCAATTGCGACCAGCGCGGTTCATACGACGCTGCATCGTCCAAGCTGGCGCGCGAGCGCACGCTGGCGTTCATGGCGCAGCACATCGGTTGAGGCCTCACGGCGCCTGCCCCGGTTGCTGCAACTGAGCGTTCGGGGCTGACCGCCACCTGCATGACGCCGTGCTAAGGTCGTCCCCCAGTGCCCACTGATTGGACGACCCATGAACGACCGACTGCGCTGTTTTTGCGAACTCGCCGATCTGGCAGGATCAGCCGGATTTCTGCGCACCACCCGGCGCCATCTGCATCAGCACCCTGAGCTGTCTTTCCAGGAGGCTCGCACGGCTGAGCTGGTGGCCGGAAACCTAAAGGAATGGGGGTGGGAGGTGGCCACCGGCGTGGGCGGCCACGGCGTGGTCGGCACCTTGCGCAATGGCGAAGGGGCCCGCGCGATTGCGCTGCGCGCCGATATGGATGCGCTGCCCATCACCGAACTCACCGGCAAGCCCTGGGCCAGTACCGTATCGGGTGCCATGCACGCCTGCGGCCATGACGGCCACACGACCATGCTGCTGGGTGCGGCGCAGCACTTGGCTACCACGCGCAATTTCAGTGGCACGGTGCATGTGGTGTTCCAGCCGGCCGAAGAGGCCGGCAAGGACAGCGGAGCACAGCGCATGATCGAAGACGGCCTCTTCGAGCGCTTTCCGTGCGACGCGATCTTCGGCATCCACAACCATCCTGGGGTGGCCGCCGGCACCTTCGGGTTTGGCACCGGCGCTTTCATGTCGGCCTCGGATACCGCGAAGATCACCGTGCGCGGCCGCGGTGGCCATGCCGCGCGCCCGCATCTGTCGGTCGACCCGATTCTCATTGCAGGCAGCCTGATCATGGCGCTGCAGTCGGTGGTCTCGCGCAATATCGACCCGACCCAGACCGCCATCGTGACCATCGGCACGGTGCATGCAGGTAAGGCGGCCAACGTCATTCCTGAGAGCGCCATGCTCGAGCTGAGTATCCGTTCGTTCGACGCGGACGTCAGAGAGCGTCTGGAGCAGCGCATTCGCGCGCTGGTCACGGCGCAGGTGGAAAGCTATGGCGGTGAAGTGACCATTGAATACGACCGGGGTTATCCGGTACTGGTCAACACCTCGGCTGAAACCGAATTTGCCCGCGACGTGGCACAGGAACTGGTCGGGGCCGAGCGGGTGATTGCACCATTCCCGCCCGTGACCGGTAGCGAGGACTTTGCCTATTTTCTGCAGCGCAAACCGGGCTGCTTTTTGCGTCTGGGCAATGGCGAAGGCGCCATGGTGCACAACGCCCACTACGACTTCAATGACGAGATCCTGACGTTGGGCGCAGCCTACTGGACGCGTCTGGTGGAGCGCTATCTGCCGGCCTGAACATCTGATGGCCTGAACCCGTACGGCCCGGGCCATCATGCCCGATGGCCGCGCGACTTAGCCTCCAGGCAGCTCCAGCACCGCCTTGGCCAGGATGTTGCGCTGAATCTCATTGGAGCCACCGTAAATGGTGGTGATGGTGGCGGTCATGAGTGGCGCAATGACGTTGACGGTGGCTTCGCCCAGATCGATCTCGCCCATCGTGCCGCCATCTTCTTCGCAGACTTCATAGAGCACGCGGGTGATGGCCGTATAGTTTTCTGTCGCCCAGATTTTCAGGATCGACACGCTGGGGGGCAGTTCGCCCCCGCGCTTCACGATGTCGGCAAACCGGGCGTAGCTCGACTTGTGATCGGCGACATCGAGTTCGAGTTGTGCAAAGCGCGCGACGAAGGCCGGGTCGTCAAACAGCCCCCGCGCGTGTGCCACGGTACGCAACAACCCCATCGCATATTGCGAGGTCATCGGGCTGCCCACGAAGAGGCGTTCAAAGCCGAGCAAGGACTTTGCGATTGTCCAGCCTTCGTTGAGCTTGCCCACCAGATTGCGTTGCGGCACGCGCACGTCCTGGAAGAACACTTCGCAGAACTCGGACTCGCCTGCGATGTTGCGGATGGGGCGCACTGTGACCCCGGGCGTGGACAGGTCGATGAGCAAAAAGCTGATGCCCTGCTGCTTTTTTGCGGTCTTGTCGGTGCGCACCAGCGCAAAGATATGCGTGGCGTCATGGCCCAGCGTGGTCCAGATTTTCTGGCCATTGACAATGAAGTCGTCGCCGTCGGCAATCGCCTCGGTACGCAGCGAGGCCAGATCCGAACCGGCGTTCGGCTCGGAGTAGCCCTGACTCCAGATGTGCTCACCCGACAAAATTTTGGGCATGTAGTCGTGTTGCTGCTCGGGCGTGCCGTAATGGATCAGCACCGGCCCCAGGTTGATGATGCCCTGGTCGGGCACGCGCCCCACGCCGTGCGCTTCCATCTCCTCGATGAAGGCGAGCAGCTTGTCGGGCGGCAGTTCCATGCCACCGTGTGTCCGCGGCCAGGCCGGTGCGAGCCAGCCCTGGCGCGAGAGCGTCATGTACCACTCGCGGCACTCGGCCAGGCGCAGTCGGCGGGGCAGATGGCGCAAATGCTCCGGATAGTGGCGTTCAAAAAAGCCGCGCACCATCGCCCGAAAATCAGCTTCAGACATGGTGCTCCAGTCGGCGTGACTGACTGCGGGCGGCGCCTCCTGCACGGTCTCGGGGACTGTTGCACTGCCTGAGTCGGTCGAGAGCAGTGCATGGTGCCGTGCGCGCAGCGCCGGGGCGCCGCCCAGCCAACTGGCCAGCCCCAGGGCGCGCTTCACGTACAGGCCCAAATCGTATTCGTCGGTGAAGCCGATGGCACCGTGCATCTGCACCGCTTCGCGCGTGACATGCAGCGCTGCGTGCGCACAGCGTGCCTTGGCGCGGCTTGCGCCGATGGCCAGTGCCTGCGCATGGCCGCTGGTGGTGTCGCGCAGCACCTCGTTCAGGCAGTCGGCCGCCAGTTCGATCTGGATGTACGCATCGACCAGCCGATGCTGCAGACCCTGATTGGCACCGATCGGCTTGCCGAATTGCACACGCGTGACCAGATAGGCGCGGGTGGCTTCGAAGGCATGCTGCGCCACGCCGAGCAGCTCGGCGGCCAGTGCGATGCGGGCCATGTCATTGGCTTGCGACAAGGCAGCGATGGCTGTATCGCCTGATGCCAGGCAATGCGTGGCGGCCACTCGTACATCGGTCAGTTCAAGTGTGGCTGAAGGACTGCCGTCAGCGCGCACCTGCTCCTGCAGGCTCACACCAGGCGTGTCATGCGGCACCCAGAACAATGCGAGCCCATCGGCCGCTTGAGCAGACACGATCCATCCGTCAGCGCCCGTACCGGGGACGACCCACTTCTTTTCGCCAGCGATTGAATAGCCTTCTGCCACACGTGTGGCCCGAGTGGCGCCCGACGTGTGAGGCGTGTCATCAGGTTCGATCTGCCCTGCACGTTCCTGCCAGGCCACGCCGGCGATGGTCTCGCCCTGCACCACTGCGCTCAGCACGCTGTCGCGCACGATGCCGGAGGGCAGCTTCGCGAGCAGCGCCACGGCCTGCACGGCGCAAGCCACGAAGGGCTCAGGCGCCGGGTGTCGACCCAGCGCCTGAGCGATGGCGCAGGCATGCCGCAGATCCAGTTCAAGGCCGCCATGCTCGGCAGGCGCAAGGATGGCCGTCCAACCGGCTTGCGCCATCTGTTGCCAGACGGCGCGCTCGAAGCGCGGTACCGCCTCGCGCAGCCGTCGGATGCGCGCCAACGGGGACACTGCACTGAGGAGGGCCTTGGCGCTCTCGGCAAAGGCTTGTAGAGCGTCATCGGATGCAGGCTGCGACACAAGGTAAGGAGCATTCATGGCGGGCAAATAGAGCGGGCGAGGGTGGATACACGCTGCGTATCGCTGTGCGGAGCAGCGCGTGGCAGGACTGACATTGTGATGCATGCGCGCCACCCCTCGACTGATCACCACTGGCCAGAGGCTCAGGAAAACTGGTAGCCCTTTGATGGCACGACACGCCACGAGCCGTCACCGGGCAACTCAAGCACCTGTTCATGAAACGGCAGCAGCCCGGGCCGATGGCTGACACTCACCGGCGTGATGCGCGCCTGTGCCAGCTGCGCATACAGGTTGGTTTCATTGGCGGCATCCAGCGCGCTGGTGGCCTCGTCGAGCATCGCAAACTGTGGCTGCGCCAGCAGCACCCGTGCAAAGGCCAGGCGCTGCTGCTCTCCGATCGACAGTACCTTGCCCCAGTCGCGTTCGGCATCCAGCCCGTCGAAGCGGTGCGCCAGATCGGCCAGATTGACCCGCGTCAGCAGTTCCTGCAGGACGCAGTCAGCGACCTCGCGCGTGCAGTCCGGGTACAGCAATTGGCGACGCAGACTGCCAAGCGTCATGTAGGGCTGCTGCGGCAGGAACATCAGCTCGTCTTCCGGCGGACGCTCGATATGCCCCTCGCCCGAGCGCCACAGCCCGCCGATCACACGCAGCAGCGAGCTTTTGCCACCGCCGCTACCGCCCACGATCATCAGCCCCTGCCCGGTCTGCACATTCAACGAAAGGTCCTTGATCAGGACGCGTTCCTGACCTGGTGTGCACACCGTCAGATGCTCCAGGCGCAGATGCCCTGCGATGACCGTACGAATGTGCGTGCCATCGATGGGTTCGGGCGTTTCCTCGCGCAGTCGCTCGGAGAAATCGTGGAGTCGGTCCACGCCCGCAGACAGCCGACTCAGCCCTTCGAAATGGTCGATCACCACGCTGAGTGCAGACAGGATCGCCGTGAACGCTCCGCCCGCCTGCACCGCGGCGCCGACCTCGAGCTCGCCCGAAAGGACGCGGTTGGCGATGATGGCACTGGGCAAGATGATCGTCAGAAAACTGAACGCGTACTGAAAGAGGTTCAGACCGAACTGACGGCGCACCAGGGCGCGTGCGTTGTCAAAGAGCGACGCAAACCAGCCGCGGGCCTGCTCGGCTTCGTCGCGTTCACCGCGCATCATTGCAATCGGCTCGGCATGTTCGCGGATGCGCACCAGCGCAAAGCGGAAATCGCCCTCGCGGCGCAGCTGGCGAAAGTTCAGTGCCACCAGTGGACGCCCGAAAATCAGCGTCGTGCCCAAGGTGCCGAGCAAGGCATACCCACAGAGGAAATACACCAGCTCATGCGAGATCGACCACAGCATGGCGGTGAAGGCGGCCAGCTGGATGAGCGCGCCCAGCGCGATCATCGAAAAGTACAGCGACTGCTGCGTGAAGGTGGCGACGTCTTCGGCAATCCGCTGGTCGGGGTTGTCGATATCGCCACCGGCATTGAGGGTGTAGTACGACCGATGTGCCAGCCAGGCGTCGAGGAAGCGGTGGGTCAGCCACCTGCGCCAGTGCAGACCCAGCGTATCGCGCACGCGGTAGTAGAGCGCCCAAATGGGCACCGCGACGGCCAGCACGACCAGCGATGTTCGAATTGCTTTCCAGAACCGGTCGGCATCGCGCGCGGCCAGCGCGGAGGTGAGCTCACCGCTCAGCTCCACGAAACTCAGATTGAAGGCAGTTTGCCCTAGCAGCAGCAGGATCAGGCCGATGAGCAGGACACCGGCGCGCCAGCTGTCCTCGGAACGCCAGTACGGGGCGGCCAGGGCCAGAAACCGCCGCCAGCGGCGAGCAGCATGTGCAAGGCTGCCCGACGCCATGGAGCGATGGCTTAAAGCCAGTTGGCCAGGGATACGCCCACGCCGATGGTGGTCTGGCGGTGGTTGTAGTCGATGAGCGTGTCGCCGTAGCCGGTGAACATCTGCAGATGGCCCTTCAGGTAACCCGAGATCGGGAACGACCAGTCGATCTGTGCGCTGCCCCGATTATTCTGCCCGCCGCGCAGCGAATGGCGCAGCTGGGCTGCAATCTGATGGCCACCCAGCTTGCGCACGATCACCAGTTCGCCACGTCCGATGTAATTTTCGATGCCCGGATTGTCGTCGTTTGCCGCATCTTCCTGAATGCGCCACCAGGGGCGCACCAGCACCATCCAGTCGCCGCGGTCGAAGCCGGCCTGCGCAATCACCCGGTTCCAGCTGCGAGACAGCGGCTCTGCACGCCCGTTGGACTGGTGGTTGATGCCGATGCTCAGCATGCGCGCGTTCCAGCCGAAGAGCTCCCAGTTGGTGCCCCAGACCGCGAACATCTCGGGTTCATAGTTGGTTTCGCGAAAGGGCCGCGAGGTGGCCGGCGTGAAGACCTGCCACTGTGAACTCTGCGTGTAACCGACCCACAGATCGACATTGCTGCCGAACATGGTTTCCCAGACCTTCGACTTCAGGCTGATCTGGAATTCCGCTTCGATGCTCTTGAGTCCTTGGGGTTCACTCAACGAGTTGCCGACACCGTCACTGGTGGGCGTCTGGTTGGGTGAGCTCATCCAGCGGATGGGCAGCACGTACATCTGCTTGTACGGCCGCAACAGGAAGGTGCCCTGCTTGCTGGCGGCATCCAGTTCCCAGCGGTCGGTCATGGTGGCACCACGTGAACGGCGCTCCTCGCGAGCAGCCTGCGCGGAGGGGTCGAGTAGTGTGGGCGCGGTCGATGCGCCGGGCGCAGTGGTCGGAGCAGCCTGGTCGGTACCCTGGGCCCGGCGCGTGGCGCGGTCGTAGCACACCAGTCGCTCGGCATCGATTGCGACCGATCCGCACATGAGCGCACCGGCTGAGCCTGCAGTTTGGGCATGGGCCGGCGGGGCGCCGGCGAAAAGACACAGCGCGCCGGCGAGCGCGGCGCTCGGCATCATTCTGAGCAAAGCATTCATGAATCCAGTCCTGATCCGTCGGAAAAACCCGACATGCTACTGCACAGGCTGGGCTGCGAGGCGGCTTGGGCGCTGGGCCGCCTCGCGCTGAATTCAGGAAATTCAGGAGCTTGGGCGATCGCCCAAGGAGACCGCACCGCATGCGGCCAGTGAGCCGATACGCGTCTCGTCGTAGCCCAGATCGCGCAGCACGGCATGCCCATGCTCACCCAGCGCGGGGGCTGGCTCAGGCTGTGGCCGAGGCCCGGATCCGAACCGTGCCGCTGCACGTGCCAGCCGCACCCGGCCCAGTTCGCCATGATCGACTTCGGCCAGGCTCTGACTGTGCACCACCTGAGGATCCGTGATCACATCGTCATGCTCGTTCACCTTGCCGATCGGTGTGCCTTCAGCGCGCATCCGGGCCACGCACTCATCGGTGTCCTGTTGTGCGGCGAGTGGCTCGATCAGTGCGCGCAGCGCCGGCGCATTGCGCGCGCGCATCGGGGTGGTGGCAAAGCGCGGGTCCTTTGGAATGGAGTCGTCACCGAACCCTCGGCACATGGCCTCGAATTCGTCCTGTTGCGGCGACATGAGCGCCACGAAGCCATTGCGGGTGCGGTAGGGGCGTGTGGTGGCGCCCACGCGCGGAAACGCGGCTGGGGCCTCGTCCATGAAGGTGTGATTGAACATGCCGTCGCACCATTGAAAGGCCAGTGCGGCATCCAGCATGGACAACTGCACATGGGTGCCTTCACCGGTGCGGGCGCGCCCCAACAGCGCTGCGGTAATGGCCTGAGCGGCGGTCAGACCGGTGAGCTTGTCGCAAATCAGCGTGGCCGTGAGCATGGGGTCATCGCTGCCGCGTTCGCGGTGCGAGGCGCACATGCCCGAGACCGCCTGGACCACCGCATCGTAGACCCGGCCTTCGGCATAGGGGCCGGTGGGGCCAAACCCGGTGATCGAGGCATAGATCAGCTTCGGGTTCACGCGGACCATGGCGTCATAGCCCAACCCCAATCGGTCCATGGCGCCGGGGCGGAAATTTTCGACCAGCACATCGGCCCACTTGACCAGATCATGAATCACCTCGCGGGCTTCGGGCCGCTTCAGATCCAGCACGATCGAGCGCTTGCCGCGGTTGCAGGTGATGTAGGTGGCCGACATGTCCCCTTTGGCGGGGCCGATCCGTCGTGACAGATCGCCACCCGGGGACTCCACCTTGATGACGTCGGCGCCCTGATCCGCCAGGATGGCGGTGCCCGTGGGCCCCGAAATGACTGCGGTCAGATCGAGGATGCGAATGCCTTCCAGAGGCTTCATGATGAGCGTCTCCTGCGCTTGAATGCGCGTGTCGTGGTGTGCCCTGATGTGCAGGCCGTGCAGTGCGGGCACTGCAGCGCGGGGAGTGTAGCGCGCAGTCCGCGGGGCCGGCTCAGGGCGAGCGATGTTTCAGCACGACCACCCAACGGCGGCGTGCATCTGCGCGCAGTCGTCCATCGGGCGCGATCGGCATGCGGGTCATGGCCACCGTATCGGCCACGTTGCCGCCAATGGCCCGCACATGGTCAGGGGTGTGTTCGACCACCAGGTCGCAGTGGTAGGGCCCGCGTCGCAGTGAACCGAAATCAGGCACCTGACCCGCGAAGTCGGGCTGCCTGCCATCGCTGCGCGCATTGCACACGAGGTCGCCCACTTCAGGCGCATGCAGGGCCGGGTCACGCGCCACGAAGGGCGCGCTGGCCGGGGCGAGGATGAATCGCTCGATGTAGTCCCAATGCAGCACCGTGGCTGGAAATTCGTCGGGCCCGTATCCGGCCGCGTGCGCGAGCCAGGCAATGAAGGCGGCCGACCAGGGACGCAACTCGCCCTGATAGCCCACGATGGGCAGGCGGCTTACGCCATACCAGTAGGCCAGGACCCGGCTGAGCATGGGGCCCTGCAGTTCGTGGGTCGGCGTGACACCTGCTGGAAAGTCCAGCCGCGGGACGCCGTTGTCGTCTTCCTGCACCACGGGGGCACCGAACAGGCCCCATTCCTGGCGGGCCA
>CANHUQ010000093.1 GCA_947463885.1 Burkholderiales bacterium
ACCGTTCGGTGGGGAGAGATTCGACGGCCATGTGGGTGTCCTTGATCGTTGAAAGAGAGGTCAGGCGGCGGCGCTGGGCCGGGCTTTCATGGCTTCGACCATGCGCACCAGATTGGCGTTGGCCGGGTTAATCGGCTGGCCCACAGAGGCACCGAACTCCAGGAACACGTAAAGCAGGATGTCGGCCAGCGTGAGGCGGTTGCCGCAGACGAACTCGCGCCCGTCCATCAGCCCATTGAGCCAGGTGAGCTTTTCCTGAGCCAGGGTCTTGAAATCGCCCGCGGCATGCGGAATGGTGCGGATACGCGATTCAAACAGCTTCAGTCCTTCGGCAAACCGAAAGCCGTTGGCCAGGGGCTCGAGGATGTTCAGGTCGATACGACGCACCCACATGCGCGTTTCGGCGCGTTCCTCAGGCGTGGCGCCGATCAGGCTCTTGCCCTTGGGGCCAATTTCATCGAGGTACTCACAGATGGCCGTGATCTCGGCCAGGATCATGCCGTTGTCCAATTCCAGCGCTGGCAGCTGGCCGGATGGGTTCTTGGCCATGTAAGCGGTCTGGCGGTTTTCGCCGCCGCGCAGATCGACTTTGGTGCGGTTCAATTCGACGCCGCGTTCGGCGGCAAAGATGCGCACGACGCGCGGGTTGGGGCCGACTGAGTCATACATCAGCATGGCTGTCTCGCTCTGTGTGATGAAGGATCGGCGAGCTTAACCCCGCGGCGCGTGCCAGGCCAGCCAGTCGGTGCGCCTTCCGAACCGGCGATGTCACGCTGGCCACAGCGAGCGGACGTTATCTGGCCAACTCGAGCACTTCGATCACTTCTTCGACACGACTGATCTGGCGCGGGTTGTCCTTCAGGTTCACGTAAACCAGCGCACGCCGGGCAATGTCGGCAAAGTGCTCGGGGCCGACCTTCACGTCGCGCAGCGTCCCGGGCAGGTTGAGTTGCTTGACCAGAGCGCGGATCAGTTCCCAGGCGGGCGTATCGGGCGCCCCCATCGCTTCGGACAGCCCGCGCTGCCGTGCCGCGTTGACCGCCGCATTCCACTGCAGCACGGCGGGCAGCAAGATGCACGAGGTATGGCCGTGGGCAATGTCGAAGGTCGCACCCAGCGCGTAGCCGATCCCATGGCTGGCCCCGGTCTTGGCGCCACCCACCGAGCCTGCAATGGCTTGCCACATCCCAAATTGCGCATCCAGACGCGGGCCCAGCGCAGCGGGGTTTGCCTGAATGGCCGGCAGCGCGCGATACAACAGCCGCAGGCCTTGCAGCGATAAGGGTTCAGTGGCCGGATTGGCCAAGGGCGAGCAGTACGACTCCACGGCATGGTCCACCGAGCGAATCGCAGTGTTGAAGAGCAGGTCGTGCGGCGTATCCAGTGTGGCGGCCGGATCGAGCACGGCAGCAAACGGTGCCATCAGTCGGTGGCTGTACGACTGCTTGGTGTGCGTGGCCGATTCGGTGACGCCGGCATTAGGCGTGAAATCGGCAGCTGACAGGGTGGTGGAGACCGCGATCATGCGGATCGCATGAGGCGGCGCCACGATCTTGCGAGCGATCTCGGGGGCGGTGCCATTGCGGTAGGGCTCAAGGGACTCGGGCGCATCCAGGCCCATCCACAGGCACATGAGCATCGCCTTGGTGGCATCGAGCACCGAGCCGCCGCCCACTGCCACCAGCAGGTCGGCCTGTGCCGCTCGCGCAGCGCGTGCGCCCTCGATCACGTCCTCACGCGGACTGTGTGCACGGATGGTGGCCATCGTGCCTGCGTGATGTGCGCCCAGCGCCCGCTCGATGCGCTGCAGCGGCCCATCGGCGAGCCGCGCCAGCGAACGGCTCGAGGTGAGAAAGACGCGGCGCGCACCCAGTTGCTGCGCCAGGGCGAGCACGGCCGAGTCGGCAGGTTGCCCGAAGACCACCTGTTCCTGGGCCTGGATGTTGAAGGTGCCGGCGGGCAAGCCCTTGTAGGCGTCGTGATTCATCCGGATGTCTCCTGTGTGCTCGGACGATGCTAACAGCGGCTCATTCCGATTCCCTGACTTCGATTCCCTCATTCCGAACCCGAGCTCAGGCGTGCGCCCGGGGCGCTCGTCGCTGCCAGCGCCGTGCGGTCGGTCGGGCGATAATTGCCTGCTGCACGCAACGCGGGCACCGCGCCGGCCGGCTGACGTCCGCGGCCCGTCTATGATCGGCCTGCTCCTCATTCGGTCGGCCTCGTTGCTCGGCCCGTTTGATCATTGCTCCCACAGGGAATCGTCACATGCCCACCCATCCGAATCCGTATCGTCAGGACCTCGATCGCAATGCGGCCAACCATGTGCCGCTCACGCCGCTATCGCTGCTCGATTGGGCGGCCGACATCTTTCCCGATCGATGCGCGGTCATCCACGGCGCGCTGCGTCTGAGCTGGGCGCAGGTGCGTGAGCGTTCGCGGCGGCTGGCCAGCGCCCTGCGTGCGATGGACATCGGCGAAGGCGACACGGTGGCCGTGATGTTGCCCAATACCCCGCCGATGGCCGAGGCGCATTTTGGTGTGCCCATGAGCCGCGCGGTCCTGCATTGCATCAACACCCGGCTGGATGCGGCCACGGTGGCCTTCGTGCTCGATCACTCCGACAGCAAAGTGCTGATCGCGGATCGCGAGTTCTCGCCGACCGTCAAAGCGGCGCTGGAGCAGCTGCGCGCACAGGGCAAGCGTGTGCCGGTGGTCATTGACGTGGACGATCCGGAATACGACGGCCCGGGCGAGCGACTCGGCACGACCGAGTACGAAGCGTTCATTGCAGGCGGCGACGCTGCGTTTGCGGGCCTTGCGCCCGAAGACGAGTGGGACGCCATTGGCTTGAACTACACCTCGGGTACCACGGGCAATCCTAAAGGCGTGGTGGTGCATCACCGTGGGGCTTATCTGAATGCGCTGGGCAATGTGCTGTCGTGGAACCTGCCACGCCACCCGGTCTATCTGTGGACGCTGCCGATGTTCCATTGCAACGGCTGGTGTTTTCCGTGGACGCTGGCCGCGGTGGCCGGCACCAGTGTGTGCCTGCGCAAGGTGGATGCCGCCCTGATTTTCTCGCTCATGCGCGAGCATCGCGTTTCACACTACTGCGGTGCGCCGATCGTGCATTCGCTGCTGATCTCGGCGCCCGCCGCACTGCGCACCGGCATCGACTGGCCGGTGAAGGCGATGGTGGCCGGTGCGGCGCCGCCTGCGGCCATGATCGAAGGCATGGCCACGCTGGGGTTCGATGTGACCCATGTTTACGGCCTGACCGAGGTCTACGGCCCGTCGGCGGCCTGTGCCAAGCATGAGGACTGGGCAGACCGTCCGCTGGCTGAGCAGGTCGATCTGAACGGCCGTCAGGGCACGCGCACGCAGGTGCAGGAGGGCTGCACAGTGCTCGACCCGCAGACCATGCAGGAAGTGCCGCGCGATGGACAGACCATGGGCGAAGTCATGTTTCGCGGCAACGTGGTGATGAAGGGGTATCTGAAGAACCCCAAGGCGACTCAGGAGGCGTTCGCCGATGGCTGGTTCCATACCGGGGACCTCGGCGTGCTGCATCCCGATGGCTACGTGAAGCTCAAGGACCGTGCCAAGGACATCATCATTTCGGGTGGCGAAAACATTTCATCGATTGAAGTGGAGGACGCGCTCTACAAGCATCCGGCCGTGATGGCTGCAGCCGTGGTGGCGCGGCCTGACGACAAATGGGGCGAGACACCGATGGCCTTCGTGGAGCTGCGCGCGGACCACCAGCCCGCCGATGCAGCGGCCGAAGCGGCGTTGGCGCAGGCGATCATCGAGCACTGCCGCGCGCATCTGGCCCGCTTCAAATGTCCACGGGAAGTGCGCTTTACCGAGCTGCCCAAGACGTCCACCGGGAAGATCCAGAAGCATCTGCTGCGGGCCCAGGTGAAGTCTGCGAGCGCAATCGGTTGAACGCCCCTCGCGGGATCGACTGTCGACCCCATTTCATTCGAGACTGTCCTCATGAACCATGCTGAGACCCGCCCTGCCGCGCTGCCGCTCGCTGGCTTGCGCGTCGTCGAGTTCACTCACATGGTGATGGGCCCCACCTGTGGTCTGGTGCTGGCGGACATGGGCGCAGAGGTCATCAAGGTCGAGCCAATTGGCGGTGATCGCACGCGTTTTCTGATGGGTGCGGGCACAGCGTTTTTCCCGATGTTCAATCGCAACAAGCAGAGCATCGAGATCAATCTGCATGATGAGGCAGGCGCCGCCGTGGCGCGTTCGCTCGCCCACAGCGCCGATGTGGTGCTGGAGAATTTCAAGCCGGGCACGATGGCCAAGTACGGACTGGATTACCCGAGCCTGTCGGCGGTCAATCCCAAGGTCATCTATGTGAGCCATAAGGGCTTTCTGCCTGGCCCCTACGAGCACCGCACGGCCTTGGATGAGGTCGTGCAGATGATGGGTGGCCTGGCCTACATGACCGGCCGCCCTGGTGATCCGCTGCGTGCAGGGTCCAGCGTCAACGACATCATGGGCGGCATGTTTGGAGCCATCGGCACGCTGGGTGCGCTCGTGCAGCGGGGCATCACCGGGCGTGGCATGGACGTGCAATCGGCTCTCTTCGAGAACAACGTGTTTCTGGTCGGCCAGCACATGCTGCAATTCGCCATGACCGGCAAGCCTGCGTCGCCCATGCCCAATCGCCAGAGTGCCTGGGCGATCTACGACGTCTTCACGGTAAAAGACGGTGAGCAGATCTTCTTGGCCGCGGTCAGCGACGGGCAGTGGCCGCTTTTTTGCGATGCGCTGGGCTTTCCGCAGCTCAAGGCTGACCCGACGCTTGCGACCAACAATGCGCGCGTGCTGGCCCGCGACCGCATCTTGCCGATCCTGCGCGAGCGGCTGGCCACGCAGTCCGCTACAGACGTGGCTGCACGCATGGAAGCGGCAGGCTTGCCGTTTGCACCGATCAGCCGGCCCGAACAACTTTTCGATGATCCGCATCTGCAGGCCACGGGCGGTCTGGCCGATGTGGTGCTGCCCGACGGTGAGCGGGCAGGCCAGACGGTGCAGGCCACGCTTCTGCCGTTTACGCTCGCGGGTGAGCGCCTGGGTGTGAGGCTGAACCCGCCTCGGCGCGGCGAACACACCGACGCACTGCTGAGTGGACTGGGCTATGACGCCTCGCGCATTGCCGCGCTGCGCGAGGCGGGCGCCGTGGGCTGATCCGATCGCCCTCCATCCAGTTCACGCGTGATCGCACACGTCCTTAGCCGATTCTGCGCGTCAACCATTGCGCTCTTTATCCCGATCACGCCTTACACCACTCGAGCCCTCCACCACGCAGACCCGCAGCGGGAGCTTTCATGAATCCAACGTCCGAACATGATCCCGCCCACGCGCTGGCCACCGTGGCCCGCTGGATCGACGAGGCCCAACGCATCGTGGCCCTCACGGGTGCGGGCATTTCCACCGATTCGGGTATCCCGGACTTTCGCGGCCCGCAGGGCGTCTGGACCCGCAATCCCCAGGCCGAAAAACAGGCCACGCTGCAGAACTATCTGGCGGATGCAGAGGTGCGGCGGGCGGCCTGGCAGGGCCGGCTGCATCATGCCGCCTGGACTGCCCAGCCCAATGCCGGGCATCGGGCCCTGGTCACCCTGGAGCAGCGTGGCAAGCTGCATGCGCTCATCACGCAAAACGTGGACGAGCTGCACCAGATTGCCGGTAACTCGCCCGACAAAGTGATTGAGGTGCACGGCACCCTGCGGCGCGTGATGTGCTGGGGTTGCCAGCGTCGTCAGCCGATGGCCACCGTGCTCGACCGGGTGCGTGCCGGCGAACTCGATCCGCGCTGCGAAGTGTGCAACGGCATCATGAAGAGCGACACGATCTCCTTCGGTCAGGCGCTCGTGCCAGAAGTGATTGAGCGGGCATTTCAGGTGGCCGAGGAGGCTGATCTGCTGATCGCCATTGGCAGCACACTGCAGGTGCAGCCTGTCGCGGGCGTGGTGCCCGCAGCTCGGCGCGCTGGTGCGCGGGTCATCATCCTCAATGCCCAACCCACGGCCTGCGACGATCTGGCCCATGCGGTGATGCAAGGCGCCATCGGCGATCTGCTGCCGGCGATGTGCGGTCAGGCTCCGCTGAATTGAATCGGTCTGTTCTTTACTCCGTCAGACGAGCGTTCGGCTGCTCGTCTTTCAGGCCGACCCCCGTGCTACCGAGCCGGCGTGCACCCTGCAGCAGGCCAGCCAGAGTGTGAGCGGCCTGCTCGTAAGACAGGCCTTCCGGGCGGATGTTTGAGATGCAATTGCGCTCGGCGTCGGTGCGGCCCACTTTAGGTGACCACGTCAGGTAAATACCCAGGCTGTCGGGAGCACTCAAGCCCGGGCGTTCACCCACCAGCAGGGCCACCGCCCGCGCACCCAGCAGCTCGCCGACTTCATCGCCCAGGGCGACGCGGGACTGCTCGGCGACGACCACTGGCCCGATTGACCAGCCTTGCAGCTGCTCGCGGGCCGCGATCAGTACCGGCAGGGCATGGCGGGTGATGGCCAAGGCCGACAATCCGTCGGCCAGCACGAAGACCAGATCGGCCGGCGCGCTTGCCCCGCGGCTTGCTGCACGCAACCGCTCCTGGCTGAGTGAGTTGAGCCGACGGCCAAGATCGGGCCTGCGCAGATAGTGCGAGCGATCGGCGGCCTGACTGTGGACATGCAAGGGCTCAAAACCCGCCAGCGCGAGCTCACCTGCGAGCGAGGCGGTATCAAGCGCCGTATGGACGGCGTCGCGGGCCTGAGCATGCGCCAGAGAAAACTCAAGCAGCGCGCCGGTCGGTTGACTGACGCCGCTTCGGCCCAAGCCGATGCGTGCAGGCGTGAAGGCACGCAGACTGGCCCAGGCATCGGGCGGCGTGGCGACAAGGCGGGCAGTGCCTGGCGCTGTCAGGCCGGTGGACTCGGGGGTGTCGGGCATTGAAGCGGCCGGAAATAGAGGATCGAAGCGTTCAAGCCAGGCGTTACACCGACTGCATCAGTTTCATTGCACCAAGCAGCAGGGCGGCCTGCGCGGTCATCGCCCCCAGCATCCAGCGCGTGAGGTCGAGCTTGACGCGTGCGATCTCGGTGCGCAGCTCGGCGAGTTCGGTACGTACCGTAGCGATTTCGCCTCGGACTTCGGTGCGCAGCTCGGCGATCTCAGCGCGCACTAAGGCGATCTCTCCTCGGACTTCAGTTCGCAACTCGGCAATCTCAGTGCGGACCTGAGCAATCTCGGTGCGCAACTCAGTGCGCACCTCGGCCAGATCGGCACGCAGCCCAGCCAGCTCGACCCGCACCTGAGACAGCCCCGCCTGACCCTCGTGCCGTAGTTCGCCCACCTCTGCGCGCGAGGCCTGTTGGCTGGATTGAAGACCGATGCGTTCTGAAATGGACACATCAATCGCTTGGACAATCGCACGCGCCCGGTCCGCCGGCACGCCGACCGACAGCAATACTTCCACCAGAGCGAGCGTGAGGGACCCCATGGACGCAGAGTAACAAGGCCGCACCCCGTGAGCAATCAGACCGATGGACTAAGGCGAAGGTGAGTGGGGCGCGCTCGAATGCCTGCGCTTGGCGGCTATGATGAAACATTCCCATGAGCCAGGAGCCCCCGTCGTGACCGTCATGAATCATCAGATCCAGCTTGCGTCCCTGCCGTCCGAAAAGTTGGCCCCGTCGCATTTTCGTCTGGCCCAAGTCCCCATGCCCACTGCGGGCGAAGGCGAACTGCTCGTCAAGATCCGAATCATTTCCCTGGATGCCGCTAATCGCGCGTGGATGCAGGGCGCTACCTACCGCTCTGCACTGGAGGCCGGGCAGGTCATGGCTGGCGGCGCGCTTGCCGAAGTCGTCGAATCGCGCGCGCCCGGGTTCGCCGCAGGCGATCTCATTTTTGGGGACACTGGCTGGCAGTCGTTTGCGGTCGTGAAGGCAAGCGCGGTGCAAAAGGTCCAGGCTCGCGAACCACTGAGCCATTTGCTGAGCATTTATGGCGTAGCCGGCCTGACGGCGTATTTCGGTCTGCTCAATGTGGGCGAGCCCAAGGCGGGCGACACCGTAGTGGTTTCGGCGGCCGCGGGCTCGGTTGGTGTCTTCGTCGGCCAGATCGCGAAGATCAAAGGGTGCCGCGTGGTGGGCATTGCGGGAGGCGCACGCAAGTGCCAATGGCTTAAGGACGAGCTCGGGTTCGATGCCGCGGTCGACTACAAAGCCGGGGGCTTGGCTGCATCCCTCAAAGAGGCTGCGCCCAAAGGGATTGACGTCTACTTTGACAATGTCGGAGGCGACATTCTTGAAGCGTGCCTGTTTCGCATGAACCAGGGCGGCCGCATTGCCTGCTGTGGCGCGGTGTCTCAGTACGACGGCGCACCGCCGCGCCACGGACCTCGCGGCATTCCTGGCCTGATTGTTACGAAGCGGCTGCGCATGCAGGGCTTCATCCTTTACGACTTCGCCGCGCAGCGAGACCGCGCGCTCAATGAACTTGAAGGCTGGGTGAAGTCCGGTCAGATCAAGGTGCCCGAAGATGTGCTCGAAGGCCTGGAGGCCGCACCGGGAGGTCTGATCGGTTTGCTGGCCGGTGAAAATTTCGGCAAGCGCATGGTGCGCGTCAGCTGATCAGTGCCGTGCCAGGTCCAACAAGGGATGATCGGCGCGGGTGCGGGGCAACAATTGTCCGGCAGCGTCCGTGATCTGCATGCGTGCAAGCCAGGCCTCGAATTCAGGGGCACGCTTGAGGCCCAGTACGCGGCGCACATACAGCGCATCATGAAATGAGGTGCTCTGGTAGTTGAGCATGATGTCGTCGGCCCCTGGCACGCCCATCACGAAGTTCACCCCTGCCACGCCCAGCAGCGTGAGCAAGCCATCCATGTCGTCCTGGTCCGCTTCGGCATGATTGGTGTAGCACACGTCGCAGCCCATAGGCACGCCCAACAGCTTGCCGCAGAAGTGGTCCTCAAGCCCGGCTCGTATGATCGGCTTGCCGTCGTACAGATATTCAGGGCCAATGAAGCCGACCACCGTATTCGTGAGCAGGGGCGCATAGCGGCGTGCCACCGCATAGGCTCGCGCCTCGCAGGTCTGCTGGTCCACGCCATGGTGAGCATTCGCCGATAGCGCACTGCCCTGGCCGGTTTCGAAGTACATCGCGTTGCGACCCACCGTGCCGCGGGCGAGGCTCTGAACCGCATCGTGGGCTTCATCGAGCAAGGCCAGAGAAATACCGAAGCCCTCATTGGTCTTCTGTGTGCCACCAATCGACTGGAACACCAGGTCGACCGGTGCCCCCTGCTCAATCGCGCGGATGGTTTGAGTCACATGCGTCAGCACGCAACTCTGAGTGGGAATCTCGAAGCGCTGCCGAATCTCGTCGATCACCTTGAGCAGATCGATGATGGTCGTCAGCCGGTCGCTCACCGGGTTGATGCCGATCACCGCATCGCCGCAGCCATACATGAGCCCGTCGATGATCGAGGCCACGATGCCGCGCGCATCGTCGGTACCGTGATTGGGCTGCAGACGGACAGCGAGATGACCCGGCAATCCGATGGTGGAGCGAAAGCGCGTGACCACCTGGCACTTGCGCGCTGCCACGATCAGATCCTGATTGCGCATCAGCTTGCTCACCGCCGCCACCATCTCGGGTGTCAGACCCCAGGCCAGCGCCGAGACGGCCGCGTGGTCTGCGGTATCCGAGAGCAACCAGTCACGAAACCCTCCTACGGTCAGGTGAGACACGGCTGCAAATGCGCGCTGATCGTGCTGATCGAGAATCAACTGCGAGACTTCATCATCACGCGGGTCGATCAGCGCCTCATGCAGGAACTCCGACAGCGGCACATCGGCCAGCGCCAGACGCGCGGCCATGCGTTGCGCTTCAGATTCTGCTGCGACGCCGGCCAGCGCATCGCCCGAACGCATCGGGCTGGCGCAGGCCAGCAAGGTCTTCAGGTCTGCAAAGACATGGCGTTGCGCACCAATCCGTTGGGCGTAGGCCATCTGCGGGTCGGGTCAGCGTGCTTCGCGGATATCCGCGTGCGGCGGAAAGATCGCCCAGGCGTTTTCCGCAGGTTTGTAATAACGCCGGCTATGCAGCTGCTCCAGCCCCAGGCCGTACATATGGAAGTTGATGAGAGGCGCTTCGATGTGGATCGAGTGCAGATCGGTCGGCATGAAGGCTACACCGCTGCCGGCGCGCACGGTGAACGCACCCTTTTCGCGCACGCCGCCATCTTCTGTCGGCTCGTAGAACTTGTTCAGCTCAGCACCGGTGACACCCACGATCACGGCCCAGGTGGTGTGGTCGTGCGCAGGCGTGCCGTAGCCGCCATGCGAGGCATTGGCATAGAGCGCAAAGCGGTGGTCTGCATCTTCCGAAAGTCGATAGAGTGCCGAGCGGCGCGAATCACCCGTGCCAGGCGGCGGGAAATCGTCAGGTCCGAAGAGTTCGGTCTGTGCAGCCAGCGTGATCAGCCGCTCGCGGATGCGCGCCAGCCCTTCGCGCGTGACGCCCTCACGGGCTTCAATGGCCCGAATGTCGGCCACCGCTTCGGCGACGGTTCGGCGGCGTTGCTCAGTGCGATCCATGGTGTGCCTCCTGATCCGGGTGGTCCCGGCGTGGTCAGTGCCTTGAAGTGTGGACACCAACGATAACCGATGCAGGCCCGTCGAGTGCATCGCACGCTGATGATTCATACTTCGGCCGCCTTCAACCCTTGCCCGCCGCTGAATTCGTGTCCCGTCATTGTTTTCCCGATCAGGTGGCCTGGTTGACAGCGTGGACCGCTACCGCACTGCTGGTGGGCGGGCTTGTTTGCATCCCTCGCCCCGCAATGGCTCAACCGCAGGGCGCACGCACGGGTCATGCGAGTGAGTCGACTCAGACGATTCAGAATTCACAACGCGCATCCGGCCCCGTGGCGTCGGCGGCTTCGCCCGCGCGTGTGTCTGCGACGGCCGCATCGACTGAGCTGATGGCCGATCGCGTGAAAGCCTGCACCGCTTGCCATGGGCCGCAGGGCCGCGCAGGCCCGGATGGTTACTACCCGCGCATTGCCGGCAAGCCCGCAGGCTATCTTTTCAACCAACTCACACATTTCCGCGATGCCCGGCGTACCGCGCCCACCATGGCCTGGATGGTCGATGGATTGACTGACGATTATCTGCGCGAGATGGCGGCGCATTTCTCGGCTCAGCACCCACCTTACCCGCCACCCCCGGCGGCTGCGGCGGATGCGCGCACCCTTGAGCGTGGCAGGCTGTTGGTGAAGGTGGGCGATCCAGGTCGCCGCCTGCCCGCCTGCACGCAATGCCACGGCGAGTCGCTGATGGGTGTCGAGCCTGATGTGCCGGCGCTGCTTGGTTTGCCCCGCGACTACCTCAATGCGCAGTTCGGTGCCTGGCGCAACGGGACACGCCGGGCCCATGCGCCCGATTGCATGGGCGAGGTCGCCCGTCGCATGGCCCCGGATGACATTGCATCGGTCACGGCCTGGCTCGCCGTGCAACCGGTGCCGTCGCAGGCCCGCGCGCAGGCTCCTCAGCCCGATGTGCCCAGACCCTTGTCGTGCGGGGGGCCCTCGATCAGTGCTGCTCAGCGTCAGGAGCAGGCCGTCGTGGCGGATGCCCGCTCGAAGGACCCGGCCGCGCGTGGCGCGTATCTCGCACGGGCAGGCCATTGCGCAGGCTGCCACACTGCACGCGGCGGCGAGCCCTACGCAGGCGGACGTGCCATTGCGACGCCGTTCGGTGAGGTGTATGCCACCAACCTCACGCCCGACCCGAATACGGGCATTGGCGCCTGGACTGCAGAGGATTTTTGGCGCGCGATGCACGAAGGCCGATCACGCAATGGCCGTGCACTGAACCCGGCCTTCCCCTATACCGAGTACACACGCATCACGCGCGCCGACTCGGATGCGTTGTTTGCGTGGTTGCGAACCCTTGCGCCGATCAAGCAGGCCAATCGCGAGCAGGCGCTCCGATTCCCGTTCAACATGCCGCTGGCTATTGAGGCCTGGCGCCTGCTGTATTTCCGCGCACAGCCTTTCACGCCTGACCCGGCACGTGACGCAACCTGGAACCGCGGTGCGTATCTCGTGCAGGGGCTTGGGCACTGCGGCGCGTGTCACACGACCCGCAATGCGTTGGGCGCTTATACGGGTGAGCCTTTCGGGGGCGCAGACCTGACCGCGTTGGGCTGGCATGCGCCCTCGCTCACGCGCGGTGACGCCGGGGGCGTCGGCGGTTGGCCGCTTGACCGAACGGTGGCCTGGTTGGCCAGCGGGCGCACTGCGCAGGCCGTGGCCACCGGCCCCATGGCCCGGGTGGTGAGCGGCAGTCTGCAGTACCTCGACCCCGCCGACCTGCAGGCCATGGCCACCTATCTTCAGTCGCTGCAAACCGCGGCGCAGACCTCGCCGGCATCGGCGACGCGCAACACCGTCACCCGCATCGATGCCGGGTACCTTGAGCAGGGCGAGCAACTGTATGGCCG
>CANHUQ010000094.1 GCA_947463885.1 Burkholderiales bacterium
GCGCAACCGCAAGGGCTGAGCCAGTGCGCTCAGCATCTTGACTGCATCCAGCTCGTCCCATTGGATCGCACGGGCAACCTGTTCGCTTATGACGATTGAGTCGCGTGGTCCAATTGAGTCGCTTGGCACCTTAGATCTGCCGGACGACCGGATCACACTCATGGTCGCGTCGACCCCTCGGGTGGGTTCAGCCTGGCCGCAGGCGGCATGTGCGTGGGCAGCATCAGCGTGACGGCCCAACACGCCGCCAACATCAGCGCCGATCCGATCAGCGACCAACCGATACCGCCCCACTGATACAACAGACCCGACATCAGCGTGCCAAGGAATCGGCCCAATGCGTTGGCAGCGTAATAAAAGCCGACATCTTCTGCTGCCTTTTCCGAACCTGCATACGCGAGCACCAGGTAGGAGTGCACAGAAGAATTCACCGCGAATGCAAAACCGAACAAGCCCAGGCCCGCCACCACCACCCATTCCAGATGTGGCACTTGCGCATACACCAGTGCTGCCAGCACAGCGGGAACTACGGCCAACACCGCCGACCAGGCGCGTGCCGCGGGGACCTCACGGCTCAACCCATCTGTGCTGCGCTTGACCAAGGCTGGCGCAAACGCTTGCACCATGCCATAGCCGATCGTCCATAAGGCCAGAAATGCCCCGACCATGCTGAATGTCCACCCTGACGCATACAGGAAGACCGGCACGCCAACGACGAACCACACATCACGGGCGCCGAACAAGGCGACGCGGGCAGCGGCGAGCAGGTTGATGCCCTGGTTTTTAGCGAACAACTCGCGAGCCGACTTCGACGCACGGCTTTTCCCCATCAATGGCGGAACAGACGTCACAACGGCAATCAACACACAGGCCAACAGTGCGGACATCAGCCATAAGGACGCCTGAAAACCAAGCGCCTGCAGCAAGACGCCGCCGAGGAAAAACCCAACGCCCTTCATCGCATTCTTGCTGCCGGTGAAGAACGCCACCCACTTAAAGAGCTGCCCGGAAGCGCTTCCTGCTGTGAGCTTGATCGCGGATTTGCTGGCTGTTTTGGTCAGATCTTTTGCAACGCCACACACACCTTGAGCGATAACGACCCAGGCGACCGACAGGGTGGCGCTCCATTCAGGTGACAGCGCCGACAGCAACAGAAACCCACAGATCTGCGTGGCCAGACCGACAGCCAGCATGCGCGCAATGCCATAGCGCGTGGCCAGCCAACCGCCAATCAGATTGGCCAGAATCCCGGCTGCCTCGTACAGCAAAAACAGAAAGGCAAGCGTAAACGGGGAATAACCCAGCTTGTAAAAATGCAGCAAAACCAGCATGCGCAGCGCGCCGTCCGTGAGGGTGAACCCCCAATAGGCGGCCGTGACCGTTGCGTAATGCCGGGTACCCGCGTTCATAGACCTTTCGCCTCGAGGATGCAGGCCAGATCCACCATCCGGCAGGCGTAGCCCATTTCGTTGTCATACCAGGCATAGACCTTGAGCAAGGTCTCGTCGGTCACCAGGGTGGACGGTGCATCGACGATCGCGCTGCGTGTATCGCGGGCGTAATCGGCACTGACCAGCGGGCGCTCCTCATAGCCCAGGATGCCGGCGAGCCCGCCACGCGCAGCGCTGGCAAACAGGTTGTTCACCTCCTGCGCAGTCGTGGCGCGTTGCAACTCGAAGACACAGTCCGTGAGCGAGGCATTCAGCACCGGGGCCCGAACGGCATGCCCGTTGAGCTTGCCTTTGAGCTCCGGATAGATCAGCGCGATGGCGGTTGCGCTACCCGTCGTCGTGGGTGACAAGCTCAGCATGGCACTGCGTGCCCGACGCAAATCTTTGTGGGGCGCATCAACCACCACATTCGTATTGGTCGGATCGTGAATCGTGGTGATCTGGCCGTGCCGAATACCGATCGCCTCGTGGACCACTTTGACGATCGGCGCCAGGCAGTTCGTGGTGCACGATGCTGCCGTGACGATCGGAAAGCGTGCCGGGTCGTAAAGATGATCATTGACCCCGACCACCACATTCAGGACGTCACCCACCTTGACGGGTGCGGCCACGATCACCCGCTTTGCGCCGCGATCGAGGTGTCCTTGCAGCGTGTCGGGTGTCAGGAACTTGCCGGTACATTCCAGAACCAGGTCCACACCCAGATCGCCCCAGGGAATCTCGCGGGTGGTGGGATAGGCTGAAAACCCCAGTCTCTTGTCGGCGATCCGGATCTCGTCCTCGCCATGGGTCTGTATGTCGGTGCGCCAACGACCCTGGACACTGTCAAACGTGAGCAGGTGGGCAGTCGCCGCATTGCCGCCCTTGATTTCGTTCAGATGGACCACGTCCAGCCGATTGCCGTGGCGCGGGTCGTCAGACTGACGCTCGGCTGCACCCATGGCTGCCCGCAAGGCCAACCGCCCGATCCTGCCCATGCCATTGATCCCGACACGCATCGCCGCTCCTTGGTTTCAGTCAGCCGAACTCATCATTCGACAAAACTCGAATTATCAGAGGGTTGTATGGCGGTCATGTGACAGCGCCGCGCTGCGGGCGCATCATAGGTTGGGCGATGACGGCATTGTGCGGATGGCGCAAGGCTCACGCTCCGTGTGCCCTCGGGCCCCCAAACAGAACGTTACCCAAGTGAACAAGCGATGAACATGATCCTCAAGCTGGCTTGCCTGGCGGTTTACGCCCTTGCGCTCGCCAAGCTAGCCGGATGGCTGCCAGCCGACAGCTTTAATCGCACGCCTCTTGTCGCAGCGGTTTTGCTCGGGTTGCATGCACTGGAGCTGCTCTTCATGTTTCGGCATGTCAGGCTGTACAAGGGGCCGCTTGCAGTGAGCGTGGTCCTGACCTTGCTATTCGGGCTGTTGCACTGGAAGCCCCTGGCTGACGCTCAAGCACGCAGCAGGGGATGAGACCCGCCGCGTGATGCGCGCACAGGTGCGAGCGTACGGTGTGCGGCGTCAGCGCTTGATCGGGAAAAACGACACCGGCTGCATCAGCCTGTTTTCCTGGGACATGAGTGCACCCAGCTTGGCACTGGCCTCGGCATAGGCGATCCATTCCGGGTCCTTCCACATCGCCGCGCGTTTGGTCTCGCGGTCGCCGGCACTCTCGTAGACCCAGATGTGGATGTACTGATTCACATTGCCGGTCTCGGTCGTCAGGTACGCAAGCGGCTGTCCGAGATGGCGCGTCTGCGGCGTTTTCCCCATCTCTTCATACAAAGCGAGGTGCTTCTTGATCATGCCGGGATGGCAGGTGTAGGTCCGAACGTCGAGCAGCATGGGTGGATCTCCGGTGGGCTGAGAAACAGAGGGGATCAGTCAGGTGGCTTAGCGCGGGGGCAGGCTGCCTCAAAGGCACGCTCAGCAACCGATTCAGGCCCCCTTTCAGGGGCGGCCTGACGAGTCGGCCAGCGAGGTGGCCGGACTGATGCAAGCGTAACTTGCACGGGCGCGCAGCCGTTCCAGATAGCGGGCGGTGCGTGGGAAGGCGTCCAGTGCCATGCCATCGACCTGCAACACCATGGCCAGAGCCATATAGCCTGCGTCGGCGAGGCTGAACTCTCCGCACAGGAAGGCTTGTTCGCCAATCGATTGCTCGATGAACGGCAACGCCCGTTGGCGCAGCCCTTCCCGGCCCTTCTCCATGCGAGCCGCATCGCGTTGCTGTGGCTCGGACCAATACGGCATCCACAGCAGCGGTAAATCGCCCACCAGGATCGCCTCATCACAGAAATTTTCGACCATGCGCACCCGCGCCCGATCAATCGCCGACACAGGCATCAGCGCGGGCTCAGGGTATTGGTCCTCAAGGTATTCGTTGATCACTGACGAGTCATAGATGACGCGGTCGCCATCTTCGATATAGGGCACCTTGCCCAAGGGGTGCTTGGCGAGGAATTCGGGGGGCTTCTTCCACAAATCGCCTGCACGCATGCGCTCCACCTGATAAGACAGGCCCTTCTCTTCAAGGACGACCTTGACTTTGCTGGCATTGGTCGAGCGCAACGTGCCCCAGGGATATTCACGCTCGGTGGTGTACAGATGGATCATGATGCGCACGGACTCTGAGTGGAGGTGCCCCGGAGGATACGCAGCGTTCGTTCAGCCACGAAACGAGACACGGACATGACGTGCCGATCCGGCTCAGCTATCGTGTGCGGTTTCGACACGTTGGCGCTCAGGCCGACCGGTCGTCTCGAGTCCTCATCCTCTTCACCCTCGGTTTCTACGGAGTCCCGCCTTATGACCGACGCCGCGTATACCCCCCCGAAAATCTGGACCTGGAATAAAGCGAGCGGTGGGCGCTTCGCCAACATCAACCGCCCAATTGCCGGCCCGACTCACGAAAAAGAGCTGCCGGTGGGGCGTCACCCAATGCAGTTGTATTCCCTGGGCACACCCAACGGCGTAAAGGTCACGGTCATGCTCGAGGAGCTCCTGGCGCTGGGTCATCAGGGCGCGGAGTACGACGCCTGGCTGATCCGGATTCAAGAGGGCCAGCAGTTCAGCAGCGGGTTCGTGGCGGCCAACCCCAATTCGAAAATCCCGGCGTTGATCGATCGCAGCGGACCGACGCCGATCCGAGTGTTCGAGTCAGGCGCCATCCTGCTGCATCTGGCGGAAAAATTTGATGCCTTCCTGCCCAAGGGCGGCGCCGAGCGCGCCGAGTGCCTGTCCTGGCTGTTCTGGCAGATGGGCAGCGCTCCCTACCTGGGTGGCGGCTTCGGCCATTTTTATGCATACGCGCCGCTCAAGATCGAGTACGCCATCGACCGCTTTGCGATGGAAATCAAGCGCCAGCTCGACGTACTGGATCGCCATCTGGCTGACCACGCCTACATGGCCGGGGACGCGTATTCAATCGCTGATATCGCCATCTGGCCCTGGTATGGCGCCCTGGCCAAGGGGCTGATCTACGAAGCCGGGGAATTCCTGCAAGTCAATGAGTACAAACACGTCCAACGCTGGACTGATGCCATCGCCACCCGCCCGGCAGTGCGTCGCGGACGGATGGTCAATCGGGTGACCGGTGACCCGGCCAGTCAGTTACATGAGCGCCACGAAGCCTCCGATTTCGATACGAACACTCAGGACAAGCTGAAAGCTTAGGCAGAGGATCCGGAGATGGACGACGCAGAGACCATCAAGCTGGTGCGTTGGCTCGCTGATGTTGAGCGCATCAAGCAGCTCAAACACACCTATTGCGCACTGTGTGATGACCACTACAACGCAGACGGTCTGGCTGCGCTGTTCACCGAAGATGCGGTCTGGGATGGTGGACCCATGGGGGTGCATCGTGGGCGCGCCGCCATCCGCTCCTTTTTCGAGGGTTCGTCGAAGCGTGTGCCTTTTGCTCTGCACATGGTGACCAATCCGATCATCGAGGTCGAGGGTGATACGGCCACCGGAAGCTGGTACCTGTGGCAACCCATGGTGTATGCATTGCCCGAGGGTGAGCAGGCCTATTGGATGTCGGTGCGTTATGACGACCGCTACCGCCGCGAGCCTCAAGGATGGCGCTTCGAGCACGTCAGGATCACGCTGAAGGTGCTGTCGCCGTATGACCAGGGCTTTGCCAAAGCCCGCATTGCCGATGTCTACGGCACGCTGAGCGCTCGGGACTGACGCAGCGCCTGGCGCGCAAGGCAGTAGGCTGCGCACGCGGGTTCGCGTAAACTTGGATTTACGATAAAGCGGCTGCAGCGATGCACAGCAGCCATCCTTGGGAGACCCAATGCCCCTGCCTCAGGTGACCTTACCTGCCGATGGCCTGATCGCCGTAGTCAAACGAGACTGCCCCACCTGCGAACTGATCGCACCGGTCCTGCAGCAGTTGTCCGCACAAGGCGCTCTGCGCGTCTATACCCAAGACGATCCCTCCTTTCCTGCATCCATTGCCCAGCGTGAACACGACGCCGATCTGAGCGTCTCGCACACGCTTGGAATCGAGATCGTGCCGACCCTCATTCATCGTCGCGCCGGCGTTGAGGCAGGCCGCACCTACGGATGGGATCGGGGCGAATGGGAGCGCGTCAGCGGGATCAATGGGCTCGGCGCGGCGCTGCCTGCCATGCGTCCCGGGTGCGGGGCACTCAACATGGACCCGGGCCAACGCGAGGCGCTGCTCATCCGATTCGAGCAAACCGGACTGATTTCGCGTCAGGTGACGTTCGGAGAAGATGAGGACGAGTTCGAGGCCATCTACGAACGAGGCTGGAGCGACGGCCTGCCTGTGGTCCCGCCCACCCGGGAACGGGTTCTGCGCATGCTCGCGGGTACCACGCGCGATCCTCAGGAAGTGCTGGGTCTGTGTCCGCCCAATCTGATTGCGCTCACGATCGAAAAAGTCGCCATCAATGCGGTCATGGCCGGTTGCAAGCCGGAGTATCTGCCGGTGGTGCTGGCGGCCGTGGAAGCTGCGCTCGACCCCGCCTTCGCCATGCATGGTGTCCTGGCCACCACGATGTTCGTCGGCCCGGTCGTGATCGTGAACGGCCCCGTGCGCCGGCAAATCGGGATGAATGCGCTTGGCAATGCGTTGGGGCAAGGCAATCGGGCCAACGCCACCATCGGACGAGCCTTGCAGCTCATCATTCGCAACGTGGGCGGCGGACGACCCCAGGAAGTCGACCGAGCCACCCTGGGCAATCCCGGCAAGTACACCTACTGCTTTGCAGAAGATGAGGAAGGTTCGTCCTGGGAGCCGCTGTCGACCGATTACGGTGTTCCGCGTGGCGTCTCTGCGGTCACGGTGTTCGCAGGCTTTGGGCTCCAAGGTATCGTGGATCAGAAGTCCCGGACACCCGAGAGCCTTGCGCGCAGCATGGCGGCGTCGCTGAAGGCCATCCACCATGTCAAGCTCGCACCGGCCTGCGATGCGGTACTGGTCGTCTGTCCTGAGCACGAACGAACCTTCAGGCAAGCTGGCTGGAGCAAAGCGCGGCTGCTCGAAGAACTGTATCGTCTGTGCGAAATACCCAATGACATGCTGGTGCGCGGCGCCCAGGGTATCGACGAGGGCTATGGGCCCTCAGCGCCAGGCACCACACGCAACAAATTCCGCCCAGGCGGATTGCTCATCGTGCGGGCAGGTGGTTCTGCCGGCATGTTCTCCGGCATCATTGGCGGCTGGTCCGGCGGCGGTTTCGCCGGGTCGCTGCCTGTAACCAAAGAGGTGAAATCGTGAGTGTCTTTCTCGACCCGACGTCGGAACACAGTCCGACCTCGCGCGCACGGCTGGTCCGGCCGGAACAGCTCCAGGGGCTGACCGTCGGACTGCTGGATATCTCCAAGCCGCGCGGCGACGTTTTTCTTGATCGCATCGATGCCCTGTTGACGCAACGCGGTGTCACGGTCAAGCGCTACATGAAACCCACGGTGGCTAAGCCCGCGCCGGTGCCACTGCGTCAGCAGATCGTCGGTGAAGTCAATCTGGTGATTGAAGGCCTGGCGGACTGAGGCTCCTGCACGTCGTGCTGTACGCATGACCTCGCAGCGCTTGAGTCCAACGGCATTCCTGCTGTCGGTGTGGCCACCACGGAATTCATCGATGCCGCCGCGGTGCAGTCCCGGGCATTAGGAACCGATCCGGCCTATGTGTTCGTTCCGCACCCTGTGCAGGACCGAACGGATGATGAATTGAAGAAAATGGCAGACGACCACCTGGAGGCCATTCTGGCCCTGCTCGTGAAGTCCGCCTGACGGAAGATCGCATGAGCGCTGGCACCCGATTGCCTGGTACACCCACCCCGATGCACCAGTGGCCAGGTGCTCGGGGGGTGCGCATCGCAGGCGATGCGTGGGGGCCTGCTGACGGCCCGCTCGTGTTGCTTCAGCACGGAGGCGGTCAGACCCGACACGCCTGGAAAGGTGCGGGCGAAACGCTGGGCGCCGCCGGCTATCGCGCAGTCGCCTTCGATGCCCGCGGGCACGGCGACTCAGACTGGGCACCCGACGGTCACTACGGCCAGGATGTCATGGTCGAGGACCTCGAATGCGTGGTCGCAGCATTGGGTGGCAGGCGCCCGGTGCTGGTCGGTGCCTCGATGGGGGGCGGCACCAGCCTGGTGGCGGCAGGTGAAGGCCGTGTGGACGCTGTAGCACTCGTACTGGTGGATGTAGGTCCACGCATTGAGGCCGAGGGTGTCGACAAAATTCAAGCGTTCATGAGCCGCAAGCCGGAAGGCTTTAGCTCCCTTGACGAAGTGGCCGATGCCATTGCCAGCTACCAGCCCCACCGCACCCGGCCCCGCAACCTGGATGGATTGGCCAAGAACGTGCGTCTTGGGTCCGATGGCAAGTATCACTGGCACTGGGATCCGCGATACCGCTCCAGTCGCCAGCAACTCGAGCAGCGCCGCGTGCGACTGGAAGCGTGCTCGCGCGCGCTCAAACTGCCTACCCTGCTGGTGCGCGGCGGTCTCTCGGATCTGTTGAGCGAGGCCGGCGCGCAGGCCTTTCTGGACTTATGCCCGCACAGTGAATTCGTCAACGTGACCGGGGCTGGACACATGGTGGCGGGCGATCGTAATGACATCTTTGCGAACGCAGTGATCGAATTCCTGCAGCGTACCGTTCCTATCAAACAGCCGCCCACCGCATTGCAGGACATGCCCTCACGCTAGGTCCATCGCGCGGGCTTCATTTCCAACAGACAGGAGACTCGACCATGCATCTCGAAGGTAAAGCCGCCATCGTGACTGGCGCAGGACGTGGCATCGGACGTGACGTTGCACTGCTGCTCGCGCGCGAGGGCGCCCGCGTGATCGTCAACGATCCCGGCGTCGGTCGCGGGGGTGAGCCCACTGAAGAGCGCCCCGCCGATGACGTGGTCAATGAAATTCGTGCTGCCGGCGGTACAGCCATCGCCAACTACGACAGCGTGGCCGACTATCAGAAGGCTGGCCGGATGGTGGCCCAGTGCGTCGACACCTTCGGAAAGATCGACATCCTGGTCAATGTAGCCGGCATGCTGCGCGAAAAGATGATCTGGAACATGTCCGAAGACGACTTTGATTCGGTCATCAACGTGCACCTGAAAGGCCACTGGGCCATGTCTCATCACGCGATCAAGTACATGCGACGCGAGGGCTACGGACGGATCGTGAATTTTTCGTCCGACGCATTCAAGGGCTCCGTGGGTCAGTGCAACTACAGCGCCGCGAAAGCAGGAATCATCGGGCTGACGCGCTCCATCGCGAAGGAAACCGCGCGTTTTGGCATCACTTGCAACGCCATGTGCCCGGCAGCCGACACCCGCATGATGATGAACGAGGCTGTGATCGCCAACCAGAAGCGCAAGCTGGACGCGGGCCTCATGACGCAGGAACAGTACGATCGGTTCTTCGCCGGCCGTGGACCGGAACATATCGCCCCCATGGTCGCCTACCTGTGCACCGATGGCGCAGACATCATCAACGGTCATGTTTTTCACGTTGAGAAGGGCCGCATCAACAGCTACTTCTATGGCGAGGATTTCAAGACTCTGACCAACGATGGTTCGGTGTTTACCGTGGATCAACTCATTGAGCTGATTCCCTCGACGGTGGCCAACGGGCTGACACCTGTGGTGCCGCCGGTCAAGATGCAAGACGCCATCCGCTCCACCGACGCCAAGAAAACCGAATCGGCCTGAATGGCTCGAGCGTGATGCGGTCTCTGGGCTGAGCCACCAGGACAGGTGGCTTTCTCATCCGCGAACTGCATCTCTACGTGCACTTCGGTTGCACCCTTCACTTTAAGTACACCGATCGGTTTATCAAAGTAAACCGGTCGGTGTACCATCGCGTACGAGTCTCGAGGAACCCACATGTCATCACTGCGCGCATTGCGCCCGCTTCTGCCGATCCTGATTGGCGCTTCGATCATGCTGACCATGAGCATGGGACTGCGCCAGAGCCTGGGTGTGCTGATGCCCGCGCTCACAAAAGATGTGGGGGTCTCGGTCTCGCAGTTCACCCTGGCCATTGCGGTGCAAAACCTGGTGTGGGGCTTTCTGCAGCCCTTTGCCGGTGCCTGGGCGGTGCGTGTCGGCTATCGCAAGGTCATGATGGTGGGTTCCGTCCTCTATGTCCTGGGCATGGTCTTGCTGGCGACTGCCCACGGGATGCTGGGCATCACGCTCGGTGCAGGATTTGCCATCGGTGCGTCCATGGCATGCACCGGGTCAGCCATCGCCATGGCCGTCGCTTCGCGTGCGGTGTCGGCGGCGGTACGCAGTACGGTGCTGGGTATCGTGTCGGCAGCAGGATCGCTTGGTGCCATGCTCGCTGCCCCCATCGGGCAGGCGCTGTCGCAGGAATACGGCTGGCGGGTCGGCGCCTATGGGTTCGTCTTGCTGGCCCTGATCATCGTGCCATCGGCCTGGTATGCAGGTCGGGTCGATGCCCTGCCCACCCCACCCTCACCACGGGGTGAGCAGAACAGCGCCTGGGCCGCCACGATCCAGGCACTCAAGCACCCGCCTTTCGCCGTCATGACCGTCGCCTATTTCGTCTGCGGGATGCAGCTGGTGTTCCTGACCACCCACCTGCCCTCCTACCTCGACAGCTGCGGCCTCGATCCCATGTTGAGCGCGCAGGCACTGGGCATGATCGGCGGCTTCAACATTCTGGGCAGCCTGTTCTTTGGCTGGGCAGGCGGTCGCTGGAACAAGCTGCTGTTGTTGGGCGGCATGTATACGCTCAGATCACTCGGCATCGCCTGGTACTTCCTGTCGGACGCGAGCCCTGCCAATACGTTGGTCTTCGCAGCGATCATGGGCTTTCTCTGGATGGGCGTTGGGCCGCTCGTGGCCGGATACATTGGCGATAACTTCGGCCTGCGATGGCAGGCCATGCTCGGTGGTGTGGCCTTCATGACCCACCAGATCGGCAGTTTCTTTGGCGCATTTGGCGGCGGACTCGCCTACGACGCCCTGGGTTCGTACACGCTGGCCCTGCAAGTGGGTGTGGCACTCGGACTGACCGCAGGCCTGGTTCAGATGGCCTTTGCTGTGGCGAGACCGGGCAAACCCCCCAGCCTTGCCACGGCCTGATCCGCGCAGGGCGCAAGCACTAGAAACATCGATGAGCACAGCACCGCCCAATCCGGTGATCGAGCGCATCCTGGACGCCGCAGACCACTTGTTCTATCGCGAGGGCATCCAGGCGGTGGGTGTGGATGCATTGGCCGCAGCGGCCAGCGTAAGCAAACGCACCCTGTACAAACACTTCGCATCGAAGGATGCGCTGATCGTCGCCTATCTGCTCAGACGGGCGGCCCGTATGACTGCCTTGGACGGTCCGCCGCTTCAGCAGATTCTGGGTGTATTCGAAGGTCTGGAACGCGTGCTGGGTGGACGCAGTTTCAGAGGGTGCCCCTACGTGAACGCGGTCGCGGAGTTGGGTGGCGATCCTGCACATCCAGCTGTGGCAGTGGTGAAGGACATCAAGCTTGGGCGCCGTGATTGGTTCGAATCCAGACTGCGAGCCCTGAACGCGACAGACCCTGCACGGCTGGCCGATCAGATCGCGCTGCTCGTTGATGGCGCGATCACCACCTCCATGGTGCGGGGCGGCGATCCGCAAGCAGCAGTCTCGGCCCGTGAAGCGGCACTCGTCCTTCTCAGGTCTGCCGGTGTGCAAGCCGCGGCATCGACACCGCGCACCGTAAAGCGCACCACCTCAACTTCCACGACCTAGTGTCATGACAGATTCCGCACCTTCCATTCCCGAGGGCTTTGGCCCGATTTTTCGCAGCAGCCCGGTGCTGGACGCACTGGGGGGGTTCATGAGCCGCGGCACAGACGCATCCCTGGAGATCGGGATGCTGGTGGGAGCGAACCACCTCAATGCGCGTGGCGCGCTGCATGGCGGCGTGACTGCCACCTTGCTGGATGTGGGCATCGGCTACATGCTGGTGGCGCGCTCGGGCGGGCGCCGACGTGTGACCGCCCGCTTGACGCTGGACTACCGTTCCAGCGCGAAGATCGGCGAGTGGCTGCAAGTCCATCTGGACGATGTCCGCGAGGACGGTCGCAAGACGCACGCAACCGCTCGACTCATGTCCGCGGAGCGTGTGGTAGCCCAGGCAGAGGTATTGTTCATCGACGCATCCGTTCCGCACACCTGAGTTTCAAGCCCCGGAACGACTAAGTTCCGATCCGCACTGGCTGCACCAAATCAGCCAGGACGGCACACACGCTGTGAGCCGTGACGGCACTGCTGCGCGGGTTCGTTGCACTGGGCAGATTCTCGAGCGTCAAGCGAATGCGCGTGCTGTCGCTGTCGATCTCAATCTCATGCACATTGCGCGTCAGTTGGGGATCAGACCAGATGTCGACCCGCGTCAGATCGGGGCCGATTCCGGCCAATGCGAGCGTGGCGGCGATGTTGACGTTGCGCGGAAAGGCACGACACGCCTCGCGCGCACTGCCAGAGAAGACCTGCACAGGGCCTGACTGCGCTTCA
>CANHUQ010000095.1 GCA_947463885.1 Burkholderiales bacterium
ATCACCTTCGGTCTGACTGAGCCCAACCATGGTTCTGACGCCACCCACATGGAAACCAAGGCGGTGCGCGAGACCCGCAATGGCGTTTCGGGATGGCGCATTGACGGCGAGAAGATGTGGACCACCGGCATGCACGTGGCCACGCATTGCTCGTTGTTCGCACGAACCAGTGGCAAGGCGGGCGACGCAAGGGGTATCACCGCGTTTCTGGTGCCCACCGACACTCCTGGGGTCAAGATCGAGGAGTATCTGTGGACGTTCAACATGCCCACTGATCACCCGCGCGTGAGCTTCACGAACGTGTGGGTGCCCGATGATGCGATGTTCGGCTCTGAGGGCTCGGGACTGGCACTGGCTCAGGCCTTCGTGCATGAAAACCGCATCCGTCAGGCTGCCTCCAGCCTTGGTGCTGCGCAGTTTTGCGTCAATGAGAGCGTCAAGTACGCACGCCAGCGCAAGCCTTTCGGTGAGGACCTTGCCCGCAACCAGGGCATTCAGTTCCCGTTGGTGGAGCTGGCCACCCAGTGCGAAATGCTGCGTCTGCTGATCCGCAAGACCGCCTGGGAAATGGACCAGATGCCGCACCCTGAGGTGGAGCGTAAGTTGTCGGACAAAGTGTCGATGTGCAATTACTGGGCTAACCGCCTGGTCTGCGAGGCTGCGGATCGCGCCATGCAAGTGCACGGCGGCATCGGCTATTCGCGGCACAAGCCCTTCGAGCATATCTACCGACACCATCGTCGCTATCGCATCACCGAAGGCTCGGAGGAAATCCAGATGCGCAAAGTGGCCGGGTTCCTTTTCGGTTACATGGGGCCCAATAAATTTTGAAGATCGCGTGATGGACTTGTCAGCATTGCGACTTCCCGGTCTTGAGGGCCGCGTGGCGGTGGTCACCGGCCATCGCGGCGGGATTGGGTCTGCTGTGGCCGCCATGCTGCAGACCCAGGGCTGCCGCGTGGTGGGCCTGGATCTGCCGGACATTGATTTGGGGGACAGCGCCGGCCTGGAGGCGCGTGCGCAGCAGGTGGTGGCTGAACATGGCCCAGCGCGCATCCTCGTGAACTGTGCGGGCACGACTTTCATCGGCACGGTGGTTGAAACATCCTTGCAAACGCTGCAACAGGTGTTTGCCGTCAATCTGTACGCCCCGTTCCTGCTGATGAAAGCGTTCATCCCGCACATGGTTGCCGCGGGTGGCGGCTCGATCGTCAATATCGCTTCCGATCAGGCCCTTGTGGGCAAGCCTGCCAGTGCGGCGTATGGGGCCAGCAAGGCCGCGCTGGGGCAGCTCACACGCAGTGCAGCGATTGACTGGGGTCGCGACAAGGTGCGCATCAATTGCGTGGCCCCCGGGAGCACCGATACGGCCATGCTGCGTCAGGTCATGGCCGATCTGCAGGAACGCAGTGGCCAGCCGGCCGCAAGTGGTCAGGCAGGGTTTGCCTCGTCCAGCGTGCCGCTGGGTCGGATGGCACACCCCGATGAAATTGCAGCGGCGGTGGTGTTCCTGGCCTCCGAGGCCGCTTCCTACATCACCGGAACGGTGTTCCCGGTTGATGGCGGGTTCACGACCGCATGAAGGTGGCCGTGGTCACCGGCGGCACCCGCGGCATCGGGTTGGCGATCTGCCAGGCCTTGCAGCATGCGGGCTATCGGGTGTTTGCGTTGGGGCGCTCTGCATCGACCGTGATGCAGGATCCTGCGATCGTACGCATCGCGTGTGATGTGGCCGATGATGCGTCGGTGAAGCGGGCCTTCGAGACCATCCGTGAGCAGGTGCAGCGCATTGATGTGCTGGTCAACAATGCCGGGCTGGCAGGCGCTGATCGGCTGGATGATCCGGACGACGATACCTGGCACCGCGTGATCGAAGTCAATCTGGGTGGGACGTTTCGCTGCACCCGAGCAGCCTTGCCATGGCTGCAGGATGCCGGTGGGCGTGTGGTGTGTATATCGAGCTTTCTGGGCCTGCGCGGAGTGCCGGATCAGGTGGCCTACACCGCCGCCAAGCATGGCGTGGTCGGATTGGTGAAAGCCTTTGCGCTGGCGTTGGCGCCGCGCGGCATCACGGTCAACGCCATCTGTCCGGGCTGGGTGGATACCGATATGGCGCACCAGCGCTTCACCGAGCTGGGCATTGATGCACAGCAGGCACGCAGCGGCGTGCCCACCGGGCTGATCGTCACGCCGCAGGAAGTGGCGGACATGGTGTTGTACCTGTGCAGCCCTGCGGCCCGTAACGTGACCGGACAGGCGCTGGCTCTGGATGGTGGCAGCAGCGTTTGAGCGGCTGCTTCTAACAGCTCAGAATGTTCCCGGTCAGAACTTTTCGAATTCGGTCAGCAGTCGCCATTGACCGACCGGGAGTGCCCCAAGCGGGATACGACCGATGCGCACGCGGCGCAGACCGGTCACGGTGAGCCCGACCAGTTCGCACATGCGTCGAATCTGTCGCTGGCGACCTTCGCGCAGCACAAAGCGCAACTGATCCTCGTTCTGCCAGGAGACCTTTGCGGGGCGCAGGGCGCGGCCATCCAGAGACAGTCCGTGGTTCAGCAAGGCCAGGCCTGCCGCATCGAGACCGCCCTGGACCCGCACCAGGTACTCCTTTTCGACCGTGTTGTCGTCGGCAATGAGCTGGCGTGCGATGCGTCCGTCCTGGGTGAGCACGAGCATGCCGGTGGAATCGATATCCAGGCGCCCTGCAGGTGCGAGGCCCCGGGTGTCGATGCGGGTGCCCCGCTTGTTGCCGCCTGCGCGTACGGTCTGCGCGATCGGGTTGCGAGTGGGGCCTGCGGTACGGGCATCGACCCACTGACGGTCAGCCGTCACGAGTGCTACCGCGGGCGGGTAGCGGCCATCGTCGTCGGCATGCGAGACATGGCCGATCGGCTTGTTCAGGATGACCGTGATGCGCTGGGCCTGCTGCAGTCGTGCACCCTCGGCGAGCGCTACGGTCTGGCTTGGATGGGCGCGGCTGCCCAATTCCGTGACCGGGCGGCCGTCTAGCAGCACCAGGCCTTGCTGGATATACAGATCGGCCTCGCGGCGCGAGCACAGTCCACGTTCGGCGAGCAGCTTGGAGATGCGTACGGTGCCGTCGCCGGTGGGTTCGCTCATTGACGCGCTCATGAACGCGACTCCATGACACGCAGGTCATAACCCAGTCGTGGAAAGTGCACGACCACCGTTCCGACGACCGGATCGGTGCGGCGCACGGCGATTTCATCAGTGCCCAGATGAACCAGCTCGCCTTCGATGGCATCGCGGCCGTAGTCATCTGCCCGTACGCGCACCCGCGCGCCCAGCGCAGGGTCTTCTGGCTGCGGTGAGGAGGGCGCGCAGGGCGCAGGCTCGGCCGTGCGCGCCATCTCCAGCGCATCCTGGGATGACATCGGTGTGGGCGAACCGTGGCCGAAGGCGCGCACACGCTGCATCCATTGACCGATGCGCACATAGGGGAGGAGTTCGTGGGCCAGTCGCTGTGTGCGGGCCGTAAAGAACCACAGCGGGTGATACACGGCCAGGTCGGCCACGGTGGGCTGCGTGCCGAGCAGCCAGGGTCGTCCGTCAGCCAGCATGCTTTCCACCTGCGGCAATTGCGCGCGCACCAGCGGTGCGTTGCGCAGCGCGGCACGGCGCATGGTGGCGTCATCAGGAGGCGGCAGCCCGCGCATCAGCGAGCGATCGGCCTGCAGCCCCGTCGGTAATTGGTCGACATTCATACCGGACACATACAGCGTGATCGGGCGCATCAGACGATTCTCCGCCCAATACGCGAGCGCGTCGGCCTCTGCTGCGTGGGACTGCGCAAAGAGCGTCGGCGTCGGTGCGCGTCGCTCGAGTTCGCGCACGATCAGGCGCGTATCGCAGTAGATGTCGGCGCCGACCTGCAGCACCGGCGTGCGCCGATAGCCGCCCGTCAGCGGAATCAGATCAGGCTTGGGCGCGATCGGCGGGATGATGACCGAACGCCAGGCCAGACCTTTGTATCCCAGCGTCAGGCGCACTTTCTCTGCGAAATTCGAGAAGTCGTAGTGATGCAACACCAGTTCGGACATGAGGCGTTTCGCAGCAGCGCGATATGGTCAGGGACGGGTGTCGATTGTAGGCGTGCGGCGCACGGGTGCTGCGACCTAAAGTGATACCGTCGGTCCTTTGCGCTGCCTGGATTCCATAATGGACACGCTTGTTCGCCGCACTACGGGGCTACCGGTCAACCTCGCTTATCTCGACGCAGGTTCGGGCCCTGCGGTGATCTTCGTGCACGAGTTCGCGGGAGATCTGCGCAGCTGGTTGCCTCAAGTCAATGCGTTGTCGCGCCGCTATCGCTGCATTGCTTACAACGCGCGCGGCTACACACCCTCGGATGTGCCTAGCGACCCCAAGGCCTACGGTTGGGAGTTTGCGGTCTCGGACCTGATCGCACTGATGGACTGTCTGAAGATCGATCAGGCCCATGTGGTTGGCTTGTCGATGGGGGGTTATGCGGTAGTCACTGCTGGTTGGATGCACCCGCAGCGGATCCTGTCGATCAGTGCCTGCAGCGCTGGCTCAGGCTCGGTCTCGAAGGGCCGCGAAGAGATGATCGCCTCGAGTCGGGCACTGGCCGATCAGATCGAGCGCGATGGCATTCGCAGTGGCATTGCCGAGTACGCCCGAGCCGCTTCACGGATCCCGTTTCTGGAAAAGGATCCGGTCGGCTTCGATACGTTTTTCGAGCAGTTTGCCGGCCATGATGCCCTGGGCTCAGCGCTGACGCTGCGCGGCTTTCAAGCTGGCCGCCCCTCACTGCTCGACAAAGGTGCGGAGCTTGCACGTGTGCGCGCGCCGGTGATGATGATGCTGGGCGATCGTGACAGCGGTTGCGTGGAGCCTACCCTGTTCATGTGGCAGACCATTCCTGGCGCTACATTGGCCGTGCTGCCGAACTCAGGTCACTGCATCAACCTTGAAGAGCCTGAAGTTTTCAACCGGCTGCTGCTGGATTTCCTCGATCGCGTCGAGAGTCAACGACTGGTGAAGCCCTGATGCAGACCTGCGTTGCCAGGCCACCTGCTGGACGTGCCGACCGTGCGGTGGTTGCCCTGATGCGGATCCCGTCGCTGTGAGCAGTCCGTCTGGAGTGGTGTCGGCCCCGTCGGGTGCGCTGGTGGGGGCGGTGTGCTATTTGCTGGCCTGCCTCTTCTGGGGCCTGAATATTCCGCTGACCGCGACGCTGTTCGCCACGTTCGATGCGTTCTGGCTGGCCTGTCTGAGGCTGTCGATTGCCACGCTCATTTTGGCCGTCTGGGTGGGGCTCACGCTGGGGCCGGCGCGCTTGCGCCCGTCGATCCCCTGGTGGCGCATTCTGGTGATGAGCGGATGCGTGAGCCTGTTCTTCGTGCTCTACAACCTGGGGCTGCTCTACACCAACACCATCACGGCTGCAGCCATCATGGCGGGCTCGCCGGTCTACGGCGCGGTGGTGTTTCGCGTCATGACGCGCGCGCCGCTGGAAAAAGGCTTCTGGGGGGCGGCCTTGTTGACAGTGATTGGCGCGATCATCGCCATCTATGGTCGCGCAGGCGAGATGGGCCAATCAGTTGCGCTTGGCGGAGGCGAGCTCTTCATCGTGCTGTCCTTCGTCGCCTGGGCGGTCTATTCAATTTTGGCAGTGCGCTGGTTCCCTACCGAGACACCGCAGCTGAGCCGCACCTTTCTCACGTCCTTGTGTGCCATCCCCTGGCTGCTGTTGTGGTGGATGCTGGCCCGTGCGGCGGGGCTGGCAGGTGCGCCGAATCTGAATCCCGATCCGACTGCGCTGGCTTACCTGCTGATTACTGCAGTGTTTTCCACCACCCTGGGCAATGTGCTTTGGAACATAGGCGTGGCGCGTCTGGGTGTGAATGCCGGCATGATGTGGCAGAACACGGTGCCCGTGTTCGCCGTGCTGATCTCTCTGGTCTTCTTCGGGGTCAGGCCTCTCTTTGAACAAGTCCTGGGCGGTGCCCTGGTGCTGGGAGGGGTGCTCTACATGCAATGGAATCGGATGCGCGAGCAGCGGGCACGGGCTGGCTGATCGGGCCCGCCTGGAGCCATCAGGGTCGCAAGCAGCCGGGCGTTCAGCGCGTCTCCAGTGCCCGCAAGAATTCCAATCGCAAGGTGTCGCTGTCCCGAAAGCTGCCGGTAAACGCTTGGGTACGTACCCGCTCGTCGCCCCGGCGGTCTTCGCCCAGCAACAGGCACAGCTGCTCGGCCTCAATGACGCAGGCTGCGCCCCGCGCCTTGCCATGGACGACCAGCGCTTGGGCGATATCGCGGGTCATCCATTCCTGATACGTGAAGCGATGTCCGATCGCATCGACCATGCGGGCGATCCGCCCAAACCCATGCAGCCTGCCGCCAGGAATGTAGGCGACATGAGCCACGCCGCGAAAAGGCACGAGGTGATGCGGACACACGCCATGGACTGCGATGCCGCGGATGATGACCATGTCGTCGCGCTCATCCTCGAATCCGTCGCCAATGGCCTGGGCCGGGTCGATGGCGTAGCCGCCTAGCAGGCGCTGCTCCCACAGATCGCGCACGCGGCGAGCCGTGCGCCCGGTGTGCACCGAGTCGGTGGCAATGCCGCAGGCCTGGAGCATGGCTTGCACGGCCGATTCGAAGGCGACCGGGTCGAAGGGGCCGACCCGCGCAATCCCGATGTCCCCGGAGTCGGGTGGAGTGGAGGGGTGGTGATCGCAGCAATCGCTCATCGGGCACATCCAGTGGAACGGCATCAAAGGGGTATGGCCGCGCTGAGCTTGTCGCTCAGAAGGGCGCCAGTCATACTGACCGCGATGATCGCCTACAAATGTCTCGTCAACGGTGCAATCGATGCGGCGACGCGTGAACGTGTGGTTGCCGGGCTGGCGCGCATCTATGCCGCGCGCTTCAATGTGCCGGCCACGCAGTTGCGTGTCGACTTCACGGAAGTGACCCCGGGCCTGTGGTTTACCGGGGGGCAGCCGTCCCGGGCCTCGATGGTGCTGGGTAGCGTGCCCGCAGGCACGTCGCAAGCGGTACGGGTACAAGTCATGGAAGAAGTCTGCCAAATGTTCAGCGATGTGACCGGGGCGCCTTACCACGATGTCATGGTGGTGGCCGCCGATCCTAAAGCCGTGGCTTAAGCCCGCTTGCATTGCGCCCCATCAGAGGAGAGCCAAACATGCCGCTATACCGTTGCACCAGCCCTCAGGGCGTCCTCAACGACACCCAGCGCGCGGCACTTGCGCGCGCCTTCACGGACATTCACTGTGATCTGACCGGGGCGCCGCGCACCTTCGTGCATGTGCAGTTTCTGCATCACCCTGCACAGACCGGCGGCATGCGCTTTGAGCTGCATGCTGGCATTCGAGCGGGCCGCGACCGTGCGCTCGCCGATGCGATCATTGCTCGCTGCAAACAGGCAGTGGCTGATCAGACGGGTGCGCCCTTGGAGGCGATCAGCATGCGGACCTCCTCTACGCCGGCCTCATGGATCCTGGAGGGTGGCAGGGTACTGCCTGAGCCTGGCGAGGAGGCGCAGTGGGAGGCCGAGCGCCCCCATCACGCCTGACCCTTCATCACCCTCAGCGCGCCGCTGCGGGTGGCGTGGTCCGCTCCAGGGCCTGCATTCGTACATCGGGCAGCGATTCGGCCGCGTCGAAGTCCAGCTCAACGCGCGCCCCATTCGGATCGCTGAAAAAGAGTTGCCACAAGCCTGAGCCCGGCAGCCGGCGCAGGTCGTAGCGCATCCCGCGCGCGTCCAGTCGATCGAGCGTGTCGGCCAAGCCGGTGGCGCTGAACGCCATGTGGTCGAGCACGCCCGCAGGATGTGCGGGGAGCGGTCGACCAGCCACCACATGCAGGACGGCGCGTGTGCCGCAATACAGCCAGGCACCGGGAAATTTGAACGGGGGCCGGTCACCTGCATGCAGCCCCAGCAGGTCGCCATAGAAGGCGACGGTCTCGTCCAGGCGCTCGGTGAGCACTGTGAAGTGATCCATTCCAATGGCAGGCATGCAGGGCTCCGCAAAGATGTGCCCGGGCCGATCCGGACGTAGCGGCCAGTGTACCGAGGCAACAGTCTCTGTCCAGCCTGCATGGCGCTTCGTAGTGGGTCTGGCCCGCTTGCGGTGGTGTGGAGCCGGTTGAGCACACTCAATCTGCCCTTGGGGGCCTCTGATCAAGATGGACCGTTGCGAGTCCCTGAGGAGTGGGTGGCCTATGAAATTGCCTGTGCAAGTCGTGTTCCGAGATATGCCGTCTTCACCTTGGCTGCAGGATCTCATCGAACGTCGGGTCGAAAAGCTTGAACAGTTCGCCCCGGATCTGATGAGTTGTCACGTGGCCATCGAGACGACCGGCAACCATCACCGCCAGGGCCACATTTATCAGGTGCGCATTGATCTGAGGCTCACCGGAGAGGAACTGTTCGCCGGCGATCATCATGGCGATGAAGATGTCGCGATTGCGGTGCGTGACGCTTTCGATGCCATCAGCAGACGTGTGGAGGCGCACGTACAGAGGCGCCGCGATGAGATCAGGCGCGTTCGACGCGAACGTGGGGCAAGGGTGGGCGTGATGCCTGCTGAGCCTGATCTGGAGTCGATAGAGGAGCCCTTGGGCGACCCGGCGTCAGCGTTCGGTGAAGGTGAGGGTGCAGCGCCAGGGGTTAAGACTCAGCAGGCATAGGACTCAGAAGGCATAGGGAGCGCGATCCGTACCCCGATCGACGGCGGTGAGCATGAGCACATCCCGGGCGATGAGCAGCGTGTCGAGCTGACGCGAGGCCAGTGATTGCGTGTCGCACGTATCATGCGACCCAGGCTCCATCTTTGCGCATTCATGGTGCGCCCAGACCTCATGTCAACCATTGACACACCGTTTCGTGGCGGCAGCGCCGTCGTCAAACCTGAATGGATCGATCACAACGGCCACATGAACGTGGGTTATTACCACGTGGTGTTCGATGCCTCGCTGGGTCCCTTCTTTCAATTCATCGGCTTGAGTCACGAAGTCAGAAAGCAATACGGCGGCTCATCGTTCGCGCTGGAATCACATCTGACTTATGTGCACGAGGTGAAGCTGGGCGACCCGCTGCGCTTTGAGGTGCGTCTGCTCGATTTCGACGCCAAGCGCTTTCACTACTTCATGGAGATGTATCACGCTGAGCACGGCTGGCTCGCGGCCACCAACGAATGCCTCTCGGTGTGGGTCGATATGACCACACGGCGCACGGCGCCGATGCCCGATGTGATGCAGCAACGCATGACCGAAGTGCTGGCGGCGCATGCGAGCCTGCCGCGCCCCTGGCAGATCGGCCATGTGATTTCAGCACGGCCGCGCAAGGGGTGATTCCGCACGGGTTGCTCCGCATGACACGCCAGCTCCATGCGTTGGGCTGGCGGGCTACAAGGTCCTGCTGAGCTCAGGCCTCGATTTTCATCAGATCAACGGCGAGCAAGACTTCGCCGTTGAAATGCGCCTTGGCTTGCGCGATCCATTCGGGTTCCGTGCCCGGTTGCGGTGGCGGGACCGGGTGATTGAGGACCAGGGTCCGCACGCCACATGCCTGCGCGGTTTGCGCGGCCTGCTCAATGTCGGAGTGATAGTCCAGCACGTCACGAAAGCGCTGCATCGGTGATTGCTCGATCGGCTGGCGTCGGATCACGGTCTGCACATAGACGTCAGCCCCTTGGCACAGCTGTGTGAGTCCGTCACACGGCACGGTATCTCCGGCAATGACCACCACCTTGCCCTCGGCTTCAATGCGAAACCCCATCGTGGGATGCACCGGGCTGTGGTCGGTGGCCGCCGCCAGCACCCGAATGCCTGCATGTTCGTAGACCAGCCCCTCGGTCACCTCATGCGCGTGCACTTGCGGTGCGTGTTGCAGGTCGGCGTGGTGCGCCATCCGGTAGTGCACATCCGTGTCGAGCATGGTGAGCGTCGCTTGCGTGAAGCGCTTGAAGCCGAGCGGACCATAAGCGGTCAGGGGATTGGGCTCAGGGCTGCTGATCCACCGTGTTGTGATTACGTCGTTGTAATCGGTGGTGTGATCGCTGTGCATGTGCGTCACGAACAGGGCGGTCAATGCGCGAGCCGTCATGCCGACCGCCGCCCCACGCATCAGCACAGCCCGCCCGCAGTCGAAGAGCAGGTCGATCTTGCCGATTCGAACCAGCGTGGACGGCCCGGCGCGATCAGGCACGACGAGTGGGGAGCCGCTACCAAGAATGATGACGTGCATGATGTTCCAATGGGTTGAGGGGGTGTGATGGCACCGGCCTGCCTTGAGACGGGCGTGCCGGGTCGATGGGCGTACGATCGACCATACACGATTGCGCTCCCCGTCTTTTCGCCAGGCACCGCCTCGCGAGAGGGGGCCATGGACCAGACCCCTGCGGACAAGCGTGGGTTCGCGGTGTGCAGCCGATCCATCATCGCCGCGAGGGCTGCCAGCGTCGTATGCTTGCGGAATGACGCTGTTCGATGACATTGCCGAGCGACGCATTCAGGCCGCCCAGGATGCTGGGGAGTTTGATCGTCTGCCGGGCATGGGCCGGCCGCTGGTGATCAGCGAAGACTTCTCCATGCCCATCGAGGTGCGGCTTGCGCACCGGCGACTGATGCGCACAGCCCAGGAAGATGACTGTTTTTCCCTGGCAGCCCAAATGCGCTTGCGTCGATTGAGGGCCCTGGTTGAGCAGCGGCGACTCAAACTGCGTCGTGCTGAAGAGACGACACCGGGAGGTGAGCCATGAACCCACCTGAAGCGATCAGGTTGGAGCCCTCGGCACCGTATGCATGCGGATATCGCATCGAAGGCGCTGATATCTCACGAGGGCTCAATGCCGAAACGTTTGCGGTGATCGAGCAAGCACTGACTCATTCGTGTCGGGGCCGGGCTTGCCAGCAGGCACTGAAACAATGGTGTTCTCGATGATAAGACTAATCGGGAATGCACTTTGGTCTCAACGCGGTTCGATATAGGCGCGATCATCGATAGGGCAGGGGTGTCATTGCGAACAAAGCCAACGCGCTTGGTGGGAAACATCCACCAACTGAGGGGACGCTCTCAAAAAATTGCTGGTACTAAACAGAGCGCCGGGCAGCTCACCCTATTTGCCTCATCGCTTGGTCGGCACTTAACTTGCGCGCTAACAAGGTCGCTGTTCATTGATGAAGACTCCCTTGCACGGCCATCCCGCTCGGCTTCTAACCAAGGACACTTCGCATGAATTCAACACTTCTTCGCTGCGGCCTGACTGCGGCGTTTCTTGCACTGAGCGCTTCCAGCGTCATGGCTCAAGCCACCTCCGCCTCGGCACCGGCCTCGGTGCCTGTATCCGCTTCGAACAAGGGTGCCGCTGCCAGCGCCGGTGCGACCGAATCCGGCAAGATCGCCTGGTACGGGCAAAAGTTCGCGGGTCGCAAGACGGCCAGTGGCGAAGCCTTCAATCCCGGGGCGCTGACCATGGCGCACAAGACGCTGCCTTTCGGCACGCGGGTGAAGATCACCAACCCGAAGAACAGCAAGAGCGTCACCGTGCGCGTCAACGACCGCGGCCCCACCCAGCCCGACCGCGTGGGTGACGTGTCGTATGCCGCCGCACGCAAGCTCGGCATGCTCAAGTCGGGCGTGATCGAGGCCGAGTTGGCGGTCGTCGGCACCGCGCAGGCAAAGAAGCGCTAGGCCTGCTGCGCAGCCCCCCGTCAGACACCCAGTGTTGAGGATCTAAGATCCCCAACGCCGGGCCTTGAGATAGGTGAAGTCGCCGCCGTCGCCGGTCAGCGCCAGACGATTGGAGTGCGTGAGCACGCCCCGAAAATAGAGGTCGGTGATGTGCTTGATCGCCTTTCAGGCGGCCGCTTGACGGCCGCGCCTGGCCGATGACAGCGGATCAGCTCGCCTTGAGGTTGAGGTCGGCCGCAACCGGCGTCATCCACTTCACTTCATCGGCAATGGTCCTGGCCATCGCTTCGGGCGAAGAGCCCCGGGGGTACATGGCTTGAGCGGTGTACTTGCTCACGAGCGCCGGGTTTCGCAGTACTTCGTTGATGTTCCTGTTCAGGCTGGCGATGGTGGCTGCAGGCGTGCCGGCAGGAACCCCGAATGCACCCCAGTAATCGAGTTCCGGGATATCCAGCCCCGCTTCCTTGTAGGTCGGCACATCCGGGGTCAGCGGCGAACGCTGCTCGGTCAGGATGACCAGAGGCCGGATGCGGCCCTTGAAGGGGATGACCAGTGGCAATGCCGAAATGACCATTTGGATTTCGTTCTGGGCCAGCGCGGTGCAGGAGTCAGGCCCACCC
>CANHUQ010000096.1 GCA_947463885.1 Burkholderiales bacterium
AACGGCTTTCGGTTTGCCGAAGGACTGAAGCTGTTTGAATCGCGTATCCGCACCATTCCGCATGCCGCGGGCGATTTCAAGACCCTGGCTCAGGAAAAGCTCACCTGGCTCAACGGGCTGATGGACGGGCGCGAGTTCGTTTGCGGCAACCGCCTCACGCTGGCCGACATCCTGCTTTACGTGTTCCTGGAGTTCGGTGCCTCTGTGGGCCAGCCGATCAACCCGGCCAACGCCAATCTGGTGCGCATGGTCGAAGCCATGAAAGCCCGGCCCAGCGCCGCCGCCTGACCTCTCTTTCAACGATCAAGGACACCCACATGGCCGTCGAATCTCTCCCCACCGAACGGTTCGACGAGACCGTGCTGGGCCACGATATTGTCGTGGTCGACTTCTGGGCCCCATGGTGCGGGCCCTGCAAGTCCTTTGCCCCGGTCTTCGAACAGGTGTCGGACGAGCACCCCGACATCAAGTTCGCCAAGGTCAACACCGACGAAGAAAGCGCGCTGGCCGGTCATTTCGGCATCCGCTCCATTCCGACCCTGATGATCTTTCGCGAGCAGGTGATTGTCTTTTCACAACCCGGCGCCCTGCCTAAGGGTGCGCTAGACGATTTGCTGCGTCAGGTGCGTGAACTGGACATGGAAGAAGTCAAGCGCGGCTCGCATCCGCACGAGGGCGACAGCCCAGAGGGCACGCCAAGCTCCTAAGGGAGGGAGCAAGGGCGCCTGCGACTGCATCGGTGCCCTGCGGCCGGCGCCGGGGCGCTCTGCGAGCGCCCCTCTTGCCGTCAGCGCCGACCCGAAGCGGGCGGCTCCCCACCATCGGCGCTGTAGGGTTCGCGCAGCTTGACCGGTGCTGCCCGCTTGCGGCGCAGGCGAATGTTGAGTATCTCCACACCCACCGAAAACGCCATCGCGAAATACACATAGCCCTTGGGTACGTGATGCTCGAAGCCATCGGCGATCAGCACCACCCCCACCACCAGCAGGAACGATAGCGCCAGCATCTTGAGTGTCGGATGGTCGGACACCACCCGACCGATCGCCGGGGCAAAGAGCAGCATCAGTCCGACCGACACCACCACCGCGGCAATCATCACCTCGATGCGGTCCACCATGCCGACCGCAGTGATGATCGAATCGAGCGAAAACACCAGGTCGATCAGCATGATCTGCCCGATGACCGCCGCAAAGGTCGCGGTCACGGTCTTCGACTCGCTACCCTCTTCGCCCTCGAGCAGCTGGTGAATTTCGTGCGTGCTCTTGTAGACCAGGAACAGGCCGCCCAGGATCAGGATCAGGTCACGTCCGGAAATGTCATTGCCCAGGATGGAGAAGATCGGCGCAGTCAGCCCGATGATCCAGGACAGCACAAAAAGCAACCCGACGCGCATGAACATCGCCATAAACAAGCCGATGCGGCGGGCCAACTCGCGCTGATGAGCCGGCAACTTGTCCACCAGGATCGAGATGAAAATGATGTTGTCGATGCCAAGCACCAACTCCAGTGCGGTCAGCGTCAGAAACGCGATCCAGGCTTGCGGATCGGTCAGCAGTTCAATCATGGTCACTCCTTGGGCCGCCAAGGGTAGAGGCGAGGGCCGTTCCCGGCAAGCCAACTGCCCGAGGGTGAAGGGATTTGTGCCGCGCCCGACGAAGCCGGAAAGCATCCGATCAGCGCCGTGCGGCTTTCGTTGCCTCTAGGGCGAATTCCGTACACTGGCTGTCTGCGGCTCAGCCGCCAGGAGCTTTCGATGACCGAACACGCGCTTGCCCGTTTGCAACTGCCCCGTCGCGCGGTCGCGCTGGTGCTCGCCGGAGGCCGAGGCAGTCGCTTGGGTCAGCTCACCGATACCCGGGCCAAACCAGCGGTGTATTTTGGCGGCAAGTTTCGCATCGTCGACTTTGCGATGTCCAACTGCTTGAACTCGGGCATCCGACGCATGGGCATCCTGGCCCAATACAAGTCGCATAGCCTGCTGCGGCATGTGCAACGCGGTTGGGGCTTTCTGAAGTCTGAGATGAACGAGTTCGTCGATCTGTTGCCCGCGCAACAGCGCCTGGACGAAGGCTCGTGGTACCGCGGCACGGCCGATGCGGTCTTCCAGAACCTGGACATCATTCGCAGCCATCGCCCTGATTACGTGCTGGTGCTGGCGGGCGATCATATTTACAAGATGGATTACACCCGCATGCTCGTGGACCATGTCGAGCATGGCGCGGCCTGCACCGTTGGTTGTATCGAAGTGCCTCGCGACCAGGCCCATGCGTTTGGTGTCATGAAAGTCGACGAGCGGCGGCGCATTCTGGAGTTTCGCGAAAAACCCGTCGATCCCGATCCCATGCCGGGTCGACCCGACATGTCGCTCGCCAGCATGGGCATCTATATTTTCGACGCCGAGTTGCTCTACGACGAGCTGCCGCGTCACATGTCGGGTGACACCACGCAATACGACTTTGGCCGAGACGTGATTCCCGCGCTGGTCAACGCCGGGCATGCAGTGGCGCATCCTTTCAGCATGAGTTGTGTGGGGACCGAGGTAGGCAAAGAGCCGTACTGGCGCGATGTGGGGACGCTGGACGCCTACTGGGAAGCGAACATCGACCTCACCGCCACGGACCCACACCTGGACCTGTACGACCGGGACTGGCCGATCTGGACCTATCAGGAACAGCTGCCACCGGCCAAGTTCGTGCACGACTCGGGCGATCGGCGTGGCACGGCGGTGGAGTCGATGGTGTCCGGGGGCTGCATCATCTCCGGGGCGCTGCATCGCTCGCTGCTCTTTTCAAGTTGTCGCATCCACTCGTATGCACATGTCAACTGGTCGGTGCTGTTACCCGAAGTGACCATCGGTCGGGGTGCGCGGCTCACCCGCACCATCGTTGATCGCGGTTGCACCATCCCCGACGGCCTGGTGGTGGGCGAAGACCCGGTCGCCGATGCCGCACGCTTCAATCGCACCGAACAAGGCGTGACGTTGATCACGCGCGACATGCTGGCGCGACTGGGCTGAACCATGATCACCGCACGGGACTGACATGGTCACTGCGATGGTCACTGCGCGCACCCGGCGAACGAATGCCCCGCGTTTGAAGGCCGATGCGATCCGCGTCCTGCATGTCGCCGCCGAGTGGTTTCCACTCGTGAAAACTGGCGGGCTGGCCGACGTCGCGGCCGCCCTGCCCGATGCACAGCGCGCCCAGGGTGTGGACGCGCGGCTGCTGCTGCCAGGCTATCCCGCGCTGATCGAGGCGCTGTCCGCCGTGGAACCCGTGGCGCGCTTCGGCCCGGCCTTTGGCGCGGCGCGGGTCGATTTGCTGCGTGGGAAGCTTCAGGGCAGCACGGTGCCGATCTACCTGATCGATGCGCCGTGGCTCTACGGCCGCGCGGGCAACCCCTACTTCGCACCCGATGGGCGCGAATGGTCCGACACCTTGCAACGCTTCGCGCTGCTGGGTTGGACGGCTGCGCAGATGGCCGAAGGCGGGCTCGATGAGCACTGGTCGCCCGAGGTGGTGCATGCCCATGACTGGCATGCCGCCCTCGCACCGGCGTACCTGGCTGCGCATGGAGCGGCCTGGACCCCCGCGCGTCGAAGCCGCAGCGTGCTGACCCTGCACAACCTGGCCTATCAGGGTCATTTCGGGGCCGATCGATTCGCAGCCTTGCAACTGCCTGAATGGATGTCGGGGCAAGCCGGCCTGGAGTTCCACGGGCAATTGCGTGTGCTCAAGGGCGGCCTGATGTTTGCGGATCGCATCACAACCGTCAGCCCGACTTACGCGCGCGAGATCCTCACGCCCCAGGAGGGCCACCAGCTCGACGGGGTGCTGCAGCACCGTGCCAGCGACCTTGTCGGCATCCTCAACGGGATCGATGATGCCGTGTGGAACCCGGCCACCGACCAGGCCATCCCAGCGCCTTACGACGCAAGCACACTGGCCGGCAAGCGCATCTGTCGCGACGCGCTGCAAGACGAATTCGGTCTGCATCGTGATGCACCCGGCCCGCTGATGGTGGTGGTGAGCCGACTGACGCATCAGAAAGGCCTGGATCTGTTGCTGGCGGGTCTGCCGCATTGGCTCGATGCTGGCGGCCAAGTGGCATTGCTGGGCTCGGGTGATGCGCACCTGCAGCAGGCCTGGCAGGCTGCAGCACATCAGGCACCAGGCCGCGTTGGCGTGTTCATCGGCTACGACGAAGAGAAAGCTCACCGGATGATCGCAGGCGCCGACCTGATCGCCGTGCCCTCGCGCTTTGAGCCCTGTGGTCTGACGCAGATGTACGGTTTGCGTTACGGCACCCTGCCGCTGGTGCACCGGGTGGGCGGACTGGCCGATACCGTCACGGATGCCGACGATGCCGCGCTGCGCGAAGACCGCGCCACCGGATTTGCATTCAGCGGGGCGCATCTGGATGCACTCACCGACGCCCTGCGCCGAGCCTGCGCCCTATGGCGTGAGCCCCGCACCTGGCAACAACTCATGCGACGCGCGATGTCGCAAGACACCTCCTGGAGCGCGCCGGCGCAGCACTACGCAGCACTGTATGCCTCGCTGCGGGTCAGGCAAACAGCACAAGGCGGCGCTGCGCTGCGCTAGACTCGCCGGCTGATCGACTGCCACGCGGTTTGCCATGTCAACGGACCCTTCAGGAGACGCATCAAGCGCCTCTTCACCGGACACACCCGCCAGGAAGCGGGGCCTGCATGCGCCGCATCTGCCGCAGATGCCTCACCTGCCCGCGGCACTCGAAGCGTTCAAGCCGCCGCCGCTGCCGCAGCGCTGGGTGCCCTGGCTCATCGGTGCGTTAGTGATCGGCGGCCTGACAGCGGGTCTGACCTGGCTGCAGCCGCCTCACCCGAAACGCGTGGTGGTCTCCACCGGCATCACGGGCGGGGGGTATCACGCCTTCGCGCAGCAATACAAAGCTGCTCTGGCCAAGCACGACATCTCGCTCGAGCTGATGCCCTCGGCCGGCGCAGTCGAGAACCTAGAGCGGCTGTCCGATCCCAACTCAGGTGTCGATGCCGCCTTGTTTCAGAGCGGACTGCCCAACACCGACAAGACCGGCAAGATCGTCTCACTCGGTCATATGTTTTATGAGCCGATCTGGCTCTTCAGCAATGGCACCAAGCCGATCACCGACATCCGCGAGCTGGCGGGGCTTCGGGTGGCTGTGGGCGCATCAGGCAGTGGCACCGAGGCCGTTGCCCTGGACCTGCTCAAGACCTATGGCGTGAACGAGTTGCCCACGCGTCTGTTTGAACTCAGCGGGCAGGCGGCAGTCAAGGCGCTGCGCGACGGTACCGTTGACGCAGCCTTCTTTGTGCAGTCCCCCAAGGCACCGATCACGGTCGACCTGCTGCGCGACAAAAAAATCAAGGTGGCGAACTTCGAGCGAGCCGATGCGATGGTGCGCATGTCGTCTTACTTGCGCAAGATCACCCTGCCTGCAGGGGTGGTCGATCCGGTGGCCGACCTGCCGGCACAAGACGTGACGCTGGTCGCCACCACCGCCGTACTGCTCGCTCGCGAGGACCTGCACCCGGTCATCATGGATCTGCTGATCGAAGCCGCGCGCGAAGTGCATGGGCTAGGCTCAGTGCTGGCTCCGCCTGGGATGTTTCCGAACAATCAGCCCGGCCAGTTTGAGCTGGCGCGCGAGGCCCAGCGCTTCTACAAGGAAGGCCGCGGCACGCTGCGCGACTATCTGCCGCTCACCACGGCCATTTGGACGCAACGCCTCATGTTCCTGATGTTGCCGGCGCTGGCCATTCTGGGGCCGATTTTGCATTTCGGGCCGATCGTCTGGCGCTGGCACATGCGCCGACGCATCTATCGATGGTATGGCGAATTGCGGCTGATCGAGGATGCAGTCACCGGCAACCGTGGCGACGCCAAGCAGCAGTTGCGACGCATCTTCTACATCGATAAACAACTGCAATCGATGGGCACACCTCTTGCCTTCAGCAACGATCTGTATTCGCTGCGCGCCCACCTGCGGTTCGTGCATGACATGCTCGAAGAGCGCATCGGTGAGCGCAGTCGGGCCATCCTGACGGGAGCCACAGCGGTCGCGGCATCATGAACCCCGAGTCCGCGCGGTCTGCCCTGCCGACCCTCCTGGCAGCGCTTGGAGGGGCCTGCCTGGCCCTCCTCGCCGTGGCCTGGTTCGGTACGCGCTACCTGCCACAGTTGAACGTGAGCGATCTGCGATTCAGGCTGTCGACCACGCCGCTCAGCGCAGACGAAGTCCAAGGGCGCATGCGGGCCCGCCTGTACACCGCCGATTTTGCGGCTCGGGTGGAACAGACCGCCGACCGGATCACTACCCAGACGACCGATCCCCAGGTCAAGCACGCGGCCCTGCGCTGGAAGCTCGGCGCGCTGGAAGCGGCCACGCAGGCCGGGCTGCGTCCCAGCGCACAACTGGCGCTGATCGATGCCTGGGCACTCAGTCTGCAAATGCAGGCCTTTACCGACTCCGATGCCGGGCGATTGGCCTTCGGTTCCCAGCAACCACTGGCGCGTGCCACGGCCCGTGCGCTGGCCAGCGAAGGCGAGGCGCTGGCCGTTGAGCGTCTTGAGCCGGCCGCGCTCGCAGTCTTGCGGCCGATGGTCATGGGCTATGTGCAACGCACGCCGATCATCGAACCTTCCATGCAGCGGGCATCCATCGCGATGGACTGGATGCGCGCCGCCTCGGTGCTTGGCGATGTGCCGGTGAGCACGGGTTCTGCGGCCGATATGGCCGGTCAGGCCCTGGCGCTTGCCGACACCCATCTGCGCCAGTTGCCGCGTGCCTTGCGCTGGCGAGGCGAAGTCTCGCTGCTGGACAATCAGGAGCGCCTCAGTGCGCTGGGCCAGGTCGTGGATGACACCCTTCAGGAGGCCAAGCGCGATGGTGAGTTCAAACTGCGCGCCTCCACTATCCTGGCGGCAGGCGAACGCCTGGCACGAATCACGGGCTGGTCCTGGCTCAAACCACTGAGCAGCTGGATCGTCGACGTCCTGAAGTGGATCGCCCTTTTCACGCTCATCACCATCGCCCTGGGCGTGGGCGTGGGATGGTGGGTGTGGGGTCGTGCGCTTGCACGCGAGCGGGCCAACCCAGTCAACCTGGTCAGCCCATCCAGAGTGCGGCCAGGAACAGTCCCACCATCACAAAGCTGATCACCACCTTGGCCACCGTGCCAATCAGCAGTCCGACCCAGGTGGACAGTCCGACCTGCGCGGCCCGCGAGGCGTCACGCTGGGCCAAGTACTGACCGGCTGCAGCCCCGAGCAGGGGCATGAATAACAGGCCGATCAGTCCGGTGAACAGACCCAGCACCGTGCCCAGCGCCGCACCGATGATCGCTTCCCGACTGGCGCCCGCCCGCTTGGCGCCAAGCAGGGCAGACGCATAGTCGGCCGCCCAGGACAACAGCATCAGCAGTCCACACGCCACCACCACCGTGATACCTACCCGCTGAAAACCATCGATCCACGCGCCCAGCAAAATTCCGCCAAACACCAGGGCCGCCCCGGGCAAGGCGGGCAAGACCGTCCCAGCTAACCCGATCACGATCAGCAGGGCCACCAGGATCCAAAGGACATAAAGCATTGCGCAACCGTGTCAAAAAAGTGACTTGATCTTGACCGACCCCAGCGCAATGGTGGGAACATGCGCGTTTGGGTGGGGGATCATGAACGTTCCGATCTGCCGTTATACCTCGTGCGCAAAGCCATTTGCGCCTTGCCTCTTCATGATGCAAGCCTTCTTGCGCCCTCGGCGCCGCGCATGACGCTCAGCAACACGCGGCTGCGCCGACTGCTGGCCGCTCTGGTCTTGCTGCTGCTAGCCGCTTTATGGCTGAGTGCCTACGCGCTCCTGGAGCGCGCCCGTGAAGGCGAGTTACAGGCGGCTAATGCACGCATGGAAGGGCGGGCCGCCGTCTTTTCCGCCTACATTCGATCGGTGTTCGCCCACCTGGACGCCGTCCTGGTCGACCTGCGCGATCACGTCGGGCCTGACGGAAAGCTGGCCGAGTCCGAGGTCGCACGGCATCTGAAAGACCTGGAGGGCTACTCGAGGCAAATCTCGATCATCGATGCGGATGGCCGTCTTCACTTTTCCACCATGGGCACCCGGTCGGTTGACCTGAGCGATCGCGAGCAATTCCAGTTCCATCGTGCTGCCCAGGACAGTGATCGGCTCTACATCACCCGCCCCGTGAAAGGCCGGATTTCCGGTGAATGGACCATCTTCGTCACGCGCGCCCTGAAGGGCCCAAACGGGTTCGGCGGCGTGCTGCAGGTGTCGATCAGCCCAGAGGTCTTCGCGAAGTTTGCGAAGGAACTGGTCAGTCGCAACGATGACGTCTTCGCGCTCGTGCGCAGCAGCGGCGAGCTGATGTCGACCTTTCCCGAAGCCGGGCCGCGGCTCGGCGCCGTCCTCCAGGGCAGTCCGATCCTGGAGCCCGATGCGCCAGCGTTCGGCACCTTCTTGCGTCAGGGACTGGATGGCGTGCGCCGCTTCTATGCCTACAGCGCCCTGCCCGACTACGGAGTGATCGCAGTCACCGGGCGCAGCGAAGCCGGGGTGCTGAAGAACTTCGAGATTCGAAAAAGGCGCATCTATATTGCGGCCAGCTGCATCACGACCCTGCTGCTGGCCATGCTCTGGGCATTGTGGTTTGCGCTCAAACGGAACGACCAGATTCAGCTGCAACTGGAGCAGGCGGCCAGACAGGCCGAAGCCGCCAACGAGGAAAAAACCCGCTTCCTGGCCACCATGTCGCACGAGTTGCGCACCCCGCTCAATGGCGTGGTGGGTTTGTCCCAGTTGCTGCTCGAAACCCCCCTGGATGCGAAACAGCAGGAGTTTGCAGTCGGCATTGCCCGCTCGGGTCAGGCGGTGGTGGCGTTGGTCAACGACATTCTGGACCTGTCGAAAATTGAAGCCGGGCGGGTCGAGCTGGATCCGCAGCCCTACCGGATCAGCGACTGCCTCGACGCGATCAGGGACATGTTCGGCAACCGGGCGATTCAAAAAGGGATCGCACTGCGCGTGGCGGCCCATGCATCGGCCGAGGGCACGTATCTGGGCGACCTGCATCGCATCCGCCAGGTGCTGATCAACCTGGTGGGCAATGCGCTCAAGTTCACCGATCAGGGTGAGGTGGCACTAGAGGTCTGGAGTGCCAACGACATGCTGGTTTTCGAAGTGACCGATACCGGTGTGGGGATTCCGGCTGAATCGCGTGAGCGGATTTTCGAACGGTTCACACAGGTCGATATGTCCAATGCACGCCGTTATGCAGGCACGGGGCTTGGGCTGGCGATCTGCCGACAGCTGGTCGAGGCCATGGGGGGAAGCATCGTGTGCGACGCTCGGGGCGAGGGGCCTGGGACCGTGTTCAAGGTGCGTCTGCCCGCCATCAAGGTCGACAGCCCCGCCGCCGCCGTGGAGCCTCGCATCACGCAGCCCCGTCCACCCGCGCCTGAAACCGCGCGCGTACCTGAAGGCAACCATCAGACTGCCCAACCCTGTCTGCTGGTGGTGGAGGACAACCCGGTCAATCAGAAGGTGGTCATGCTGATGCTGGAGCGCTTGGGATACCGCGCAGAGCTGGCCAACGACGGCGAATCGGCGCTGGCCGCAGCACACCGCAGGGCCTACGCAACGATCCTCATGGATGTGCGCATGCCTGGCATGGACGGCATGGAAGTCACGCGCAGACTGCGGGCCGGGACCAGCCCCAATGCGCACACCCCCGTGATTGCCGTCACGGCCAATGCCCTGCAGGCCGAGCGCGATGAATGCATGGCCAGCGGGATGAACGATTTTCTGCCCAAGCCACTGATCCTCGAGACACTGAGTGCGCGTGTGGCGTTTTGGGTGGGCATACAGGCACATCAGTCCATGCACGGCTCAGCACAGGGCGACATCGCGCCGTAGGCGCACGGCAGGCTGACTGAACGAGCGAGCGGCGCGCCATTGGCTAGACTGGCGGTCTGACCACACAAGGAGACCGCCATGCTGCATCCTCAGGCCCGCGCACTACTGGACCTCATCGACCAGCGCGCCGCACCCGCCGTGCATGAACAGACCCCGCTGGAGGCACGCGAGTCGTACCGGGCGCGGCGGTTCTTCACTCAACCCGATGCGCAGCCCGTGGCGCACGTGCGTGAGCTGACCGCAGACGGCCCGCACGGCCCCATTGCGATGCGTCTGTACCGGCCAACACCAGAGACCAGCAGCGCCTTGCCGGTGCTGGTGTACTTCCACGGCGGGGGCTGGGTCATCGGCGACCTGGACACGCATGATGCGCTGTGCCGCGCGTTGGCCAACGGCTCGGGGTGTACGGTGGTCTCGGTCGATTACCGCATGGGCCCTGAGCACCGCTTCCCGGCTGCGGTGGACGACTGCCTGGCGGCCACTTACTGGGTCCGGCGCAACGCGGCGGCACTGAACGTAAACCCTGACAAGCTCGCGGTGGGCGGCGACAGCGCAGGCGGTAATCTGGCCGCAGTCATTGCCTTGGCCGCTCGCAATGCCGGCGACCTGCCCGTGGCCTACCAGCTGCTCATTTATCCGGCCACCGTGCAGCGGCGTGTCACGCGCTCAGGCGCCGTGAATGGCCAGGGCCTGTTGCTCACGGTCGACTCGATGCGCTATTTCCACGATCACTACATCGACGACGACCGCCATGACCATGACTGGCGTGCCGCGCCGCTGCTGTGTGACGACCTGGGCCGCCTGCCGCCCGCGCTGGTGCTGACCGCGGGCTTCGACCCGCTGCGCGATGAAGGCATTGAATACGCGCATCGCCTCACGCAGGCCGGCAACCGCGCCACGCTCGTTAGTTTCGAGCGGCAGATCCATGGCTTCATCACCATGGGCAAGGTCATCGATGAAGCTGAAGAGGCGGTTGCGATGTGTGCGGCGGCGCTCAAGCGGGCGTTGAGCTGATTCACCGACACTGGGGCTCGTGCTGCCTGCGCGCTTGCAGGCAGCATGGTGTGAGGTTCAGTGCGCGTTCGCCATGGCCTCGAGGCCGGCCTGCAGGTCGGCGATCAGATCGGCAGCATCCTCCAAGCCACAGTGAATGCGAATCAGCGGGCCGCCCGTCCAGGGCTGCACCGTGCGCAAGGAACTGATCTTGGCCTGCATGATCAGACTCTCGAAGCCGCCCCACGAATAGCCAATCTTGAAGTGACGGCGGTCTTCGCACAGCGCGGCGATCTGCGCTTGCGTGGCGGCCTTGAGCTCGAACGAGAACAGGCCACTTGAACCAAGAAAATCACGCTTGAACAGTGCGTGCTGCGGATGCGAGGGCAGCCCGGGGTGCAGCACGCGGGCCACTTCGGGGCGCCCTTCCAGCCAGCGCGCCACGGTGAGCGCCGTCGCTTCGTGACGGCGCATGCGCACATCGGCCGTGCGCAGGCCACGCAGCACCAGATACGCATCGTCGCCACCCACCGCAATGCCCAGTTGCCGGATGGCCTGCCACAAGGGCAGCCAGTGCTCCTCGCGCACCACGGCTGCGCCCATCAGCAGGTCGGCATGACCGCCCCAGTATTTGGTGAGGGGCAGCAGCGAGACATCGATCCCCCAATCGAAGGGGCGTGCGAACACTGGCGAGGCCCAGGCGTTGTCGATCATGGTGAGTGCACCATGCGCACGCGCCACCTTGCAGATGGCCGGGACATCCTGGATCTCAAAGGTATAGCTGCCCGGGCTTTCCAGATACACGATGCGCGTGTTCGGGCGCAGCAGCGCGGCAATGCCGGCGCCGACGTGCGGGTCGAAGAATTCGGTGACCACGCCATATCGCGCCAGCATGGTCGTGGCAAAGGTGCGCGCCGGGCCATAGACCGAATCGCTCATGAGGATGTGATCACCAGGCTTGCAGTAGGCCAGCAGCGGCACCGAGATGGCCGCAAGCCCCGAGGGCATGATGGCTGCGCGACAGGCATGCCCTGCGCCCTCGATTTCGGCGAGCGCATCGGTCAGCGCAAAGGTGGTCGGTGTACCCGAGGTGGCGTAGGTGGTGCGATGGCGCTCACCGGCCACCGCGGCGGCACCTTCAGCCTCTGCCTCAGCGAGCGTCTTGAAGAGCACGCTCGAGGCCCGTGTGAGCGGCAGATTGACCGTGGTCACCGGGCGGTCGAATTGGCGGCCTGCATCCACCAGCGCCGTGGTCTGCGCATGGTGGGGCGTGTGCTCAGACGGTGCAGTCGCGCTGGACGCAGCGGCTAAGG
>CANHUQ010000097.1 GCA_947463885.1 Burkholderiales bacterium
TCGCGCCCGGGCAATCGAGACTTCTCCGGCCTCATTGACCAGGCGATCCAGCAGATCGGCACGCACGCGCACCAAGGCCCGCGACGCGGCAGGCCGATCGCCGACGGGCGGCGTGGGACTCGCATCTGGCTCGACCAGAAGCTCACTTGACCCGGGTACCGCCGTGACGGGCTGTGCTGGCCCAGGCTGTGCTGCGCCGGACTGCGCATCGCGTATCGACTCATACAGTGCGAGTGCACGGTCATGATGCGCGACCATCTCATCGATCAGTGCGACCACCACCGGCGCTGAGGCGTCGACGGGCAACGCCTCGATCCGGGTTTCCATGTCGTGCAGCGACTGCCCCAGCCGCATGGCGCCCGCCATGCGCGCACTGCCCTTGACCGTATGCAGCCAGCGCATGAGCGCGGCCGAGGGTTCGCGATCATCGGGCTGTTCGCGCCAGCGCTGCAGCGCATCGCCCATCTGCGGCAGCAGCTCATCGGCCTCGGCGACAAAAAGACTGAGCAGCTCCAGGTCGATTTCGTCGACCAGCGGCACTGAACGGGCGGATTGCGCAAGAGCCTCGGCTTGTTCGACCAGCAAAGCATCGCGTGCAGGCTCAATGCCCGCGGCAAACTGATGCAAGGCGGCGCGCAGTCGGTCGAGCACTTCGCCAAAGCGCAACACCGTGGGGCCTGCGGGCTCGCGCGCGTCGCTGCCCGGCGCACTGTTGGCAACATGCTGCAGAAAGGTCTCTAGGCTGAACGCGGCGCTCGAGACATCAGGTAGCCCGACCAGCCGTGCGCTGCCGCCAAGCGTGTGCGCCGCGCGCACCGAGTCGAGCCACTGCGCCTGCAGCACCACCGATGAAGCGCTCTGCCAGCTGTGCTGCAGCATCCCCAGTTGCTCGAGCAGTTGATCCGCTTCGTCCAGAAACAGGCGATACAGCGCCACGGGCAACTCGCGCTCACCGACACGCACCAGATCATCTGCTGGGTCGCAGGGTGTGGTCGCCGCCGCGTCCGACGGATCACTCGACAGTGGTGCGACTTCTGGGAGCGGCATGTCGACAGTCTCGATGCCACTCAAATCAATCGGGTCGCCTGTTTCGACAGCAGTGCTCAGCACTGGGGTGATCAGGCCTGCGTCCCGCAGATCGATGAGGTCTGCGCTGTCGTCCGGTGCAAGTTCATCGCGACATTGCGCTGCCAGCGCCTGCACCAACGACATATCCTGCACGGCGCCCGGCTCGTTGCGCAATCGCGCGACCCACGCCTGCAGACCGTGCTGCGCTTGGGCGATCAGGGTCAACCCCTGCGCGGGCGCAGCGTGCCCCTGGGCCAGCCAAGTGTTCAGCGTTTGCTCCAGCGACCAGGCCACCTCACCGAAGTCCGGCAAGCCCACCATGCGGCTGGAACCCTTGAGCGTGTGAAAGCCTCTTCTGATCGTGGTCAGTGCTTCGCGGTCGCCGGGCGACAGCTCGACGATCACGCGCTGCGCTTCAATGGCCAGCAGGACATCCTCGGCCTCATCCAGGAAGATGCCCAGCAGCTCGGTATCCGGCTCATGCGCAGCGTGTTCGGCAGGTGCTTGCGTCTGAAGCGGTGCCGCCCAGGCAGACGACTCCAGGATCGGCGCAGACAGCTCAATGGACTCGTCAGGCGTCGAGGAAGAAAGCGCCGAGGCGTCTTGCGCGTGTGCCTGTTGCGTGAGGGGCACGCCCGCGATCGGGGTCAGGGTCGGCGCAGCCGGCTCAAGAGGCGGTGCTGTCCGTACAGGCGCTTCAGCGCCCGGCTGCAGCAGGTGTGCCGTAAATCCGTCGGGCCCCTGACTGAATGCGAAGGCATCAGCGCGCCCATCTCCGCGACGCAACGAGTCAACGAAAAACCCGAGTGCCCCCAGGTTGTGTGCAATGTGCTCGCAGGTCTGCGCCGATGGTGCGTCCGTGGATGCGATGAGTCCGGCCACCGCACGGGCGATTTCATCGGCCCCCGAAACCGCTTCATGGTGACCCAGTAAACGCAGGGCACCACTGACCTGTTGCAGAGCCGCGCCGACTGCGTCCAGAGGTTCGCGTTGCTGCGGGTCGCGGAAAAATGCATCGAGCCTGACTTCGCAGGCCTTCAGATTGGCCTGCAACTCCGCGACGAAGGCAGCAGTGGTCAGACGTTCCTGCGCTTCACGCGTGAGATCGCGCAGCCAGTCGGGCATCGCTGAGTCGCAGACCTGCTGTACCGCCGCGCTTGCGCCCCCCGCATGCATCAGGGTCTGCAGGCGATGTGCCAGATCCTGTGCGCGCGCATCGTTGGCTGGCAGGGTTTGCGGGCCTTGCTCGAGTGCCATGTCGATGAACAGCAACGCGCTGGCGACCTCCAGGGACACGGCTTCGAGAAGCTGCGCATCACCCACCGACAGCGGCCTGCGTAACGCTGAGATCGCGCTGCCCAGCTCGCGCATGCCTGCCATGGGCAAGCGGCTCATCGAGAGTTCAAGCTGCTGCGCCGCGCCAGCAAAGTCGGGCAGATCCTGCAGGCCGCCGCGCACAAAGCGCTCCCAGGTGGCTTTGGCCTGCGCAGTATCGCTGCGCACCTGTTGCAGGCTGTGTGCATCGAACAAACCAAATCGTGGCGCATCGAAATCCTGCGCGACGGTCGCCTCAAGCTGAAAAACCGTGCGCACGTGATCGGCCTGCGCGCTGCCCTGGCCGGCGCGAGCGAGCAGCAGGAGCATGTCAATCAGCATCCGGTCGTTGACCGGCGCCACGTCGGTGACCGCCCGGCGCAGATACTGCTGGATACGAGCCACCTGCCGCTTGGCGTAAAGATCCGCCGGCAAGGCGCCAGTGCGCAATGCATCGAGAAAGGCGCCGGCGACCCACCAGTAGCGGCGGTGCAGCGGCTCGCCCTGCGCCCGTTGCATGCGCATGGCGGTATTGAGCATCGCCTGCAGCGACGCGGTATCGGTCGGGTCTCGCAAGAAACCCAGCAACCCCCGCTCAAACCCTGCTTTCACAACAGAGGCTTCCGGTGGCGCAAGCGGCTCGGGCAAGGTATCGCTCAGCAACGCTGGCAGGGGGGCCAGGTCGGGGGTGTACAGATCGGCCGGTTCGCTGCGCTCCACGCCCTGGGCAGCCAGCAAGGCCCGATATTGCGGGAACAAGGCCACCGCAGACTCAACCGAGCCTGCGCACACAGCTTCGAGGTACTCGAGGGTGGCCGCGAACGTCCCCGTACAGAGCGCCAACGTCTGGGTATCCAGAGGCCGATCACCTCGGTCGATCGTCTCGAGCATCTGCTCGACCTGCAGCAAAACCGTGGCCACGCCATGGAGCTCGACAAAGCGCAGTGCACCCTGCGCCTGATGCAGCCAGTTGGCAGCCGATCGGGTGCCGGGTTCGCTCACCCCAGTGGGGTGCTTCAAACGGGCCTCGAGGACGCCCTGCGCGCGCGACAGGGATTCGCGGATTTCGCCCAGGCACCAGCCCAGCGCGGTGAGGTCGCGCGTAGCCACCGTCATGAGTTCACCTTGAAACGTGAGACCGAGTTTTGCAATTCGCGCGCGAGCGTGGCGAGCTGCAGGATCGATGCAGCGGTCTGGTGGGTGCCCAGGCCGGTCTGCTCGGTGAATTGCAGGATCTTGCCGATGTTGCGCGCCACGCCGGTGGCCGATTGCGCCTGCGACGAGGTTGTGGTCGAAATGTCCTCGATCAGCTCGGTCAGCTGTCTGGAGACCCGCTCAATTTCCTCAAGCGCCTTGCCCGCTGCATCTGAAAGCCGCGTGCCAGCCACCACACCCTGTGTACTGCGCTCCATGGCGGCCACGGCATCGTGGGTATCGATCTGGATCGTGCGAATCAGTCCGGAAATTTGCCGTGTAGCTTCGGCACTGCGTTCGGCCAGACGCTGCACTTCCTCGGCGACCACGGTGAAACCACGGCCAGCCTCTCCAGCCGACGCAGCCTGGATCGCCGCATTGAGCGCCAGCACATTGGTGCGCTCGGTAATGTCGGAGATCAGATTCACGATCTCGCCGATCTCCTGCGACGACTCGCCCAGTCGCTTGATGCGCTTGGCGGTTTCTTGGATATGGTCGCGGATGCCATCCATGCCAGCGATCGCTTTTTCCACCGCCTGACGGCCCTGCTCTGCCGCACCCAGTGACTGACGGGCCACCTGCGCAGACTGGGATGCGTGCTCGGAGACCTCATTGATCTGGTTGGCCATGCTGAGCACCGATTCGCCGGTCTGGCGAATTTCACGCGATTGCTGCTCGGTGGACGATTGCAGGCTGGCCGCCACCGACTGGGCCCGCGACGACGCATCATTGACCAGGCCTGCTGTGGCATTGATGCGTGCCACCAAATTACGCAATTCCTCGATGGTGTAATTCACCGAATCAGCGATCGCGCCTGTGATGTCCTCGGAGACGGTGGCCTGCACAGTGAGGTCGCCATCGGCCACTTCCTGCAGCTCATTCATCAATCGCAGGATCGCACTCTGGTTCTGGTCATTGGTGCGCTTGGCGTCACGCTCCATGCGTTCGGCCTGCATCCGCTGCGCCTCGGCTTCGCGGGCCCTGCGCTCAACGTCCTGGTAATACACAAGCGCCATGCCAAGGGCTGCGACCGCCGCGAGCACCATGCACGCCACGATGCCCATGCGCAGCAGGGAAGGACCAGTCTGCTGCTCGAGCACATAGGCCTGCAACTCGCTCAGCGCCCCGCGCAGCGGCTCACTGTCGACACCAATGCGCTGCTCGGCCTGGCGGGCAGCCTGCAGCGCCGGCAGCGTCTCGATGAGACTTGAAAGTGGAGCCACAAGCCGCTTCCAGGCCGTGCGAATCTCAACCAGCCGCGTGCGCGCCTCAACATCACGGGCCAGCGCCGAATGACGTGCTTCCAGAGCTGCGTACAACCCGTCGAGCGCGGCACCGAACGATGCAGCATCACTGCGCAAGGCCAGCGCGCGTTCAGGACTCGCGCCCGAGGTGCCCGACAGCTGCAGCACTTCGCGCGCCATGCGTTCGCTCAATGCAAAGAGCCGCGATCCGGCCAGTGCGTCCGTACCGCTTCCACCTGCCGCACCGAGCAGTTGCGCCACCTGCTCGGCCCGGTCTGCCAGCGCGGGCAACTCGGCCACCAGGGTCGTGCTCGCACCCGAGACGCGCAACAGCGGCCCCTGCTGCGCCAGCAATGCCAGAGCCGCTGCATCGGTACGCTGCCAGACATCGTCGACGCTGCGCAGTTTGGGTTGCAGCGTGGCGTCGATCGGGGACATGCGTCGCCCGCCCACGACGCCACCGGTGCCCAACAGCGCGACATGATCGACCATCACCTTGCGACTCTCGCCGAACTGCCTCAACGCCTGTGCCTGACCGCGTGCAGCCTGGGGCGCCGAGCGGGCAAGGCGTTGCGAGTGCACCAGCGCATCGCCCAGCAGGCGGGACTGTAGACCCAACGAAACCGCTCGCCCGGAATCCATCCAGAACAGCAGCCAGGCCAGCCCCAAAGACAGCACCAGCAAGGGAAACAGCAACGCAAGCTGGCGGCGCAGCGTCATGTGCCCGATAAAGGGCACACGAAAGCCTCGTCGACCTGCTGCGATGGCTAAGGGGCGCAGACGCGGCTCGCCTGGACTTGCAGCGGGCTGGCCGACCGGGGGTGCGGGCACCGTGTCAAGCAATGCGGTGTCGGTGACCGTGGCGGGATACGCGGCCTTGGCGCCTGACCCGAACATCATCGGCCAACGTCCGATCGCCGATCGAATGGACGAGGCGGCCGACGGCTTGCGAGCAGGCTTGGCAGCAGACATGTTGCGCATGGCAGGGTGGTTGGGTCGGACAGCCTTCAGCGGCCAACCAGCAGGAAGTCGGGGCCGCTCACGAGACGCGTCATATCCAGCTCAAACCAGCGATGACCCTCCGCATCGATGCGGGCCGGCCCCACCCATGGCGGCAGAGGCTGCGCCCTCAGGTCTTGTGGCGATGATCCTGAGTCGTCGGGCTGCATGGCTGCGATATTGCGCAAGCCCAGCATGCGGGTGACCAGGATCGAGGCATTGAAATTCAGGCGTGCGGACAGTGCCAGCAACCGCGCATCCTTGCCTGACTCCGTCGCGGGAGCACCCACAAAACGGCACAGATCGACGACTGTGTACAAGGCACCGCGAACATTCACCAGACCCAGCAGCCAGTCACGTGTGAGCGGCACGGGAACAATCGTGGTCGGCACCGGGATGATCTCGCCTGCCTGCTCCAGATCGACCAGCCAGCGCTGGGTGCCAATCAGTAATCCTAGACGCGTGTGTTCACGAGCAGTCATGCGAGCCCTCAGTGCACCAGGTCGGCAATCTTGGCGAGCAGCTCTTCAGCATCAACAGGCTTGACGAGGTAACCCCGAGCGCCTTGTCGCATGCCCCAGATCCGATCGGTATCGGCCGATTTGCTCGTGCACAAAATGACCGGGATTGAACGCGTTTCCGGATCGCGCACCAGTGCCCGGGTCACTTGAAAACCGTTCACACCTGGCATGACCACATCCATAACGACCAGCGCAGGCCGATCGGCGCGAATCTTGACCAGTGCATCGGTCCCGTTATCAGCCGTGGTCACGACGTAACCGCGCCGGGTCAGCAAATCCACCAGGTAATGACGCTGAGCGGGCGAATCATCGACCACCATGATCTTGAGCGCAGTGCCCGGCTGAACGCTGCCCGTCGCAACGGGTCGGTCCGCTGCATGCGCGCCAAGCGGGGCTTCGGGTGCGAGAGGCTGCGACATGGGTCAGTTCAGGACAATAGGACGCTCAGACCCCCACCGGGCGGCGCGCATAGTGCGCCACACACTTGAGCAGGCTGTCCTTGGTGAAGGGCTTGGTGAGGTATTCCTCGCAGCCCACCATGCGACCGCGTGCCCGGTCGAACAAGCCGTCCTTGCTGGAGAGCATCACTACAGGCGTGGCGTGAAGACGGGGGCTCTTCTTGATGAGCGCACAGGCCTGATAGCCGTCGAGTCTGGGCATCAGGACATCACAGAACACCAGATCGGGTTCGTGGTCGGCGACCTTGGCCAGCGCGTCAAACCCATCTTCGGCCAGGATCACACTGCAACCGGCCTGCGTGAGGAAGATCTCGGCGCTGCGCCGGATGGTATTGCTGTCGTCAATCACCATGACCTTCAGGCCGGCAATCGATTCATTCACGCTCATGGGAGTGGACACAGCCTTGCGCCTGTTTCAGTCGGAGTGGATCACCGGACCGAAGGCCTGAATCAGAGTTCCACCATCTCGAAATCTTCCTTGCGTGCTCCGCATTCGGGGCAGGTCCAGTTCATGGGCACGTCTTCCCAACGGGTACCGGGTGCAATGCCTTCATCAGGCACACCCAGCGACTCGTCGTAGATCCAGCCACAGATCAGGCACATGAAGGTTCGGTTCGGGGTTTGCTCACTCATGCTTCGTCCGCCAGAGGTCATTAGAATTCGAAGCGTCGCATGTTACCTTCTTGCCCCGATGAGGCCCGCTTTAGGGCCGACGGGCGGATCGCCGGTCGCTTTGCCCTGGCCCTTTGTCCTGGTCCACTGCGCCGCACAGCCCCTCCCGATGAAGGCCTCGTCGTGACCCCCTATCGCCCTGACCGTGACCCACCTGTGAGCCTGCCACCCAGCCCCCAAAAGTCAGGTGATCAGCATGCCCAGCAGGGGGCACCGCGTAGACCCCTGCGCGGCGTCTATGCGATTACCCCCGACGAGGCCGATGCGAAGCGGCTGCTTCCGGCCGTGGCCCACGCGCTGGAGGGGGGCCTGGATGCCCTGCAATTCCGGGTCAAAGGCGGCACGCCCAACGAACGACTCGAACTGGCGATGGCCGTGCGCACACTGACCTCACAGGCGGGCGTGCCACTCATCGTCAATGACGATGTCGAGCTGGCCTGTGCAGTGAACGCAGAGGGCGTGCATATCGGGCGCGACGATGGCGATCCGGTGCAGGTGCGTGCACGGATCGGGCCGCATCGCTGGTTAGGCGTGTCCTGCTACAACGATCTGCAACGCGCACACCAACTCAGCACAATCGCTGACCATGTCGGCTTTGGGAGCGTCTTTGCCTCCCCCACCAAACCACATGCCGTACGCGCTCCACTGTCGCTTTTTGGCGAGGCGCGGGCAGCAGGGCTGAATACGGTGGGCATCGGGGGCATCGACCGCAGCAACGCTGCGCAAGTGATCGCGGCGGGCGCCGATGCAGTGGCCATCATCACCGATATCTTCAGTGACCCGGATCCGGCGGCGGCGGTACGCCAGTTGCGCAGCATCGTGCATGAGGCGCTGCGCAGGCGCGGCGCCTGACACGCGTCACTTACCAGGGCTGCAGCAGCAACACCTCGATCACACGGCCATCTCTGGCATCCACCAGCACGGCAGCATCACGCGCCGGCCCGCGCATGGGCAAGTAACGCAAACCCGAAGCACTGAGCCCACTGCGCACCACAGCGGCATCAATCACAGCCCCATGCTGCGCATTGAGGGCACGCAAGCGCTCGATCGGCAAGGCTCGCGTCAGCGCCGCCGATGCCTCGGTGGCATAGTCGACATAGAGCTTAGGGTGATGCTGAACATCCAGCCCCTTTTCAATCGCCTCGAAGAGAATCACCTGACGCTCCTGGGCCGAGTCAGGCATGTGCGCAGCGACCCAGCGCGGACGCAGCGGATGTCGCACGGCAAAGGGATTGCCCAGCGCCTCGCTGAGCGCCTTGGGTCGCAACTCCGCAGGCGCCACCGCCTCAAACCGATCCTTGACGAACACCACGAACGCAGGACGCCCCTGGTGAATGGTGTGTACACCATAGGCGAGCGCTGCGAGTTGCAACGCGACAATCGCCGCCAGATCGAGTGCCAGGTGCTTCTTGCGACGGTCGAAAGCGATGAATGTGAACAGCGGCCCGAGGACGACATCCACCGCCAGCATGATGAACAGAATGGCGTCCACGCCATGAAGCTGGATCATGGGCTGCGGATACCACCCAAGAAACACAGTCAGCAGGACGGCAGCCGCCGCTGTCGCAGACAGGCCCAAATGCAGCGCTGCTGCGCGCAGTCGATCGCGCAATCCGCTGGCGAGCGTGGGGCGGTGCGCGGGCGCCTTCGGCACGGGCATCGCGGGCACGATCATCGGTCGTCCGTCTGCCATTGTTGTGACAGGCTCGGGGCGATCGTGCGAAGGAATCGAGGGCAGCGCGGAACGAAACATGGTGTGTACGAGTCAGACTATTCGGAAAGCGCCGGGCACATCCACCCGAAAGCACACGATGAGTCTATCGAGAGCGTGGCCGTGAGCGGTCGCCCGACCGACGTGCGGCGTCGATGCAGTGTTCAAGCGTGTGCACAGCACCCGACCCGCTTCCAGATGGCGCACTATCGACACACCGCGGGCGCAAACCGTGCGGGCAGCGTGCCGGCCGCCCCCCCACGCGAGGCTCCGTCTGCATTGCAATGCCAGGTGATCGCGTTGGCAGGGATCACCCCGGCGACCAGACCCGATGCGCCATCACGCGGCGCGAGCACCAGCGTGCCGTTACCAGCAGAGGGACGCATGGACACTGTGATCTCGCCTTGCGTATTCACAGTCAAGGCATTGACATGCGGTGTGCCTGCAAAGGCAGGGGTCGTGCCCACGCCGGGCGTGCCGCCATTGAGTGCCTGACCTTCGGCCGCATTGGTGGCCACGGTCTGCTTCAGGCTATCGGCCATCGTCAGACCCTCGGTCACTTTGGCGCGCACGGAAAAGTCCTGGTAAGCCGGCACAGCCACCGAGCTCAAGATGCCGACAATCGCCACGACGATCATGAGTTCAATCAGGGTGAAGCCGCGGGCGCGATGAGCGTCAGCGCGTGTTGCTGCGAAAGGGGCCATGAGGAGTCCTTGCTTGGGAAACGACAACACCCGATGTGTGGCCGATGATGCGCAATACCGAGACACTTTGCGCACGAAAAAAAAGGGGGTCGCAGTGCGACCCCCTTTGGATGAAGCGGCGTTGACAGTGTCTGGCCGCTGCATGCCCTCGCTTATCGGCACTGGGCCGGGCGGTACTTCGCAGCCAGGGTGCCAGTGTTGCAAGCCCAGGCCATGCGGTCGGTGACCGTAGTGTTAGCCACGAAGGCGGGCGTCGGCACGAAGATCACGGTGCCGCCGCCGGCACGTGCCGTGGTGGTCAGCGTGATGCTGCCGTTGGCGTCATCGATTGCGACCGAGGTCACGTTGTCAGTGGCGGTGGGCGACACCCAGCCGGTGCCGGCAGCCGCCGAACCGTTCATTGCGTTTTCACCCACGGTCACTTTCGCAGCCGATGCCAGGGTCAGACCTTCCGTGACGCGGGCGCGCACCGTGTAGTCCTGATAGGCGGGCACCGCCACCGCGGCCAGGATGCCGATGATTGCCACGACAATCATCAGTTCGATCAGGGTGAAACCTTTTTGCACTTGCTTGACCATCGTTGTTCTCCGGTATGGACGACCCCGCGACCACCGCGGGGGATGAAGGAAGGAGTAGCGAACTCCGTGCCAGACGCACATTCCATGCGAAGTCAATGCGTCACGGGTGCCTTGCCCGACCAGTGGTCGACAGGTCGCGTTGCATGGACTCAAGAAGAAGCCTGTGCCGGCACGTTCGTCGAAGAGGTGCCGCGTTGCGTCACCCCATGCGCCGTGCGGCCTGACGTAACGCGTCACCCACAGGCGTGGATGTGACGGAATACGCACGCGGCGTGCGCGCCCGACACGATCAGCGCAAAAAAGTGGCGTGATGCACATGCACATGCAGTGCGAAGGGCATGAACGAGGCTGCGCATTGCGCAGCACGGGGCCTGCGGCATGCGGCATGCGGCATGCATGGAGCTTGATGGCCGCTTATTTGAGCGCTGATGATTGAGCGCTGATGAGCGCCCGTACCGGCCAGATGCAGACTAAGTACCTAAGTATCCGCGCAGCGCAGCCTCAGTCGAGGCGGTGCGTCATACCGCGGGGCAGCGTGCGACGGCTTGGATGCGTGGACCGCTCAGACTTCGAGGATCTGGCCGCGCTCTAGCATGCTCGGATTGAAACGGCCCGCCCACGCCTGCACCTCGCTCGTGATCAGCTCGGCATCGGAGGGCTTCGTGTGGCTGACCCAGATGCGCGGATCGCCGCGCAGGTGACGCAACTGCTCGCCAAGCTCGATCGGGTACAGATGTTTGGCCGTGATGGCCAGATCGCGCTCGCGATTCGGAAAAGCGGTCTCGATGATCAGGTGACGCAGATCGGGGATGCGGTTGACGATGCGCCAGAACTCATCGGTGGGCCAGCTGTCCCCGGAATAGGCCAAGGAGCCCGACTCACACGAGATCTGATATCCCAGTGCCGGCACCGTGTGATTGGCAGGAAGCGCGTGCAACGTGCGCGAGCCAATCGTCACCGCGTCGCCCAGTGCGATCGGCTCAAACACCATCCAGGGCCGCTCGTAATGGGGAATCTGAGTGAAGTCCGGCCAGATCACCCAGTTGAATACATGTGCACGCAGCGCCTCGATCGTTTCAGACAGCGCATGCACGACCAGCGGTGTGCTGCGACGCGCACCAACCGAATCGATCATCAGCGGTAACGCGGCCACATGATCCAGGTGCGAGTGCGTCAGGAACACATGGTCGATGCGGGTGAGCGCTTCAACCGACAGGTCTTCTACCCCAGTCCCTGCGTCGACCAGAATGTCATCATCAACCAGGTACGACGAGGTGCGTGCATACGCCCCCGTGCCGCCGATGCCGCCACTGCAACCCAGCACCCGAAGCTTCACGCAACAGGCTCCCGGTTTGAATGGGCCAAGCGTGCCCTGGCAACGGACGCCCGCACGAGTTCTGGCGTGATGTTGGGCGTCGTGTTGGGCGTCGTGTCGGGGGCCATGTCTGACGCATCGTGGTCGGCGCTTTGTCCTCGGACCATCGCATCGTGCGTGTCATCGCTGACCGCATCCAGGCCGTGTGCATAGGCATGCGACTCCAGGGCCACCGGCGTCCAGATACCCACTTCCTCCGAGCGGCCCGCCACCGCGGTGCGCGCGACGAATTGCAGGGCAATGCTGCGCACCGCCAGGCGCGTCGCATCACCGATCACGATCGGTACGCTATAGCGTTTGGACAGTCCCTCCAGGCGCGCTGCGAGGTTCACCGCATCACCGATGACGGTGTACGAGCGCCGCA
>CANHUQ010000098.1 GCA_947463885.1 Burkholderiales bacterium
ATCTGGTCGAACCGCATGCCTGTGCGCTTGAGCAGTTTGCTCACGGCCGGCACAGGGCCGATGCCCATGCGTGAGGGATCGCAGCCGGCTGCGGCCCATCCGGTCAGAAATCCGATGGGCTGAAGGCCCAGTTCCGCCAGTTTGTCCTCTGCCACCACAAGGCAGGCCGCGGCCGCATCGTTTTGCTGACTCGCATTGCCGGCAGTGACGACGCCGTCTTTCATCACGGGCTTCAGGCCTGCGAGCGTGGCCATGGATGTCTGTTCGCGAATGCCTTCGTCGCGGGTCACGACGACCGGGTCACCGCGCTTTTGCGGCACGGGCACCGAGATGACTTCGTCGTTGAAACGGCCGGCAGTCCATGCAGCAGCGGCACGCTGCTGACTGCGCACAGCAAATGCGTCGGAATCTTCGCGGCTGATCTGGTAGTCACGCGCCAGATTCTCCGCGGTTTCGATCATGCCGCTGATGCGCCCGAACCGATGCTCGGGCTGCGATCGTTCGCGCCCGCGATCCAGTCGATCGTGCAGTTTGACCGTGCCCGAGCGCGAGCCCCATCGCATGTCCGTGGTGTAGTACTCAACATTGCTCATGCTTTCCACGCCACCGGCCATGACCACATCGGCCGCGCCGGTCTGCACCATCATGGCCGCGGTGACCACCGACTGCAGCCCACCACCGCAGCGTCGGTCGAGTTGCATCCCGGCGACCTCGATGGGGAATCCTGCCTGCAAGGCGACCCACCGGCCGGTGCAGGGTGCTTCACCGTTCATATAGCTTTGCGAAAAAATCACGTCTTCGATGCGCGCCGGATCCAGGCCTGCGCGCTCGACCACCGCGCGCGCCACGACCGCGCCGAGCTCCTCGACTGGCACGCCACGCAGGGATCCGCCGAACGCGCCGATGGGTGTGCGAAGGGGGTTGACGATGGCTGCGCGTCTCATGGGGTCGTTCCTCAGGGTCGTGAATCCGGGTGTCGTGGATCCGCAGGGTCTGTGCCCGAAAGGCGGGACACTATCATGGGCCGGGCGCGTACCAGGGATCGACATGGGTCATGACATGGATGACTCGATGGCGCTGCATCACCCGATCCCGTGCGGCCACAGCGATCATGTGGCCGGTCCGCACACTCAGGTGGGCATCGACCTCCAGGTGCACATCTACCGCCACCAGATCGCCCATCTTGCGTGTGCGCACATCATGGACGGCCCGGACGCCCGGTGTGCCCGCCAGGGTGTCAATAATTGCCTGGCGTTCCTGCTCATCGACCGAGCGGTCCATCAGATCGTGCAGCGCATCCCAGCCAAAGCGCCAGCCCATGCGGGTGACCATGAGGCCCACCACGAGGGCGGCGATCGGGTCCAGGATGGGGTAACCCGCGAGGTTGCCCGCAATGCCCAGGCTCACGACCAGGGACGAGGCCGCATCGGAGCGCGCATGCCAGGCATTGGCTACCAGCATGCTCGACTTCACGCGCTTGGCGACCGACAGCATGTAGCGGAACAGCGCTTCCTTGGCGACCAGGGTGGTGAGCGCCACCCACAGGGCGATCTGGTGGACCTGCTCAATGGACTGCGGTGCTGTGAGCTTGCCCAGTGCCGACCACAGCATCCCAATGCCTACCCCGAGCAGCAGCAGACCCACGACGAGTGAGGCGGCTGTCTCGAAGCGATGGTGCCCGTAGTGATGGTCAGCGTCGGCCGCTTTGCCGCTGTGCCGGTTCGCCAGCAACACCACGAAATCGGAGACCAGATCTGACAGGGAATGCAGACCGTCTGCAATCAGAGCCTGGGAGTGGGCAAACACACCCGCGAGCACCTGCGCACAGGTGAGCACCACATTGACCGCCACGCTGACCCATGTACTGCGCGATGCTGCCCGGGCGCGCGCCTCGGGCGTGTGGTGTGCATCTTCAGCATCGTCTTCGGGCGCGTACATGTTTTGGGCAGACGAATTCAGCGCAAGCAGGTACCGCCGGACTCAGATCAGAACGATGTCGTACTGTTCTTGAGAATACAGATTCTCGACTTGCAGCGAGATCGGTTTGCCGATGGCATCACCCAGGGCCGCCAGGTGTTGAGACTCTTCCTCGAGGAAGAGATCGATGACCGATTGAGCCGCCAGAATGCGAAACTCGCGCGGATTGAACTGCCGCGCTTCGCGCTGGATTTCTCGCATGATGCCGTAGGCGACGGTGCGTGCGGTCCGGATCTCGCCCTTGCCTGCGCAGGTGGCGCAGGGCTCGCACAGTACATGCGCGAGCGACTCACGGGTGCGCTTGCGAGTCACCTCCACTAGGCCCAGCGAGGTGAAGCCATTGACGGTGGTGCGGGTGCGATCACGCTCGAGCGCGCGACGCAACTCAGCCTGCACGGCATCACGATGCTCGGCGCTGGTCATGTCGATGAAGTCGATGATCACGATGCCGCCCAGATTGCGCACCCGCAACTGCCGGGCGATCGCATGCGCGGCCTCCAGGTTGGTCCGAAAGACCGTGTCATCGAAATTACGGCCTCCCACAAAACCACCGGTGTTCACATCGATCGTGGTCATGGCCTCGGTCTGATCGATGATGAGATAGCCCCCTGATTTCAGGTCGACCCGGCGAGCCAGCGCGCGTTCGAGTTCTTCCTCGACGCGGTGCAGATCGAATAACGGCCGATCGCCTGCATGGCGACGCAGCTTGCTCAGCACAGACGGCATGTACGTGCCGGCAAAGGCCTGCAGTTCTTCCAGAGCCTGTTGGGAGTCGACGATGATGCCGGTGGTGTGTTCGCCTGCAATGTCGCGCAGCACGCGCTGGGTCAGGCTCAACTCCTGATAGAGCAACGCGGGCGCTGTCTGCGACTTGCTGGCCTCCAGGATCTGGCGCCAGCGTTTGCGCAGGTAATCGATATCGGCCGACAACTGCTCGTCTGGCGCATCTTCGGCCATCGTACGGATGATGACCCCGCCCTGTTCCTCTTCGGGCATCAGCCGCTGGATTCGTTCGCGCAGGGCCGAGCGTTCGGCTTCATTGCCAATGCGCTGCGACACACCGATATGTGGGTCTTGTGGCAGGTACACCAATAGACGCCCGGCGATGCTGATCTGGGTGGACAAACGGGCGCCCTTGGTGCCGATTGGGTCCTTGATCACTTGCACCAGCAATGGCTGGCTCTCGTAGAGCAGTTTCTCGATGGGCGGTGTCGTGCCGGCGCCGCGCGATTGCCACAGGTCGGCCACATGCAGGAACGCTGCGCGATCGAGTCCGATATCGATGAAGGCCGACTGCATGCCCGGCAGCACCCGGGCGACTCGCCCCAGGCAAATGTTGCCGACCAGGCCGCGCGAAGCGGCGCGCTCGAGATGAAATTCCTGAACCGCGCCCTGCTGGACCAGGGCGACCCGGACCTCGAAGGGCGACACGTTCACGAGAATGTCTTCAGTCATGTCGGTCGGGGTCGAGGCCTGCGCGCTGCAGCAGTCGCGAGGTTTCGTGGAGGGGCAAACCCATGATACCGGAGTGACTGCCCTCGATTCGTCGAATGAAGGCCGCGGCCCGGCCCTGGATCGCATAGGCCCCTGCTTTGCCGAAGGGCTCGCCGGTGGCGACATAGGCCGCAATGTCGGCTGCGCTGAGCCGTGCAAAACGTACCCGGGACAGGCTGAGCGCCTGATCGATCCGCGCGCCTCGTACCACGGCCACTGCGGTCAGCACCCGATGCGATCGCCCTGCCAGCAGGCCGAGGATGCGTGCGGCATCTTGTGGGTCGGCCGGCTTGCCAAGGACCGTGCCGCCTAGCGCGACCGTGGTGTCGGCCACCAGGATCGGTGCATCGGTTGCCCCATGGCTTGCGATGCGACGCGCCAGGCGAGACTGTGCGGCGATCGCCTTGGCCTGCACCACCCGCTCGACATACTGCCCGGGCGTTTCGCCTGGTGCGAGCGCTTCGAGGGCTTCAGCGTCTTCGTGCGGATCTGGCAGCAGCAGCTCGAAGCGCACCCCGATCTGTCTGAGTAGTTCCTGGCGGCGCGGACTCTGAGAAGCGAGCCATACGAACGCAGGGGCAGGGGCGGCAGTCATCAATTCAGGTTGATCCGCTCATTCACGGTGATAAGGATGCCCGGCATTGATGGACCAGGCCCGATACAGCTGCTCGGCCAGGACCACTCGCACCAGCGCATGGGGCAGCGTCAGTGAGGACAGGCGCAATGTTTCAGCAGCCTGGGCCCTCAGCGTATCGTCGACTCCATCGGGCCCGCCGATGACCAGGGCCACTGCTTGGGCATCCTGTTGCCAGGTGGCCAATCGCGCGGCCAGCTTGGCGCTATTGAGGTCTGCTCCACGCTCATCCAGCAGTACAAGCCGCGCGCGTGGTGGCACGGCTTCGCGGATACGCTGTGCTTCGCGTTCTCGCCATTGCACGGCCGATCCACCCGACTCCCTGGGTTCGGCCCTGACCGCCTTCCATTCGATGCGAAGCTCAGCCGGCATGCGTCGCGTGAAGGTGTCGACGGCTTCATCGACCCAGCCGGGCATCTTCAGTCCGACTGCGATGACCCGCAGCAGCATGGCGCTGCCGTGCTCCGGGCGGCCTGGACTCAGGCAGCCGGGCGCGCAGCGCCGGTGGGCAGGAGCTTGACCCGCACTGGCTTGCCGCCCCAGATTTCTTCGAGGTTGTAGTAGGTGCGCACAGCGGGCTGCATGATGTGCACGACGATGTCACCCAGGTCGACCAGCACCCATTCGCCGGTATCTTCGCCTTCGACCGAGATGACGTCGCCGCCGCGCTCCTTGACCTTGTCGCGTACGCTGGCGGCCAGAGCGCGGCTTTGCCGGTTGGAGGTGGCACTGACCACGACCACGCGGTCGAACAGACCCGTGAGCGATGTGGTGTCGAAGACCTTGATGTCCTGGGCTTTCACGTCTTCCAGAGCGTCAACCACCAATCGCTGCAGTTTTTTCAGATCCATCCGCTATCCGTTGCGTCCGTCGGTTTCATGGCCGGCGGTACAGCCGGTGTGAATCAATATAGTCGAGAACGGCAGGCGGCGACAGGCCATCGGGCCGCTCACCGCGTGCGAGCTGGGCGCGCAATGCAGTGGCCGACACCGCCACCGCGGGCATTCGGAAGAATACGATGCCGCCCGCTGGCGCATCGGGCAATGCATCGGCGCCGCGTCGCGACACTTCGGCTTCAACCGCTTCAGGCAGCCCTTGCAGCGAGACGCGCTCACGCTGCGTCACCGCAAGATGCGCCAGTTCGAACAAGGTCTGCCATCGGGACCAGGTGGGCAGGTTGTGCAATTGATCACTGCCCAACACCAGTACGATCGCCGCGTCCGGGCCGAAGGCCGCGCGCATACCCGTCAGGGTGTCGACCGTGTAGGTCGGACCGTCCTGGAGGGCTTCGCGATCGTCGACCAGCAGTCGTTCCGCCGGGTCGAGCCCCTGCAAGGCGAGTCGCACCATTGCCAGGCGCTGTGCGCTGCTGGCCCCGGTGCTCGCTTTTTGCCATGACTGCCCGGTGGGCATGAGGCGCACTTCATCCAGTCCGAGCGCGTCGCGTGCCGACCGGGCCAGCGCCAGATGTCCGACATGGGGTGGATCGAAGGTGCCGCCGACGATCCCGATGGTGCGTCGACGCAAGGATGCGCTCACACCCAGTCGCGCGGGCGCAAGAATTCCTCGTACAGCTGGGCTTCGGGCGAACCTGGTTCAGGATGCCAGTTGTAGCGCCACTTCACGATCGGTGGCATGGACACGAGGATGGATTCAGTGCGCCCACCTGATTGCAGGCCGAATAGCGTGCCGCGGTCGAACACGAGATTGAATTCCACATAGCGGCCACGCCGATAGGCCTGAAAGTCGCGTTCGCGCTCGCCGTAGGGGTCATGACGGTGACGCTCGACAATCGGTGCATAGGCCTGCAGGAAGGCATCGCCCACGCTTTGGGTCATGGCAAACGATCGCTCGAAGCCCAGTTCGGAGAAATCGTCAAAGAAGATGCCACCGACCCCGCGCGGCTCATTGCGATGCTTCAGATGAAAGTACTCGTCGCACCATTTCTTGAAGCGCGGGTGCAGTTCGGAGCCAAAGGGGTCCAGGGCTTCCTTGCACACTCCGTGAAAGCGGGCCACGTCTTTTTCGAAGCCGTAGTAAGGGGTGAGGTCCATGCCGCCGCCGAACCACCAGACCGGTTCACCGTCCGGCGTGCCGGGGGCAGCACCTGCGCGAGGCGCAGCAATGAAGCAGCGCACATTCATGTGCACCGTGGGCACATAGGGATTGCGCGGGTGCAGGACCAGCGAGACGCCCGTGGCCTCGAAGGAACGCCCGGCAATGCCGGGTCGGTTGGCGCTGGCCGATGGCGGCAGGTTCGAGCCATTGACATGCGAGAACAGCACGCCGGCACGCTCGAACACGTTGCCTTCTTCGATGACCCGGCTGATGCCGCCGCCGCCTTCGGGGCGGTCCCAGCGGTCGGTGCCGAAGGACTGACCGTCCAGCGCTTCGAGCCCTTCTACGATGCGTCGTTGCAGATCCTGAAACCAGGGGCGCACGGTTGAAGTGTCGCCGGGTGCATGGGCGTTGCCAGAGGCGTTCATGGGGTCTCCGATGTCAGACGTTCAGGCCTTGCCGCCGTCGCGTCGGCGGGCGATCGCGAGGTGCCCGATATCGCGCCGAAACTGCATGCCATCGAAACAAATGTGGGCGACTGCCTCGTAGGCACGCGCTTGCGCCACCTTCACTGAATCGCCCAATGCGGTGACGCACAAGACCCGTCCACCGCTGCTGCGCACGGTGCGGTCGGCATCGAGTTGGGTGCCCGCGTGAAAAACGAGCGTATCGTCACCGATGGCTGCGCCTTCGCTCAGACCAGCAATGGCATCGCCCTTGCGCGGGTCATCGGGATAGCCGTGCGCTGCCAGCACAACGCCCAGCGCGGTGCGCCGATCCCAGTCGATTTGCGCCTGATCGAGCGTCCCGGCCAGGGCATGCTCGAACACCTCGGTGAGATCGCTCTTGATGCGCGCCATGATGGGCTGCGTTTCCGGATCACCCATACGGCAGTTGAATTCGAGCGTCTTGATGCTGCCGTCGGGTGCGACCATCAGCCCGGCGTAGAGGAACCCGGTGAACGGAATGCCATCGCCCGCCATGCCATGAACGGTGGGCAGGATCACTTCGCGCATCACGCGCGCGTGCACCTCGGGCGTGACCACCGGAGCCGGCGAGTACGCGCCCATGCCCCCGGTGTTGGGGCCTGCGTCATGGTCGAGCAAGCGCTTGTGATCCTGACTGGAGGCCAGCGCGAGCACGTGTCGTCCATCGCACATGACGATGAAACTGGCTTCCTCTCCCGGCAGAAAATCTTCAACGACCACACGGGCACCGGCATCGCCCATGCGGTTGTCCAGCAGCATCATGTCGACCGCAGCCTGCGCTTCGCCGACCGTGCTGGCCACGACCACCCCCTTGCCTGCAGCCAGCCCATCGGCCTTCACCACGATGGGCGCACCGCGCTGGGCGATGTACTCGCGTGCGGATGCGGCATCGGTGAACGTGCGATAGGCCGCCGTCGGGATGCCATGGCGCGTCATGAAGGCCTTGGCGAAGTCCTTGGATGATTCGAGTTGGGCGGCTGCGCGCGTCGGACCAAAGACCTTCAGCCCCCGGCCGCGGAATAAATCGACGATGCCTGCCGCCAGCGGCGCCTCGGGCCCCACTACGGTGAAGCTGATCTGTTCGCGCTCGGCAAAATCGGCCAGCGCATCCAGATCGGTGATCGGCAGATTGGTCAGCAGCGGCTCGCGTGCCGTGCCGCCGTTGCCCGGTGCCACGTAGACGCGCTGCACACGAGGCGAGCGGGCCAGCCGCCACGCGATGGCGTGCTCACGTCCGCCGGAACCCACCACAAGCAGCTTCATGCGTCGATCACCGCGCTGGTATGCACCTCCTGGACATCGTCCAGGCCTTCGATCATGTCGAGCAGCTTTTGCATGCGGGCTGCATCCTCGCCGGTGAGTACGGTCTCATTGAGCGGCTTCATGGTGATTTCCGCGACTTCGGCTTTCAGACCGGCTTTTTCCAGCGCGGCCTTGACCTGACTGAAATCAGCCGGGGCGCACAGCACCTCCAGGCCGCCTTCGTCGTCGCTGGACACATCTTCGGCGCCAGCCTCCAGCGCTGCGTCCATGACCTGGTCTTCCGATGTGCCGGGAGCAAACAGAAATTGCCCGCAATGCTTGAACATGAAGGCCACCGAGCCATCGGTGCCCAGATTGCCACCGTACTTCGAAAAAGCATGGCGGACCTCGGCGACCGTGCGCACGCGGTTGTCGGTGAGCGTGTCGACGATGACTGCAGCGCCGCCGATGCCGTAGCCTTCGTAGCGAATTTCTTCGTAGTTCACGCCGTCAAGGCCGCCCACGCCTTTCTGGATGGCGCGCTGCACGGTGTCTTTGGGCATGTTGGCATCGCCCGCCTTGTCCACTGCCAGGCGCAGCCGCGGGTTGGCCGTGGTGTCGCCACCGCCCAGTTTGGCTGCGACGGTAATTTCCTTGATCAGGCGGGTGAACAGCTTGCCCCGCTTTTCATCCTGGCGATTCTTGCGATGCTGGATGTTGGCCCATTTTGAATGCCCGGCCATGAAGAACGTGCTCCCGCTTGGTGTGAACGAAGGATGATGAGCCGATGGTGCCGTCGATCGAGGGTGACGTGCTTGTGGCTCGCGCAGCAAACATGGTGCAATGACAGTGCTGCAACCCATTATTCTAACACCGCGACCCATGACCGAACCCCTGCTCCTGGCGCGTAGCGCCCAGACCGATCTGTGCCTGCTGCCGGCGCTGGCGAACCGTCATGGCCTGATCACCGGGGCCACCGGCACCGGCAAGACCGTGACTCTGCAGGTGCTCGCGGAACGCTTTAGCCGCATCGGTGTGCCGGTGTTCATGGCCGATGTGAAGGGCGATCTCACCGGGATCTCGCAGCCGGGGCAAATGACCTCGAAGCTCAGCGAGCGCATTGCGCAGCACGACCTGCCGCCTCCGCAATTTGCGGGGCTGCCCTGCACCTTGTGGGATGTGTTCGGCGAGAAGGGGCACCCGCTTCGCGCCACGGTGTCTAACTTGGGCCCGATGCTGCTGTCGCGCATGCTGAGTCTGAACGAGACTCAGGAAGGCGTGCTGAACCTGATCTTCAAGATTGCCGACGATAACGGCCTGCTGCTGATCGATGCCAAGGATCTGCGGGCCATGATCAAGTACGTGGGGGACAACGCCAAGACGTTCACCACCCAGTACGGCAATATTTCTGCAGCCTCGGTGGGGGCGATCCAACGCAACCTTCTGGTGCTGGAAGAGCAGGGCGCCAAGGTGTTTTTCGGTGAGCCGATGCTCAACCTGGATGACCTCATGCAGACTAATGCGGCCGGTCACGGTGTTGTGAACATCCTGACGGCTGATCGACTGCTGAACGCGCCGCGCCTGTATGCCTCGTTCCTGTTGTGGCTCTTGTCCGACCTCTTTGAAAAGCTGCCGGAGGTCGGCGACCGCGACAAGCCCAAACTCGTCTTCTTCTTCGATGAAGCGCACCTGCTCTTCAACGAAGCGCCCCGCGCGCTGCTGGAAAAGGTCGAGCAGGTTGTCCGGCTGGTGCGCTCCAAGGGCGTCGGCGTGTACTTCATCAGCCAAAATCCGCTCGACATTCCTGACACCGTGCTGGGTCAGCTTGGCAGCCGCGTACAGCATGCCTTGCGTGCGTTTACGCCGCGCGACCAGAAGGCCGTCAAGGCTGCCGCCCAGACCATGCGCGCCAATCCGGCGTTCGATACCGAAGCCGTCATTTCGGAGCTTGGGGTCGGCGAGGCCCTGGTATCACTGCTCGACGAGAAGGGACGCCCCGAGGTGGTTCAGCGCGCCTTCATCGTGCCGCCTGGTTCACGGATCGGCCCGATCGACGATGCCGAGCGCAAGGCGTTGTTGGCGGGCTCTGTGGTGGCGGGTGTGTACGACACAGCCATTGACCGGGAGTCGGCTTTCGAGCGGCTGCAGGGCGGTACCCAGGCTGGATCAGGCGCTGCGGGCGCGGGCGTGCCAGGCTCGGCCGGCCCGCGCTCGTGGACCGATTCAGTGCGCGATTCCCTGGGCGATCTGGTCACCTCCAATGGTCGCAAAGATTCCGTGCTTGAGGCCATGGCCAAGAGCGCAGCCCGCACCATGGGCTCCACCGCCGGTCGTGCCATTGTGCGTGGGGTGCTCGGCACGCTGCTCGGCGGCTCCCGGCGCCGCTGATTTCGAATCGGCGCGCTGCCGCCCACTGCTACCATCCCTTCCGACGGGACGAGTGCGACAGACGCTGTCCCGACCACATGTCGCGCACCCTGATCGGAGTGCCGCGCACAAGGAGACACGGGATGGATCTGGGTATTGCGGGCCGCTGGGCGCTGGTGTGTGGCGCCAGCAAAGGGCTGGGATATGGCTGCGCACGGGCCCTCGCAGGCGAGGGCGTCAATCTGGTGATCAACGCGCGAACGGCCTCCGCGCTGGCGGCTGCAGCCGATCGCATTCGCGGTGAAACCGGCGTGCAGGTGGTGGCCGTTGCCTGTGATGTCACCACGCCACAGGGGCGCGCCGAATCACTCGCCGCCTGCCCGCAAGTCGACATCCTCATCAACAACGCGGGGGGGCCACCTCCCGGCGACTTTCGCAACTGGACCCGTGAGCACTGGATCGCAGCGCTTGACGCCAACATGCTCACACCGATCGAGCTGATCAAGGCCACCGTCGACGGCATGATCGCGCGCCGCTTCGGTCGCATCGTCAACATCACCTCCAGTTCAGTGAAGGCGCCGATCGAGGTTCTGGGCTTGTCCAACGGCGCGCGCAGTGGCCTCACCGGGTTCGTGGCCGGCCTGGCACGCAAGACCGTCGAGCACAACGTGACGATCAACAACCTGCTGCCCGGGCAATTCGATACGGACCGGTTGCGTGGCACCACAGCGGCCGCTGCCACGGCGCAGGGCAAGACCTTTGAAGAGCTGGCTGCGCAGCGCCGTCAGTTGATCCCCGCGCGCCGTTTCGGGCACGAGACCGAGTTCGGGCAGATGTGCGCGTACCTGTGCAGCGCACAGACGTCTTATTTCACTGGCCAAAATGTGCTTCTGGATGGCGGCGCCTATCCAGGGACGTATTGATCGGCGACGCACGGATCCGTGGACATTCCGATGACACGGACACGCACTGATTGAACTGGCACAGCCTCGTTTGAATGACGACCTGATTTCAATAACGACCGGGCGAAGCGATCGCCCTTACGGAGACTCACCATGACCGGCACCACCACTCCCACTCCCGAAAACACCGGCCCGCTGAAGGGCGTGCGCATCCTGGATCTGTCACGCGTGTTGGCGGCACCCTTTTGCATGCAGATCATGGGTGATCTGGGTGCCGATGTGATCAAGGTCGAGCGTCCCGGTGCCGGGGATGAGTCGCGCACCTGGGGGCCGCCCTGGCTCAATGGCCCCGATGGCCAAGCCACGAAAGAGTCCGCGTATTTCCTGTCGGCCAACCGCAACAAGCGATCGGTGTCGGTCGATCTCTCCACCAAGGAAGGTCAGGACCTGGTGCGCAAACTCGCGGAGTCGGTGGATGTGTGCATCGAGAACTTCAAGGTCGGTGACCTCAAGCGCTATGGGCTGGACTACGCCTCGCTCTCGAAAATCAACCCAAAGCTGGTGTATTGCTCGGTGACCGGGTTCGGTCAGGACGGACCCTGGGCCACGCGGCCTGGCTACGACTATCTGTTCCAGGGCATGGGCGGCCTGATGAGTGTGACCGGCGAGAAAGACAGCCTGCCCGGGGGCGGACCCCAGCGGGTGGGCGTGCCGCTGGTCGACCTGTTCACCGGCATGTACGCCACGGTCTCGATCCTCGCGGCCTTGCGTCATCGCGACCAGACCGGCGAAGGTCAGCACCTGGACGTCTCGCTGATGGGGGCAGTCATGGCCATTGGCTCAGGTCAGCTCTCCAACTACATGGTGGGTGGCAAGCTGCCCGGACGCACCGGTAATGATTCACCCAACATCACGCCGTATGGCGTCTATCCGTGCGCTGATGGCCAACTGATTGTGGCCAGTGCCAATCAGAATCAGTTCAGCGCGCTGTGTGGCGCATTGGGGCATCCTGAGTGGGCCAG
>CANHUQ010000099.1 GCA_947463885.1 Burkholderiales bacterium
ATTGCGGCGCAGGCCTGTCTGCCGGTGCTGAACCTCAGCCTGGCGCACTACGGGACCTTCAATGAGGTGGTGATCCATCCTTCGTCCTTCGAAGTGCGCCGCACGCTCACCGATGATCTGGGCCTGGTCACTGAATGGGACGATGTGCTGTCCGGAGAAACGCTGGACGGCGGCCCGGTGGTCCTGGCCTGGGATGCGGCAGCCGGAATCGATCCAAGTGACCCCGAGACGCAGGCACCAGGCAACGTGGTGATCCACGAATTCGCCCACAAACTCGACATGGCCGACGGCGAGGCCGATGGTTGTCCGCCCATGCCGCTGGCTCTGGCGCACCGCTGGCGCCCTGCCCTGGAGGCCGCGTACGAGCAGTTTTGCCGGCAACTCGATGATCTGGAGGCCGCCATCCCGGCCGATATCGACCCGGAGAGCGAAGCGGCTGACGCCTGGTATGCCGCATTGCCAATCGATCCTTACGCGGCCACCGATCCGGCAGAATTCTTTGCGGTCGGCTGCGAAGCGTTTTTCACCGATGACGGAGCCTTCGCACGGGCATTCCCTGCATTGCATGATTGCTTTGTAGCGTACTTCCGACAGGATCCCGCCCTCGTGCGACCGCTTTAAGAACTGCCCCGATTCGGGTAACCTCAGCCATTGGGCCCATTCGATGGGGGCCGTCTTGGACGGTTGTGTCGGGGTGTCATGAGGCGAGGCGCGCCTGTAAGCCGCTCGTACTCAGTACACCCGCACGACGTCACCGCACGACACATGACTGCCGTTCAGCGGCGCTTCCGACCCCTGTGCGGTATTCCCTTTGGGCTGTCATGAGCAGCCCGTAGCATCCGCCTCTCTGCCTGCCCGACCGCGTATACACATGATCAAGGTCTTCAATCATTACCTGTCGATTCGGCTGCTGCTGCTGACACTGCTCGAAGCAGCCGTCTTGTTTCAGTCGGTGATCTTCGGGTTTCAGATCCGCTTTCCAGGCGAATTTTCCTCACTGCCCAACATCGAGGCGGGCATTTTCGCCCTGGTGATGGTGCTGTGCATGTCGGCGCTGGGTCTGTATCAGACGCATGGCGAGTCATTCCGCACCACGGTGCATCGACTGTTCATCGCCTACGGCCTGGCGCTGATGCTGATCAGCGTGGTGTTCTATCTGGTGCCAGACGCCTACATCGGTCGCGGTGTCATGGCCTGGAGCTCGCTGTTTGCATTGGGCAGCGTGCTGCTCATTCGCGTGCTGTTTTTCCGGGTCACCGATATCGGACTGCCCAAACGGCGTGTTCTGGTGCTGGGCAATGGCACAGAAGCTGAAGGCGTGATCCGATTCCTGCATCAGAGCCCCGGCAGCCGCTCCATCCAATATGCGGGCCTGTATCCGGTCATGCCCGAGCGCGATGCACAGGGCAACGAGCGCGTGCTGGACCACGACCAACTGCGGCGCACCGCCAAGGAACTGAAAGTCTCCGAGATTGTGATTGCGGTGCGCGAGCGTCGGGGCGGTGTGCTGCCCTTGCGCCAACTGCTGGACGCCAAGCTGCACGGCGTGAAGGTGATGGACCTGCAATCCTTCTATGAGCGCGAAGAAGGTGTGCTGCGCATCGACTCCATGCGAGCCTCCTGGATGATCTTCGGCAACGGCTTCGATCAGGGCATGTCCCGCGATGTGGTCAAGCGGCTGTTTGACCTGGTTGCATCGGTGGCGCTGCTGCTACTCGCGCTGCCCATCTTGCTGGTGGCCATGGTGGCCATCGTGCTGGAAAGCGGCTTCCCGATCTTTTATCGGCAACAGCGTGTGGGCCAGGGCGGAGAGCCCTTCGACATCATCAAGCTGCGCTCCATGCGCCAGGACGCCGAAGCCGACGGCAAGGCCCGCTGGGCCACGGCCAATGACAGTCGCATCACGCGGGTGGGCGGCTTCCTGCGCAAGACCCGTATCGACGAATTGCCCCAGTTGTGGTCAGTGGTGCGCGGCGACATGAGCTTTGTAGGCCCACGCCCCGAGCGGCAGGTGTTCGTGGAGCAGCTCACTGAAAAAATTCCCTTTTATGACGTGCGCCATTCGGTCAAGCCTGGGGTCACCGGCTGGGCGCAGGTGCGCTACCCCTATGGCGCGACCATCGAAGACGGCCTGCACAAACTGCAGTACGACCTGTATTACGTCAAAAACCACTCCCTGTTCCTGGACCTGATGATCATGGTCGAGACGGTGCAGGTGGTGCTCCTCGGAAAGGGTGCACGCTGAGCGGCTCGCCGCTGATCGGGGTCATCGGCTACGGCGCGGCAGCGTTCGCGTGGACCGCGCTCGCCGTGCTGCTGATGGTGCGCGGCAGCGGCCGCGGACTGGGCCGGTTGCTGGTCGCCGCGGTCATCATCCACGCCATGTGGGCCTCGGTGCTGGCCCTGGCCAGTGCGGGGGTGGTCATGCCCTTCGCCCTGCCCCCCTTCTTCGAAGCGCTCAGGCCGTTCGCCTGGTCCACGTTGCTGCTCTGGATGCTGCGTGCACGCACCCAGGCCATGCCAGTCCGACTGGCGACGGTATTGGCCGCCACCATTGCCACCGCGCAGTGCGTGTCCATGCTGCTGGACCTTGGCCCGCAGCTGCAATACGGCACTGGCCTGCTGGCGGCCATCCTCACGCTGCTGTGCGTGGAGCAGGTCTATCGCAATACGCTCGAAACCGCGCGCTGGGCGGTCAAGTTCCTGTGCCTTGCCCTTTTCGCAATTTTCGTCTTCGAGGGCGTGCTCTACACCGATGCCCTGCTCTTTGGGCGCTTTGAATATGGCTGGTGGGCCGCCCGCGGCTATGCCAACGCCCTGATTGCGCCACTGGTTGCGATCAGTGCGGCGCGTATGCCCGACTGGCGGCTCGAAATGCGCCTGTCGCGCAAGGTGGTCTTTCATTCGGCCACGCTGCTGGCCTCTGGCATTTTTCTGCTGGCGGTCTCGGGCATTGGCTATGGCTTGCGCTTTGCCGGGGGCGCCTGGGGCAGTGTGGCGCAATTGGTGCTCCTGTTTGCCGCCGCGGTGGGCCTTCTTGCGCTCATTGCATCGGGCAAGCTGCGCGCCCGGATCAAGGTCCTGCTCAACAAGCATTTCTTCAGTTATCGCTACGACTATCGCAATGAGTGGCTCAAGCTCACCGACCTGATCGCACAGCCCACCCAGGCCGACGACCCCCAGGGCTCGCTCGCCCTGCGCAGTTTGCGCGGGCTGGCCGAACTGGTTGACAGCCCGGCCAGTCGACTGTGGCTGCGCAATGACGCCGAATCATGGGTCGACACGGCGCGGCGCAATCTGCCTGAGGTTGAGCCCATATCAGGCGATGAGGCGCTGCCCCAATTCATGGCGCAGCAAAACTGGATCGTTGATGTGCACGAGTGGCGTGCTCACCCGGGGCGTTATGACGGCCTCACGCTGCCGACTTGGCTGACCCAGGATGCCCAAGCCTGGCTCATGGTGCCGCTGGTGCTGCATGACCAGATGATTGGCTTCGTGCAGCTGCAGCAGCCGGCCACACCGATTGTGCTGGACTGGGAAGTTCGCGATGTACTCAAGACGGCAGGCCGCCAGGTGGCAGGCTATTTGGCCGTGCAGGAAACCGTGGAAAAGCTCGTGCAGGCCCGCCAGTTCGACTCCTTCAACCGGATGAGCGCATTCGTCGTCCACGACTTGAAAAACCTGGTCGCACAGTTGTCCTTGTTGCTCAAAAATGCTGCGCGGCACCGAGACAACCCGGAATTTCAGCAAGACATGCTGGAGACCGTGGAGAACGTACTCGAGCGTATGCAGGGCTTGTTGCGCCAACTCAGGGTGGGCACACGGCCGATCGAGCAACCCTCACCGGTCGATCTGGTGCCGGCCCTGCAGGCAGCCATTGCAGCCAAGCGAGGGCACCGGATCGAGCCATCGCTGCACATCGACCCCACCGTCGAGGCTGTCGAAGTGGTCGCACATCGGGACAGGCTGGAGCGCGTAGTGGGCCACCTGATACAAAACGCGCTGGAAGCTACGCCGGCGGGCGGATCGGTTCGTGTGAGTGCGCAGTGCGAGCGCGACACCGCTCAGGTTGAGGTGACCGATACCGGCCGCGGCATGAGCCGCGAGTTCATCGAGACCAAGCTCTTTCGTCCGTTCAGTTCAACCAAGGAGCACGGCATGGGGATTGGTGCCTTCGAAAGCCGCGAGTACATCCGGGAGTTGGGCGGATCGCTCGCCGTACGCAGCACGGAAGGCTCCGGCACCACATTCACGCTGACGCTGCCGGTCCACCGTCGCTCCGACACCCAAAGATCCTCGTCTGAACTTGCTTCATCCAACGCGCTATCGAGTGCAGCCTGATGTCTGAAGAACGCCCCGCCCTGCTCATGGTCGAAGACGACCGCGGTCTGCAAAAGCAGATGCGCTGGAGCTTTGACGACTATGAAGTGATCTTCGCCGAAGACTTCGACAGTGCCATCACGGCACTGCGTCGATACGAACCGGCAGTCATGACGCTGGATCTGGGACTGCCGCCCGATCCGGACGACACGACGCAAGGCTTTCGCATCCTGGAGGAAGTGATCTCGCTGGCGCCCTCCACCAAGGTCATCGCTCTCACGGGCCAGAACGACCGCAGCAACGCGGTGCGCGCCATTGGCCTGGGCGCATACGATTTTTTCGCCAAGCCATTCGAAGCCGACACGCTTGGTCTGGTGGTGGCACGCGCCTTCAGGGTCGCCGATTTGGAGCGCGAGAATCAGCGTCTGATGGCATCCAGGCTGGGCGCCGGTATGACCGGGCTGATCAGCAGGGACCCCGGCATGCTCAAGATCACCCGACAGATCGAGCGGCTGGCTCCCACTCAAGCCACCGTGCTGCTGCTGGGCGAATCAGGCACCGGCAAGGAAGTGCTGGCCCGAGCGCTACACACCGGCTCACCGCGCCAGGACAAGCGATTTGTGGCGATCAACTGCGCGGCCATCCCGGATGCGCTGTTGGAGTCCGAACTCTTCGGCTACGAAAAGGGCGCGTTCACCGGTGCGGCCAAGACCACGCCCGGCAAAATCGAAACCGCCGACAACGGCACACTCTTTCTGGATGAAATCGGCGATCTGCCCATGCCGCTGCAGGCCAAGCTGCTGCGCTTTTTGCAGGAGCGCGTCATCGAACGGGTGGGCGGGCGCCAGGAAATTCCTGTGGATGTACGGGTGGTGTGTGCCACCCACCGCAATCTGCGCGAGCGCATCACCGAAGGGGCTTTTCGTGAAGACCTGTTTTACCGGCTGACCGAGATGATCGTGAATATTCCGCCGCTGCGCGAGCGCGCAGGCGATGCTGATCTGCTGGCTCATGCCTTCGTGCAGCGCTTTGCATCTGCCAATGGGCGCGAAAAGCTCGTCTTGCGGGACGACGCCTTGGATGCCATTGCACATCACACCTGGCCCGGCAATGTGCGCGAACTGGAAAACGCGATCAAGCGCGCAGTGATCATGGCAGACGGTGAATCCATTACCGCAGACGATCTGGGTCTTGAAGCGCCCGAAGACGCGCAGATGTTCAACCTGCGTCAGGTGCGTGATGAGGCGGAAAAGCAGGCCGTCCTCAAAGTGATGGCCCGCTGCGACGGCAACATCGTGAAAGCTGCGGAGCTTCTGGGCATCAGCCGGCCAACGTTGTATGACCTCCTCAATCGGTTTGGATTGCGCTGAGCAGCCGCGTATCGGTTGCTCACACCTATGTCATTTGAACGGAGTGCCTTGCACGTGACCTCCCCCATGACCTCTTCTTCTGAGCACCCTCCCCGCCGGCGCACACTGCCACTGGCAGCCGCCATGGCGGGGCTGCTGCTGTCTGCGTCGCTGATGTCTGCCTGCGGCGCTCGCAGCACCGACGCGCTGCTTGATCAGGCGAAAACCGCACTGTCCAAGCAGGACATCAAGACTGCGGAAATTCATCTCAAGAACCTGCTGCAGCAGCAGCCCGACAACCCCGACGCACGCATCATGCTGGCAGAAGTGCATCGGGCCAATCGGGACGAACGTTCGGCCGAGAAGGAATGGCGACGGGCACTCGAACTTGGTGTGGCGCCTGATCGCGCGCTGCCAGGCCTGATGGAATCGCTCGTCACCATGGGCGAGGGCAAGGACGCACTGGATGCTGCCGGCAAGTACTCTGCCGCTCAGCCTGAAGGCAAAGCCGCCGTGGCCTACTGGTCCGGACGTGCGCATTTGCTCTCCAGAGATGCGGCCAAAGCCACGCAATCGTTCCAGTCGGCAGTGGGTTTCAAGCCCGACTATCGCCCTGCACAACTGGCGCTGATCCAACAGCAGCTCGGACGAGGTGACTTAGCCGGCGGAACAGCCGCACTCGATCAGCTGCTGGTCGATGCGCCAGCACTGGCCGATGCCTTGCTGCTGAAATCAGACTTGCAGATCAACCGAGGCGACTTGGCCGGCGCGCGCGAGACACTCGCCAAAGCCATCGAGGCTGAGCCACGCGCGCCGATTGCGCGAATCAAACTGATCTCGCTGCTGGCCGACAGCAAAGAGCTGCAGGAGGCGGAAAAGCAATACGACGGCCTCAAGCAAATCGCGCCCAACCAACCCATTACTCAATTCGTGCGCGCGCTGCTGGATTTCCGGCAGAACAAGCTGGATGCGGCCTCGGAGAATATTCAGCTGGTGCTGCGCAACGCACCTGAATACCTGCCAGCAGTGTCGCTGGCTGCGAATATTGCGTTGGCGCAAAACTCTCTGGAACAGGCTGAAACCTACGCCAAGCAGCTGGTTGCTCGTGCGCCCGACTTCATTCAGGGCACTCGCTTGCTGTCTGCGGTCTATTTGCGTCGCAACGACTACGAACGCGCATTGCAAACTGCCAAGGCCAAGATCGACCGCGGTGTTGAAGACGCGCCATTACTGGCCCTGGCTGGCGAAGCCGCGTTGCGCCGCAACGATATTCCGACGGCCACCGATTATCTGGCGCGGGCAGCCAAGCTTGATCCCAAGGATGCGTCCAAGCGCACGGTGCTGGGTATTGCGGGGTTGGCGGCAGGCAATACGCAAATGGGCTTCACCGAGCTTCAGACCGCCGTCGACCTGGACCCTCAGTCCACGCAGGCCGACCTGGCGCTCATTACCGAGCGGCTGCGCGCCAGGCAATTCGATCAAGCGCTGGCGGCAGTAGATCGTCTGCAGACCAAACAACCCGACAAGCCTCTGCCGCACAACCTGCGCGGGACTGTGTTGCTGGGCAAGGGTGACCGGGCCGCTGCGCGGGCCAGTTTTGAAAAGGCGCTGTCGGTCGATCCCACCTTCTTTCCTGCCGCCGCCAATCTTGCGCAGCTCGATCTGGCCGACAAAAAGACCGATGCAGCGAAGAAGCACTTCACCGATCTGCTGGCCAAGGATCCGAAGAACGTCCAGGCCCTTGTGGCATTGGCCCAGGTGACCGGGCGCACAGGCGGCAGTCAGGACGAAGTCACCCGCCTGCTCAAGCAAGCGCAAGAGGCCAATCCCGCCGCGGTGGAGCCACTGGTGGCCCTGGCGCAGCAAATGGTGCAGGCAGGCAAACCCCGGGATGCCATTCCGTTGGTGCAGCGCGCGGTAGCCCAGCAGCCTGACAATGCACAACTGCTGGATGCGCTGGGCACCTTGTATTTGCGGGCGGATGAAAAACAGCAGGCCATCGACACCTTCGAGAAGATCGTGCGCCTGTATCCCAACGCGGCCCCTCTGCATTTGAGGCTCGGCGAGATCAAGGCATCACTTGGCGACAGCGCGGGCGCCATGGCCAGCTTCAAGCAAGCGGCAGAACTTGACCGCAAGGCGGCTGGCCCGCAGTTTGGCATTGCCGCCATGCTGCTCAAGGAAGGCAAGCGCGACGAAGCCTTCAAGGTTGCACGCACGCTGCAAACGCAGTTGCCCAACAGCCCTGTGGGCCTGTCGCTGGAAGGCGACCTGATGGCGGCCGACAAGAAATGGGCCGAAGCTGCAGCGCTCTACAAGAAGGCATTGAGCCAGGAGCGCAGCGCCACGCTGGTGGCCAAACAGCACAATGCGCTGCGTCAGGCAGGCCGCGCCCCCGAGGCTGACGCTTTGTTGCGCGACACGCTGCAGGCCACGCCTAACGACCTGGGCCTGCGCATGTACGCTGGTGAACAGGCCATGGCTGCCAACCAGTGGAAGGCTGCAGTGGATCATTACGATACGGTGGTCAAGGGCGCGCCTGGCAACGCGGTGGCCTTGAACAATCTGGCCTGGTCGTTGTATGAATTGCGCGATCCGCGAGCCCTGACCGTGGCTGAAGAAGCCTATGCCAGAGCACCCCAGTCGGCAGCGGTGATCGATACGCTCGGATTGGTGCTGCTGGAGAAAGGCGACGCAAAGCGGGCTACAGAGCTCCTTAAGCAGGCCGCTGCCCTGGCGCCGAAAGCCGCGGACATTCGCTGGCACTACGTTCAGGCGCTGGCGAAGTCTGGAGACAAGGTCGCGGCCAAGACCGAGGCCCAGGCGGTTGAGCGCGATTTTCCAGACACCGCGCAGGCTAAGCAGGCGCGTGAGTTGGGTTCGAAGTTGTGAGGACGAAAGTTGGATGGTCCTGCGCCGCTTGGCGGGCATCCATCACCGCCCATCTGCGCAGCGTCAGTTTTAGGTGAATTACTGCAGCGCTTATCGGTCGCAAACCACCGACAATGCAAGCGGTCGGCATAGTGGACAACCCACCATGAAACACTGTATCGATCGAAGCACTCAGGCAAGGAGTTTCAGTTCAATGAAGCGTTTATCCATGACTCGTACAGCAGCGATCATCTTGAGCGCATCGTTGCTCGCAGCATGCTCTTCTTCCAGCTTGCCACCGGCTCCGGTCAAGGCGGCGCAACCCAACTACGCCTATCAGATCGGCGCAGGCGACACGCTGGCGGTCAGCGTGTGGCGCCACCCCGAATTGTCCACCACGGTGCCGGTACGGCCCGATGGGAAGGTCACCACGCCGCTGATCGAAGACATCACCGCGATCGGCCGCACTCCGGCAGACCTCAGCCGCGAGATTGAGCAGCGCCTTGCCAAGTTCGTACGCGAACCCAGCGTGACCATCGCAGTCACCAATTTCGTGGGTAACACCAGCGAACAAGTGCGTGTGGTGGGCCAGGCGGCCAAACCTGCCGCCTTGAATTACAAGCAAGGCATGACACTGCTGGATGTCATGATTTTGGTGGGGGGCATCACGGACAATGCCGCAGGGAACCGCGCCATCCTGATTCGTCAAAGCGAAGACAACAAGCAGTACTCCGTGCGTCTGCGCGACCTGCTCAAGAACGGGGATGTGTCGGCGAACGTCGAGATGTTGCCCGGTGACGTCATCATGATCCCAAACAGCTACTTCTGATATGACTCAACTCTGGCTGCAACTTCGTGAACTGCTGCCCGGCCTGTGGCGGCATCGCTGGTGGGGTCTGCTCACCACCCTGGTGCTGGGCACGCTGGGCGCCATTGGCGTCATGCTCATACCGAACAAGTACGAGGCCACGGCCCGCGTGTTCGTGGATACCCAGTCCATCCTGAAACCACTGATGGCCGGTCTGGCCGTGCAGCCTAATGTGGACCAACAGGTTCAGATGATGGCGCGTACGCTGATCAGCCGGCCGAATGTCGAGCGCGTCATGCGCATGTCCGACCTGGATCTGAAAATCACCGACCCGCGTCAACGTGAGCAGGTGGTCGATGCGCTGATCAAAAAAATTGAATTCAAGCCATCGGGCGGGAATAACCTCTACACCGTGGCCTATCGCGACGACTCACCCGAGGCTTCGCGCAAGGTGGTGCAGTCGCTGCTGTCGATCTTTGTCGAGTCTAATCTGGGCGACAAACGCCGAGACTCCGAGCAGGCCCGTCGCTTCATTGACGAGCAAATTGCCGCGTATGAAAAGCGACTGCTCGAAGCTGAGAATGCGCTCAAGGAGTTCAAGGTCCGCAATCTGTCGCTCATGCCCAATCTGGCAACCGACTATGTGACCCAGGCCTCGGCCGCGCAGAAAGAATCTGACGCTGCACGACTGGAGTTACGCCAGCTCGAAAACAGCCGCGAAGCACTGCGCAAGCAGTTGGCCGAAGAAAAGCAGACCTTCACATCCACCGAGCCGGGCGCCCCCATTCCAAGCAGTGGTCCGCGTGCTGCAACCGATCTTGAGAAGCGCGCAGACGCCGGTCGAAAGCTGCTCGATGAGCTCACCTTGCGCTACACCGAAGCGCACCCCGACGTGATCAACCAGCGCCGCATGATGAAGGAACTGGAGGCTGCGGTAGACGCCGAACGCCGGGCGATCGCCGCTGGCGAAGTGCCGGCATCGGTGCGCCCCGGCACCACCACGGTCATACCCAACAAGGTGTATCAGGATATTAAGGTGTCGCTGGCCGATACCGAGTCCAAGATCGCCGCGCTGCGGGCACGTGTGGCCGATTCAGACGCACGTCTGGCACAGGCCAAGGCGGCCTCGTCAACCATCCCGAAAATCGAGGCAGAGTACACGCAGCTCAATCGAGACTACGACGTCAACAAGAAGAACTATGAAGCCCTGATTGGTCGTCGTGAATCGGCCGCCATGTCGGGTGACATGGAGTCGAAGTCGGGCGTTGGCGAGTTTCGTGTGATTGATCCGCCGCGTGTGGCGCCGCAACCGGTGTCACCAAATCGCCCCTTGCTGCTCGCAGGCGTATTGCTCGCGTCGCTTGCCGCAGGTGCCGGCGTGGCTTTCGTGCTGAGCCAGCTTAAGCCCACGTTCTTCGATTCCCGCAGCCTGCGCACCTATACGGGCTTGCCACTGCTGGGGTCGGTGTCCATGCTTTCCGATGTAGCCACTCGTGCCCGCAACCGCCGCTCGGTGCTCGCATTTTCCACCACAAGCCTGCTCTATCTGGTGCTCTTTGGCGCATTGATCGCCTGGTACGCCACGAAGATGCTGCTGGTGCGCTGATATCAAGGACACCTACTCATGAGCCTGATTGAACGCGCCGTCGATAAGCTCGGCCCCCACCGGACCGAGCGTCAAGACGCCCCCTCCCTTCCCGAGCAAGTCGCTGCGGCCAAGCCGTCGCCCTCCGTGGCAGAGTCACTGGTGTCGCGAGCGGTGGCTGCCGGAGCACGTTATGCGCCCGAGCCAGCGGCCGTACCGACCAAGCCAGAGGCACCTGCATCCGCAGCAGCTTCACCGGCCGCTCGGCCTGCCCCTACGGTCGTGCCGGTTGGCCGGGCGCCTGCAGCCCCTGCGGCCAAGGCCGCGCCGGTGCGCATCCCGATCGAAATGTTGCGGGCACGCGGCTTTGTTACACCTGATGCAGCACCCACCGCCATCAGCCAGGAGTTCCGGGTCATCAAGCGCCCGCTTCTAGCCAATGCATTCGGACGCGGCGCTACAGCCGTGAAGAACGGTCGTCGCGTCATGGTGACTAGTGCGTTTGCGGGTGAAGGCAAGAGCTTTTGCGCCATCAACCTGGCGATGAGCATTGCAGCAGAGCGTGACACCTACGTCCTGCTGGTGGATGCAGATGTGGCTAAGCCTTCCATTCCGCGTGAACTGGGCATTGAGAGCGGCCCAGGCCTCATGGACTGCCTGATCGATCCTGCACGTGATGTGGGTGAGCTGGTGCAGCCCACGAATATCGAACGTCTGTCGCTGTTGCCGGCGGGTCGTCACCATGAACAAGCCACTGAGCTGCTGGCCAGTGCATCGATGAAGGACCTGATCGATCACCTGTCAGATCGCTACGAAGACCGGATCATCATTTTTGATTCGCCCCCCATCATGATGACCACGGAAGCACGTGTGCTGGCCTCCTACATGGGCCAGATCGTGATGGTGGTGGAAGCGGGTGTGACGCCACGCGAAGCCGTGACTGACGCACTGGCCAGCATCGGCTCGCCGGAAGTCGTGGGCATGGTGCTCAACAAGGCACGCGAGGCACGCGGTGCGCGCTATCAGGGTTACGGGTATGCGGGTTGATCGCAGACCCCATGCGATCAAGCTGAACACGCTCGCCGCCGCGCTGGCTGGTGCGGTGGTGTGTATGGCCCTTCCGGTTCCGACAGCAGCGCAAGGCGTGCCAGGCATTGGTGGGGTTGGTGGAGTTGGTGCTCCTACTGCACCTGGAGGCGCGACACCCATTGGCACCGGCGCTGACCCAGACCAGCGCAACGGCATCTTC
>CANHUQ010000100.1 GCA_947463885.1 Burkholderiales bacterium
ATCCCAAGCAGCACACTCTTACCCACGCCTGAGCCTGCAAACAAGCCCAGGCGCTGTCCGCGGCCCACGGTGAGCAGGCTGTTGATGGTCCGTACGCCGGTATCGAGCGGCTCGCGCACCGGGTCACGTTCCATGGCATTGATCGGGCGGCGCAGCACCGGCGAGCGCTCGCAATCGGTGAGCGGACCGAGCCCGTCAATCGGCTGGCCCAGTGCATCGACTACGCGCCCGAGCAACGCCGCGCCGTTGGGCAACCAGCGTGATTTGTCTTCCAGGCGGCGCCAGGGATGGCTGGCCTGCAGCAGCCGTGGGCTGCTCACTGGCTCATCAATTGCTACGACTTGCGCACCCGGCGCCAGACCCACGGTCTCGGTGAGGGGCATGAGAAAGAGGCGTTCATCGGAAAAGCCCACCACTTCGGCTTCGACTACCGGTCCGTGGTCCGGGCCGATGGCGCAGACCGAACCCACCGGCAAGCGCAAGCCGCTTGCCTCAAGCACCAGACCCGCCACGCGCGTCAGTCGCCCGCTCACCCGTTGACGGGTGCCGGCGCGCGCAAAGGTGGTGAGCTCACCAAAGAGCCGCGTCCAGTCGGACGGCTCGGCCAGTCGGGCTGGCAGGGATTCTCGTGACACGCTCATGCATCCACCCAGGTATCTTGTTTGCCCAGTGCGGCGAGGGCGCGTTGCCAGCGGGTTTTCAATGTGGCATCCACGCTGGCTTTCGGTGTGTCGATACGGCAGCCGCCACGACCCACTGAGCCATCAGGCACCAGATGGGCATTGCGTGCGGCCAGCGCTGGCGCAAGGTGGTCGCTCAGCAATGACGCGTCATACGGGTTCAGTCGCACGGTGGGTCTGGCATGTTCGTCGATGATGGCGTCCAGTGCTTCCTGTACCGCCGGACTGACCAGATCGATATCCAGGCGCAAGGCGGCACCGGTGGCGCTTCGGGCAATTTCTACTGCCAACGTGGTCACGGCTTCAGCCATCGACTGTTGCAGCGCGGCCAGTTGCGCGGTCATTGATTCGATGAGCTCCGCGCCCTGTTGGGCGATCTCGTTGTGCTGCGCCTGCAGCGCTTCGGCAGTCATCTCGCGGGCGTGGGCGAGTCCTTTCTCGAAACCCTCCTGCAGCCCCTCCTCGTAACCCGGGGGCGGGGCCTCGTCGACCGGGGCTTCGAATCCGCGCCCTGGTGCTGCCCCCGATGCCGCACCCGTTCCCTGACCCATCCCACCCAGCGGGCCTGGCTTCCAGGGCGATGCGCCGGCGAGATCCTCGGCAAAGACGATACGGCTAGACGAAGGCATCTTCACTGCCGCTTCCCACAGAGATTTCGCCGGCATCGGCCAGCTTGCGCACGATGCGCAGAATTTCGCGCTGCTGCGCCTCGACATCGGCCACGCGCACCGGGCCGCGCGACTCAAGGTCTTCGCGCAGACCTTCAGCCGCACGCTGCGACATGTTCTTCAGCACTTTTTCGCGCACCTCGGCCGAAGCGCCTTTGAGCGCAATGACCAGTCCGTCGTTGGCCACTTCGCGCAGCACGGTCTGAATGGCGCGGTCATCGAGCTTGATCACATCCTCGAAGGTGAACATCTGGTCCTGGATGGCTTGCGCCAAGTCCTCATCAGTTTCACGCACGGAGTCCAACAGCTCGGATTCCAGCTTTGAGCCGACACCGTTGAGAATCTCGGCCGCCACTTTCGAGCCGCCCAGCGCGGCCTTTTTCAGTTTGTCTGCACCGGCCAGCACGTGTGAAAGCACATCATTCAATTCACGCAGCGCGTTGGGTTGAATGCTGTCTAGTGTGGCGATCCGCACCACCACTTCGCTGCGCACGCGGGGTGTGAGCTTGGCCAGGATTTCACCGGCATGGTCACGTTCCAGGTGCACCAGAATCGAGGCGATGATTTGCGGATGCTCGTTGCGCACCAGCTCCGCCACCGACTCCGAATCCATCCACTTCAGACCTTCAATGCCGCTGGTATCGCTGCCCTGCAGAATGCGATTGATCAGCAGGCCGGCACGTTCTTCACCCAGGGCTTTGCGCAGGACCGTTTTGACGTACTCATCGTTATCGGCCACCAGCGAGCTGTTGTTCCCGGCCTCAGCCTGAAACTGCGTGAGCACTTCACCCACCCGCTCGCGCGGGACGGTGCGGATGCGCGTCATGGCCTCGCCGATACGGTGCACCTCCTTGGGCGAAAGGTGCTTGAACACCTCCGCTGCGAGTTCCTCGCCCAGCGTCAGCAGCAGGATGGCGCTGCGTTCGAGTCCCTGATCATCCATGTCGGTGTGGTGTCCGAATGCGAAAGTGTGAGAAGCGAGGCGTCAATGCGTGTTGATCAGGCATTGACCCAGTTGCGCACGACATTGGCGACCGTCGCCGGATTGTCGCGAGCCAGGCGAATCAGGTCTTCCTGCGGGCCGCCAGACAAGGTGGCCGCAGACGGGGCGGGCAGAGCGACATCATTGGCAACGACGGCACTGGCCGATTTGGCGGCCACGGGGGGGGCGATGGGGCGCTTGAGCGCCGGCCGAACCACCCCGAAGATGGCCAGCAGCCCCAGCAGAATCAGCCCCACCTGCATGCCGATGCCACGTGCCATGCCCACGATTTCGGGGTCTTTCCACATCGGCACCGGCTCAACCTTAAGAGGCTCTTCGCTGCTGAAGGGTGCATTCACCACGTTGAGTGCGTCACCGCGGTCCTTGCTGAATCCGATGGCTTCGCGCACCAGCGACTGGATCTGTTCAACATCCTTGGCGTCCAGGGGCGTGAGGCTGGCCTTGCCTTCAGCATCCACGGTCCGACGGTGATTCACGACCACCGCAGCGGTCAGGCGCTTGAGGCTGCCGGTGGCATTGCGGGTGACCTTCACGGTCTTGTCGACTTCAAAGTTGGTGGTGGCTTCGCGGCGGGCGTCGCGGCTCGCGCCTGCAGTGCCTGCGCCAGCCGACATGGCCTGCGGAGCGCCGTTGATCGGCGAAGTCGGTGTGGCCGGCGGCTGATTCGACATGGCCCCCGGCACGCCCGCAGGACCAGCCGCAGTGCCGGACCCGGACTCATTCACCTGAAGGCTGCGCACTGCAGCGGGCTCATTGCCCTGGTTCGGACGGTATTGCTCTGCAGTCGACTCCGAGAGGGTGAAGTCCACATCGGCATTGACCTGCGCCTTCACGTTGCCGCGACCCACGATCGGCTCGACGATCTCGAGAATGCGCTGAATGTACGACTGCTCCATGGTGCGCAGGTATTGCAGTTGCGAGGCGTCCAGACCGCCTGGCACGCCGTTTTCGCCGGGGCCCGACAGCAGGGCGCCCGACTGATCGATCACGCTGACTTGCTTGATGCCCATGTCGGGGATAGACGAAGCCACCAGATGCACGATGCCGGCCACCTGACTGCGCTCCAGGCTGCGGCCAGGGTGCAATTGCAGCAGCACGGAGGCCGAGGGCTTTTGCTGCTCACGGAAAAAACCATTGGCAGCGGGCAAGGCCAGGTGCACCCGGGCGCTTTGCACGGCGGCCAGAGCCATGATCGATCGGGCCAGCTCGCCTTCAAGCCCACGCTGATAATTCAGCCGCTCCTGAAACTGGGTGGTGCCGAACTTTTGCGACTCCATCAGCTCAAAGCCCACCGTGCCGCCCTTGGGCAGTCCCTGCGAAGCCAGGCGCAGGCGTGCATCGTGGACCTTGTCGGCCGGCACCATGATCACGCCGCCCACTTCCGAAAATTTGTACGGCACGTTCTGTTGGGTCAGGGCGGCCACCACCGCCCCGCCGTCGCGATCCGACAGGTTGGAGAACAGCACCTTGTAATCGGGTGTGCGGCTCCACATGACGCCTGCGGCGATGACGGCGACCAGCGCTGCAGCGCCTGCGGCCACCGCAATCTTGCGGTTCAGGCTCAGGGCGCCGAAGGCGGTTTTCGGCGACGCTGCAGGGGCGCTTGGCGCAAGGAGCTGGTCGGCGGTGGTTTCCATGTCGGGTCCGGTGGCTGGCGGCACGAGGCCATGAGCGAAGTGCGGCCATTGTCGACCGCGAGCGGTCACGCTTGAGCCCGAAAAGAGGGGAGGGAATCCCGGTTATTCCCGCTTAAGTCGAGCTGACCGTCCTTACGATGGCTGCAATTCGACGCCCCAGGAGGGTTCTCGACATGGATCTGAAGCTCACCCCCGCCATGCTGTCCACCTTGCAGAACGCCCTGAAGACCGGGGCCTCAGCAGGCGCGGGCGCATCGCCCGTGTCGGGTATTGGTGCGGTAGGAGCCACCGGACCCGGGCAGGGCGCCGGGTCGTTTTCCAATGCGCTGGGCGATGCGCTGAAGTCGGTGTCGCAGGCCCAGGATGCGTCCAGCGACTTGCAGCGCAAATTCCAGTCTGGCGCTGACGGCGTGAGCCTCGAAGAAACGATGATCTCGATGCAAAAGGCGCAGATCGGCTTTCAGGCGGCGCTGGCCGTGCGCAACAGGCTGGTCTCGGCCTACACCGACATCATGAACATGAGCGTGTAGCACCTAACGCGGAAAGCGCGTGGCCTTGGTGTTGGCTCTCTCAGCTTTGAGCACGTTTGTGTCGACTATTGATCGCCTGAATGGGTGCATGTGATTTTTCTCACATCGCCGTACTTGACAGTCATTGTTCAGGCTGTTTTCAGTACAAATGTGATTTTTCCCCAAGTAACTGAACAGAATAGATACGTGCACTTTGGCACACAGCTTGCACCTTTGGGAAACGGGAATGACCCCAAGGCGTTTTGACAACCAAAGGACACAATCGTGCAAAAATTTATTCTCAAACACATCGCTGCTACGGCAGTGTTTGGCTTGACCGCTGCTAGCGCTTCGGCAGTGGTTGTCACCGTTGATCCTCCGGGCACTCCGTTGACGAATCAAGGTCTGGTGTCGTCGGTTTCCGGACTTGCTTGTGCGAACATCTCGTTCAACGACAGCAGTGCTCTGCAAACGTTCGCGAACCCCAATTCCCAGTGCGAAGGCATCAAATACACGCCTAATTCCGGTGCTGCGTTTGTTTCCGGGTCTGTTGGCGGACAGCATGCCAGCCCACCTAACGACACATCAGTCTTTCTGACTGTATCGCCCAACGACCCGAACAAATCGGGTGCAACGCCTGTCACGATTGAGCTGCCAGCAAATGCCAACTACTTTGGCTTTTACGCTGCATCGCTCGATCCGTACAACTTCATCGAATTTTTCGATAAAGGAAGTTCGGTGGGCAAGTATTCCGGGACAGATCTTGCGTCGCTTGCGGGTGTGGCTGCAAATGGCAACCAGGGTGTGGGTTTCTATTTCAATGTCTACCTGAATCCAAAGGACCTCTTGGCGCGTTTTGACACGGTTGTACTAACAAGCACTGCGTATGCCTTCGAAACGGATAACCATTCGTTTGGCATTGCCACCCCGCCTGACGCCAATGTGCCCGTGCCCGGTGCGCTGGCCCTGCTGGGCATCGGTGCGCTGGGTATGTTCGGTGCAAGCCGTCGTCGCGCTGTCTGAGCGCGGGGCGCAGTGCCAATCGGGCGGAGAGACCCACCCGAAGAAGTAGAAGGCGTCCGACCGCGCGATGCGGTCGGGCACACTCATTGCACGTACCGCGCAGGGATGCAGGGCGCACCGTTGCGCCCTACGCCCGGCCCCATCAGAGCTCCTTGACCGCCGGCGCTGACCTTTCATCTTGAACCGCATCCAGCGGTTGTCGCCGTGCGTGCCGCTCCAGCCGCGCCTGCTTCAGATTGCGCTCGACGACGATCTTGGTGATCAGGATGGTGGCAGCCAGGACCACGGTGATGGCGTTGGCAATGATGATCGGCCAGGCCTTCAGTTGCCACCCGTACAGCAGCCACAGCGCCACGCCGGTCGTGAAGGCCCAGTACATGCCCACCGAAATACCCACGACATTGCGCGTGCGCAAGATCAGGATGGCCTGTGGAACGAACGAACAGGTGGTGAGCGTGGCAGCCACGTAACCGATCCATTCGGTGAGGTTGATATCCGGGTTGGTCATGGCGAGCGGGCTGGGGTAGAGGTGGGCGCAGCCATGCATCATCGCATCTGCAGTCTGCCGTAAGCTTGCGCCCATGCCTGATGCTGCCGTGCTCAATCTTTCTGCCTATCGCTTTTTCCCGATCGCTGACCCACAGGCGCTGTGCGGCCCATTGCTTGCATTCGGCCACCAATGCGAGGTTAAGGGCACGGTCCTGCTGAGCGAGGAGGGCATCAATGCGTTTGTTGCAGGCCCCGAGCCGGGTTGCCGCGAATTCCTTGCGCAGCTGCGTGCCATCCCAGGGTGCGCTGATCTGCAGGCCAAGGAGAGCTGGTCTGCCGCCATGCCCTTTCGCAAGCTCAAGATCAAGGTCAAGCGCGAGATCATTCGTATGGATCGACCGACCATTCGCCCAGCGCAGGGTCGTGCGCCAAGCGTTGATGCCGCGACGCTGGCTCGCTGGCTAGATGCGGGCCGTGACGATGCCGGCCGCGAGTTGGTGCTGCTCGATACCCGCAATGGATTCGAAGTGGACGTCGGAACCTTCGAGGGTGCGCTGGACTGGCGCTTGTCGCGGTTTACTGACTTTCCCCATGCACTGGAACAGCATCGCGAGGCCTTTCAGGGCAAGACCGTGGTCACCTTCTGCACCGGCGGCATTCGCTGCGAAAAAGCAGCGCTGCACATGGCCGAAGTGGGTGTGGAAGGAGTCCTGCAGTTGGACGGCGGCATCCTGCGCTATTTCGAACAGATAGGCGCGCGTCACTGGAAAGGCGAGTGCTTCGTGTTTGATGAGCGGGTGTCGCTGGATCCCGGTTTGTCGGCGGCCACCGACCGTCAGGGCTGAGTGCGCTTGACTGCCCGACCGCGACGGCCGCTTTCCTGCGTGCCTGCGTGCCTGCGTGCCTGCGTGCGCTCAGGCCGCGCTGGCGGTGCGCAGACCCACCTGCGGGCGCTTGGCGCGGGCACGAACCTGGGCCAGGTTCACGTAGATTTGTACAGCACGGGCTTCTGATGGCGACAAGCCTTCAAAGCGGCAACCTACGCGCAGCCTGGGGTCGGCCGCGTCGTCGTCTGCGCGGGTCTCTGTGACGACCAGCGTGCACTCAATGGGTAGCGTGCCCGCCAACTCCAGGCGACAGCGTGCCAGGCGCGATCCTTCATGCGGCGGCGTGTCGGCACGCTCGGGCCAGCGAAAGGCCATGCCGGTGGCCGACACATCCACCACCTGAACCGAGCGCTCGCGCCCAGCCTGGCCAGGCGTGGCGAGCCACAGCTGCGCAGGTGCCAAGGGGGAGGGCGTCACGCGAAAGGCATCGCGGCGTTGCAGGCGATAGATGACGTGCGGCATGCGCGACTGCAATCGCCACAATCGCTGAGCACTGTTCGGGCCAGGCGCAATGGCCAGCGCATCCAGCTCGAATTGCAGTTTGACACCCTCGTGCAAGGCGACGACCAGCGCACGCACGCGCTGCCCCAAGGGGGCGGGACAATCCGGCAGTGGCACCCCGGGCTCAGCCTGGCCGACCAGCTCGAGATGATCGGCCTGTGGGTCCCAGGTCAGAGCAGAACTGAAGCCGCACAGCCCCAGTACGGGGCAGTGAATGGCGATTGGCTCGGGCAGCACCGCGAGCTTGCTGAGCCACAGGCGCCGCTCACCTGCATCGGTGACCGCGTGGCTCTGCAGCAGGTGCAGGTCGGTTTCAGGCGAATAGACAGGGGACATGCTCAGACCCTTCCTCCTGCTGCCGCATTAGGGAACAGCTGCCGCTCGAGTCGCTCGGTCCAAGGGTGTGCCAGGCGGCGGATCACTGCTTCGTTTTGCAGGATCTGCCGCATGATCTGCAGACGGGTGCGTTGCTCTGCCTTGGGCAGGGCAACCGTTGGCACCAGATGCCGGGTCTGATCAATGAGGACAGTGCACTGCTGCTGCTCGCGCGACACCGCGTCCCAATCGCCCTCGAGCGCAGCAGACAGCATCGCCCGACTGCAGCGCTCAATGGCCCGATAAAGATTGATCAGCGAATCCGCATCCTGCGGTTGAGGTTCAAAGGTCACGTCAGGCGGCCCTGCGCATCGACTGCGGTTTGGCGTCGGGAGAAATGGTGCGCCATGCGTCGGCGATCTGTGCAAGCAGCGTCGACACCTCGGCATAGGCTGCATCGTCATGCTTCAGATGCCCCTGCAGCAAGCGACGCGTGCAGTAATCATAGAGCTGAAACAGTGACTCGGCGATCGGGCCGGCCTTGCGATCAACCGCCACTTTCAAACCTTCATCGATGAGCCGGATGGCCCGCGAGGAGGCGTCGATCTTGGTCGTCATGTCGCCCCGCGCCAGCGCTGCACGCGCTTGCACGATGTAGGTATTGACGCCGGCAAACAGCATGCCGATCAGTTGATGCTGGCTGGCACCCATGGCAGCGCTTTCGACAGCGATACGACCGTAGGCGGTTGAGGCACGAGCAGTTTGACCGAACATGTTGAGCACCGATTGATTGACCTGATGTTTAAGTTATCGGCTGCAGGTTGCGGGGCTTGAGCCTTTCCATGCCGGTTCAATTGAATTTCGGCAGACCGGCCAGCGCGCTTTGCAGTTGCTGTGTGCTCTGTTGTGCAGTGACGAGTTTGGCATCCAGCGCGCTGTACTGACGCAGCAGACGCTGCTCCAGTGCGTCCAGTCGCACCTGCATGGCGTCCTGGCGCTTCTGGTTGGTACTGAGGCGGGTTTTCCAGGTGGAGGTGGCGCTGGTGAGCGGGCCATCGGTGCCCATCAGGCGATCGCCCAGGTCACGGATACGCAACATCAAGCCCTTGTTGGCGGCGCTAGTCCCTGATGCGGAAAAGAGCGCAGTCAACTGGGTGGGGTCTGAAGCAGCGGCCTGGAAGCGGTTGGCATCGAGTTTCAATGAGCCGTCGCGCTGCAGGCTCAAGCCTGCATCCGACAGGCTGCTGAGCGTGGCGCCTGTCACCGTTTCACGCAGCACGGCGCGCAACTGAGTCTGGATGCCCACTACCGAGTTGTCGCCCTGAAGGGGGCCTGCAGTCTTTGAAGCAGGGTCGTACTTGGTCTGCTCGACCAGCAAAGTATTCAGTGTGTTGTGGGCATCGGTGAATTTTTGCAAGGCAGCCTGCAATGCCTCCGGGTCCGACTTCACTTCGAGCTGCACCGCCGAGGTGGTGACCTGCTTGAGGTTGAGGTCGACACCGTCCATGGCGCCCGTGATCCGATTGGTGCGCGAGGTCAGTGCGACGCCATCGATCGTGTAGCGCGCATCGGCTGCCGTCTTGACCTGCGTCAGATTCTGTCCGGCGCCCGAGGCGGCAGTCGGGTCGAAGGCCAACGCAGACAACCCACCCGTATCGGTGCCATTGCCGTCTGCATCGTCCACCTGCATGCGAAAAGCCTGGTTGCCACCCGAGGTAGTGCTGGACAGAAACAGACGCACCTGATCCCCGTCTTTCACGATCGACGCACGCACGCCGGATGACGACGCATTGATCGCGTCGCGTACTTGGGCCAGGGTGGCATTGGCGGGAATCGTGACGCTGACTTCCGGGCGTGCAGCATCTGCTGTAAAGCTGCCGGCGCCGGTGGGCTGAGTGCCCATTTGAATTCGCAAGGTGCCGGATCCCACCACAGCATCGCTTGCGGTGAAGGCTCCGCTGGTCACGGTTTGCGCGGCAGCGAGTTGCTGCACTTCCAGCGCATGTTGACTGGCCGACGCACCGGTCGTAGCCAGAATGTCTACGGCATTGGTATTGCTGCTGACGGCGCTGACCGCACTCCATGCATTGAATCGCGACAAGGCGGCTGCGGCATCTCTGAATGCGGCGAGCTGGCTTTGCAGCTTGCCGAATGCAGAGATCTTGACGTCGATCTTCTTGGCCTCGGTCTGCATCTGCGTGATCGGGCGGGATTCCGCCTTCACCAGCGAGGCGACCAGACCCTGAACATCGATCATGCTGCTGGCGGTGATAGGCGAGGTCATTTGCGTCTGCTCCGTCAAGAAAAAAGCCGTCGGCCGGCGGGATGCCGGTGCCGACGGCTGTTTGCCGCCCTGACTTCGGTGAGGCCGCCCTCAGGCGGCCTGAACGTCAGCGGGGCAGCAAGCTCAGCACCTGCTGAGGAATCTGATTGGCCTGCGAGAGCATGGCGGTGCCCGCCTGCTGCAGGATCTGTGCTCGGGTGAGAGAAGCTGTTTCGGCAGCAAAGTCTGCGTCCACGATCCGGCTGCGTGCAGCCGTGGTGTTTTCCGCGCTGACCTGCAGGGTGCCGATGACCGACTCGAAGCGGTTTTGCGCAGCACCCCAGGTGGCACGCTGTGTGTTGATCTTGTCGAGCGCCGCATCGATATCGTCGACTGCGGTCCCAGCATTGGCCGCACTGGTGATATCGCCACCCGTGACGGCCGTCACATCCGCGTCGGCCGACATATCGGTTGGTGTCACGGTGATTGTGTCGTTGGCCGTGGTGCCTGCGCCCACCTGAAAGTCCACTGCGGTGGCTGACGCCAGGATGGTGGTCCCGTTGAAGGAGGTGGCCGCGATCGTGCGCGTCACTTCCTTGGCCAATTCCTGATACTCGGTATCCAGATTGGCCTGGTCGGTGGTGCTGTTGGTGCCGTTCATCGACTGCACCGCCAGCTCGCGCATGCGCTGCATCATGTCGCCGACTTTGCCCAGCGCGCCTTCTGCGGTCTGAGCCATCGAGATGCCGTCGTTGGCGTTGCGGATTGCGACATTCATGCCGCGAATCTGCGAATCCATTTTGCTGGCAATCGCCAGACCGGCTGCATCGTCCTTGGCTGAATTGACGCGCAGTCCACTGGACAGGCGCTGAATAGAAGTAGCCAGCGAGCTCTGGGAAGTGCCCAGGTTGCGCTGAGCATTGAGCGAAGCGAGGTTGGTATTGATCACCTGAGCCATGAGGTTCTCCTGAATCGAGGTCGCCGATACAGCCCCATGCCATATCGAAGTCCGATGAGGAGGAACAATGCGCCAGGCTGTTCATGTCCAATGCGCCGAAAAGACGGGAAATACCTTGCTTGTTTTGAGTCGCTGAGCGAGTCGTTGAGCCGACCGGTTGCGTCAAGACGCTGATCCACCCCGGTGGTGCCGGGCGGACGCGCGACGGGCAGCACTCAACCGGGTCGACCCAGTTGCCTGAGTCGACCCGTGTGGCTTAGCCGCGCAGCAGGGCCAGGACGCCCTGGGGTGCTGCGTTCGCCTGGGCCAGCATGGCCGTGCCAGCCTGCTGCAGGATCTGGGCACGGGTCAGTGCCGCGGTTTCTGCGGCAAAGTCTGCGTCCACGATCCGGCTGCGGGCAGCCGTGGTGTTTTCCGAAGCGACCTGCAGACTGCCAATCACCGACTCAAAGCGGTTTTGTGCGGCGCCCCAGGTGGCGCGCTGCGTGTTGACCGTATCGAGTGCTGCATCGATGTCGTCGACCGCGGTCTTGGCGTTGGCCGCACTGGTGATGTCGCCACCGGTCACCGCCGTGACGTCCGCGTCAGCCGACATATCAGTCGGGGTAATCGTGATCGTGTCGTTCGCAGTGGTGCCGGCGCCAATCTGGAAATCCACAGCCGTTGCCGAGGCCAGAATATTCGTACCGTTGAAGGATGTAGCGGCAATGGTGCGGGTCACTTCCTTGGCCAGTTCCTGATACTCGGTGTCCAGATTGGCCTGGTCGGTGGTGCTGTTGGTGCCGTTCATTGACTGCACCGCCAGTTCACGCATGCGCTGCATCATGTCGCCGACTTTGCCCAGCGCGCCTTCTGCGGTCTGCGCCATCGAGATGCCATCGTTGGCGTTGCGGATTGCGACATTCATGCCGCGAAACTGCGAATCCATCTTGCTGGCGATGGCCAGGCCGGCTGCGTCGTCCTTGGCGGAGTTGACGCGCAGACCGCTTGAAAGACGCTGAATCGAGGTGGCCAGCGCGCCCTGGGAGCTGCTGACATTGCGCTGTGCATTGAGTGACAGAACGTTGGTGTTGATGACTTGCATGATGTTTCTCCAGAGGTTCGACGTTTAGGGTTTGCCTGGCCGGGACCTCCGGCTTGTCTGGCAGCGGGATCGCTCCCGTTGTTCCAGTTATCGGGCTGCC
>CANHUQ010000101.1 GCA_947463885.1 Burkholderiales bacterium
GCCCAGATGAAGCCGGCCACCGACAGCCCCATGCCCAGCAACCAGGCGCGCCGCAGACCCAGGCGTGCCGCCAGACGGGTCCACAGCGGCATGCCCACGGCGGCCGCCAGGAAGTAGGCCATCAGGAAAAGCGGCGCCCGATCGGGCGCACCGAGCACGTCGCCGACATAGAAGAGGACCAGCGTCGCTGGAATCGCGCTGGCAATGCCATTGCACAGAAAAATCGCGAGCAGCCGTCGAAACGCCCCCCGGGCGAAGGCTTCCTGCCAGCCTGCCAGCCAGGCGCCGGCCGAGGCCGCGGCACGAGCAGTGGGCTGGAGCTCATCGGACGGCAGGGGCCGCGGGTTTGGCGCCCGTAGCAAGGCGACGGCCGCCAGCATGGCCGTGGCAATGAAGAGCGCTACCAGCCAATGGGCCCGTTCCGGCAATAGCAGCGCCGCAGACAGGAGCACGCCCACCAGCCCGGCGGCTTCGCGGCTGGCGGTGACTGCCACGCGTTCGGAGGTGTCGCTGCCCAGCCTCGCCCCCCAGGCCTGATACGCGATCGAGACCACCGAATAGGCGAGATAGGTGACGATCGAACTCAGCGCGAGCCAGACCGGCAGCGAGATGCCCGTGGGCGGCCGAAAGAGCGCGGCGTAGCCTACGGCCAGGACCGGCAGCGCCCACAGGATCCAGATGCGGTAGGTGCGCGGATCGGGGCGACGGTCGAGCAGCGCGCCGATCGCCGGGTCGGCCGCGGCGTCGATCAGACGGGCGAGAAAGAGTACGGTCCCGACCAGCGCCAGCTCCATGCCCAGGCGCTCGGCGTAGAAGGCCGGCAGCAGCACGAAGAGCGGCAACTCGAGCAGCGCGAGCGGTGCCCGCAGCAGGGCATAGGCACCGTAATCGGCCGCTCGCAAGCGGGGGGCGTGTGGTGCCGCGCCAGCCGGGGTGGGCGCTTGACCTGTGCCCTGCGCAGCGCTTGGATGACTGACTGACAGCGCGCCCGGCTTCAGGGCATCAGCGCTGCGGTGAACGTTCAATGCGGGCCCATGCGGACCCGCGGTCATCGGGTGCCCCCGGCAAGCGTCGCCGAGCGTCGCAGGACCGATTCACGCAAGGAGGGGGCTTGGGTGCGTTCATCCAGCCAGATCGAGAAAAAGGCCTGCGCGAACTCATTGCCCTCGATCAACCCGATGGGCTTGTCGTTGTGGAAAAAGCGTGTGCCACGGCCGGGCTCGACCATCCCGACCAGACGGTCGCCGCGCGACACATTGGGAAACACTGCAGCCATCTGGGCGGACCAGCGTTCGCGCTGGGCGGCGTCTCCAAACCCAAGCCGAGCGATTTCGCTCGCACTGCTTTCGGCAATGGTGCTGCCCTTGAGCGACGTGAAATAGCGCAACTCCAGAGCGATGGGCTGACCGCTCAGCCGGTCGGTCTTCACGCCGGCTGGGCCACTCCAGAGTTGAGCCGCATAGACCCGAAGGCCCAGCCAGCGCAGTTCACCCTCCCCGGCGAGCCGAGCGTCATCAATGCGCGTGGAGATGGTGGCGGGCACCGCATCGGCGCGGGCCGTGCCGGGGGCGATGACAGCGAGCCAACAGGCCAGGCTGATCAGCCAAACTGCCAGAGGGCGGCGGGAGAGGGATAGGGTGACGTTCACTGTGGCGCACTCAGGGTGAACTGCATGACGTCGGTGTTGCCTTGCGCAAAACCGGCTTCGCAGTAGGCGAGATAAAACTCCCAGATCCGGGCAAACCGGGCATCAAAACCTTGCGCCGTGATCTGCGGCAACTGGGCCATGAACGCCTTGCGCCATAGCGCCAGCGTATGGGCGTAGTCGGTCCCGAAGGCAAAGCGATCTGCCACGCCCAAACCGGCTGCGCGCGCGCAGTCTTCGAATCGTGAGGGCGACGGCAACATGCCCCCCGGGAAGATGTACTGCTGGATGAAGTCGGTGCCGCGGCGATAGCGCTCGAATAGGGCGTCATCGATGGTGATGGTTTGCACGACAGCCTTCGCGCCCGGCTTCAGGCAGCGGCGCAGGGTGGCAAAGTAATCCGACCAGTAGGGCTCGCCCACTGCCTCGAACATTTCGATGGAGACCACTGCGTCGTACTGGTTGCGCTCATCACGGTAATCCTGGAGCACAAAGCACGCCTGCTCCGACAGCCCCGCCGTCTGCAGGCGTTCCACGGCCCAGGCGTGCTGCTCGGTCGACAGGGTCAGGCCGGTGACATGCAGGCCATCGCGCGCGGCGAGTTCGGCGAACCCGCCCCAGCCACAGCCGATTTCCAGCACGCGGCTGCCGGCGGGCAGGGCCAGCTGATCCAGGATGCGCCGGTACTTCGCGGTTTGGGCGTCCTGCAGCGAGCGCGCCGGATCACCGCCGAACAGCGCGCTCGAATAAGTCATGCTCGGGTCGAGCCAGACGGCGTAGAACGGATTGCCCAGGTCGTAGTGGGCATGGATGTTGCGGCGCGACCCGGCGCGACTGTTGCGGTTGAGCAGATGGCGAATCCGGTAGGCGATCTGGCCCCACCAGCGCCCGTAGAGCGCGCGGTCAATGGCGTCGCGGTTGGCGGCGAGCACCGACAGCAGCGTGGCCAGACAGTCGGTGTCCCAGTCTTGCGCGATCCAGCTTTCTGCAAAGCCAATGTCGCCGCGGGACAGGGCAGCGTTCAGGACCTTCCAGTTGTTCAGTCTGATCTGGGCATGGGGGGCCCCTGTGCCGAACTCCATGCTCGTGCCGCCCGGGGTGACCAGGGTCAGGCTGCCGTGACACAGTCGCTCGAGCAGAGCAAAAACGGCCCGCGCCGAGGCCGGGAGGGGTTCAGCAGGGGTCCGCTGGGCCGTGCTGCCGACCCGCCCGGTGGGCAGCGTGTCGGGCACCGACTGCATGCGGGCAGTTCGATTCATCAAAGTCCTCGTGTCACGAAGGCGTCAGGGGGGGTCGGCTTGCCATGGAAGGGCACGCGCGCGCGCCACAGCCTGAAGGCCTGCAGGTGAATCCGCGCCATCACCCCCAAGGTAAACAGGGGTTGTGCGAACAGCGCCCGGCGCACAACAGCCCGGGTGGCAGGCTGAAGATACCCGCTCAGGCTGGTGAGCAACAGGGGGCCGTCGGCATCGTGATAATCGATGCGTGCCAGCGCCCGGTCGGGCCGGTTGAAAAAGCGAAAGGCGTAAGACCCTTCCACGGCGCAAAAGGGAGAGACATGGAAGACCTTGCGCGCTTGCATGGTCTGGCCCTGAGGCAGGGGCGAGCCATCGGGTTGAGCCAGCAGGTAGCAGTGCCGCTCGCCGAAGGTGTTGTTGACCTCCGCGATGACCGCTACCAGCCTCTGATCGGTGCGATGACAGAACCAGAAGCTCACCGGCTTGAAGGCATAGCCGAGCATGCGCGGAAACGTGTGCAACCAGATTGCCCCGTTGGCTTGCACGCCAGCCTGCTCGCACAGCCCCCGTGCCCAGGCATCCAGGGGCTGTAGGCCGTCACCATGATCGCGGCTGCGAAACGCGACGGGTGCGCTGCGGTCGTAGCCGAACCAGCGACCCAGCGCGACCGAGGCCTGCGCAGCAGCCTGCCCGTCGACGCGCAGGCGCAGGAAACACCCGGCATAGCTGAAGGCATGCCGGATGGGTCGCAGCCGCGTGTGGCGGATGGGGCCGAAGCCGAACTGAATAGGTGCCTCCGGCACGGCCTGGGCCATGGTCGCTGGCGCCTCGCGGCCCGTCATTAGGCAGCCGCCGCCGGCCAGGCTGCACCCGTTGCACCCTGGGCAGGGTGCTGCGGGCCCAGGGCGGCGGCCACGGCCAGCCCCGATTTCAGGCCATCCTCATGAAATCCGTAGCCGGTCCAAGCGCCTGCAAACCAGGTGTGCCGTGGTCCCTGGATGGCGCTCAGCCGGGCCTGCGCCGCCATCGCGGCCTGATCGAACACCGGATGCGCGTAGTCGATCGCCTGCCAGGTCAGTTCATCTCGAGGGGCCTGCAGCGGGTTCAGTGTGACCAGCACGGGCCGCTCCACCGGTAGTGGTTGCAGGCGGTTCAGCCAGTACGTCACGGCCACCGACGCGGGACGGCCGCTGTCGGAGGCCTCGAATCCGCCCGAGCTCAGATAGTTCCAGGCCGCCCAGGCTCGACGGCGCCGTGGCATGAGCCGGGTGTCGGTATGCAGATAGGCACGATTGGGTTGGTACTGGATCGCCCCGAGGATCGCCCGCTCGTCGTCGCTCGGATCGGCCAGCAAGGCCAGCGCCTGATCGCTATGGCAGGCGAGAATCACATGGTCGAAGGTTTCGCGCCCGGCATCGGTAATGACCGCCACCCGCTCGCGCCCTTCGCGCTGTTCATCGAGCGGCATGCGCAGGACTGCGCGCACCGGCGTAGCCCGTCGCACATCGCTCAAGCCGCTCAGGATGCGCTCGACATACTGACGCGCGCCACCGCGCACCGTGAACCAGCGCGGCCGGTCGGCAATCTGTAGCAAGCCGTGGTTGTCGCAAAAGCGCACGAAACTGGCGACCGGAAACTCGAGCATGGTCTGGGCCGGACACGACCAGATTGCCGCGGCCATGGGTAATAAGTAACCGTCGCGAAAGGCTCGGCCATAGCGGTGCTGCTTGAGCCACTCGCCCAGGGGTTGCAGACCCAGCGTGCCGCTGTCGGTGCTGCGCGCCAGCGCGGTGGCCTGGCGGTTGAAGCGCACGATGTCCGCGAGCATCGACCAGAACCGCGGCGACAGCGCGTTGGAGGGTTGCGCAAAGAGCGACGCCAGATCGGTGCCGGACCACTCGAAGTCTTTCGGGCTGACCGAGACCGAAAATGACATGTCAGAGGCCGCACACGGCACGCCCAGCTCGTCGAACAGCGCGATCAGGTTCGGGTAGGTCCGCTCGTTGAAAACCAGAAACCCGGTATCGACTGCACAGGGCACGCCGTCAACGGTGATGTCGACGGTGTTGGTGTGGCCACCGACGTAATCGGCTGCCTCAAACAAGGTCACGTGGTGGTCGCGCGCCAGACGGTGCGCGGCGCCCAGGCCGGAAATGCCGCCCCCGATCACAGCAATGCGCAGGCGATTTGAAGAAGCATGTGGGGTCATGGTGTGAGCGAAAGGAAGACGTTCAGAGCAAACAGAGGTTTAGGACTTATTCAGCAGCGCCAGCGAAAACGTGACCAACCAGTCATTAAGTGACCATAGAGTGACTCAAGCGGGCGCCGCTGTCAACGGCCCAGCGCCCGCTCCAGATCACGGCGCAGCGTCGGGTCATTGGGCTCGATCGCACTTGGATAGGCGGCCAGGACCTTGCCATCTCGACCGATCAGGTACTTGTGAAAATTCCACTTCGGGGCCGAGCCTGCCGACTTCGCGAGCGCCGCGAAGAAGGGATCGGCCTTGGCACCGGAAACCACCGTCTTGGCAAACATCGGAAAGGCTACGCCGTAGGTGTTGAAGCACAGGTCTGCGATCTGACTGGCTGAACCGGGTTCCTGCTGACCGAAGTCATTGGAAGGAAACCCCAGGATGACGAAGCCCCGCGATCGGTACGCCCGAAACAGGGCTTCAAGACCCTCGTATTGTCGCGTGTACCCGCAATAACTGGCTGTGTTGACCACCAGCGCCACACGCCCCGCATATTGGCAGAGCTGCTGCGGCGCATCATCCTGCAAACGCGCCATGGTCCGATCAAGCAGTACCGGACAAGGTGCAGTGGTTGCCCCCGCGGCGTGCGCTCTGTCCACGGCAAACCCACTGAACACACCGGCCAGCAGCCATGGCAGGGCGGCACCGACCCGAAGGACGTTGCGGCGGAGTCGACCTGAAAACCCCACAAATTCGTTCATGCTTCGCAACGCCGGCGTCTGGACTGGCCTATACTCTATTTCGCCCGATCGGATGGGTCAACGAATGTCCAGGACAATTAACGGACACTCTGCCCGCCAGTCGCCCCCTTCATCGGATGTGCCGTACCAGATGAATGACCGCAGCTTGTCCTCGCCGCTGACCCGCAACATTGCGGCGGTTGAACGCGACACCGGGTTAACCAAAGATACGCTTCGTGTGTGGGAGCGTCGTTACGGGTTTCCGAGTCCCGGGCGTGATGCCTTTGGCGAGCGGGTTTATCCGATCGACCAGGTCGACAAGCTGCGCACGCTGCGCCGCCTCATGGACGCCGGGCATCGCCCAGGCAAGGTCATCCACCTGCCGATCGATCAGTTGCAGGCGCTGGCCGCTGAAACCGCAAGCCTGTCCGCCGCTCCGCGCTCCCTCGCAGAGGCCAACTCCGAGCACGATAACCTCGAGCGTTACCTGAACATGGTGCGCGCGCACCAGATCGAGGACTTCCGTCGTGCGCTTTCTCAGGCGCAGCTGCGTCTGGGCATGGAGCGCTTTGTGCTGGAGATCGTGGCGCCCATGAACCGGCTGGTGGGCGACGCCTGGGCACGCGGCGAATTCGAGATCTTCGAGGAACATCTCTACACCGAATCGATGCAGGTGCTGATGCGCAGTGCCGTGGCGGCCATCCCTCAGCCGGCGCAAACGCCGCGCGTGCTGCTCACGACCATCCCGCAGGAGTCGCATGGCTTGGGTCTGCTGATGGCCGAAGCACTGCTGGCACTGGAAGGCTGTCGCTGCGTGTCGCTGGGGGTCCAGACCCCGGTGTGGGACATCTTGCGAGCGGCTGATGCGCATCAGGCCGATGTCGTCGCCCTGTCCTTTTCTGCGGTGCTCAACCCCAACCAGGTACTGGATGCCCTGGGCGAATTGCGCGCCAAGCTCTCGCCGGCCACCGAGATCTGGGCGGGTGGTAACGCGCCTATTTTGCGTCGGCGTCCGCCGGCTGATATCAAGGTACTGGCCGATCTGCGCGATATCGCCACCCAAATTCGTCGATGGCGTGAGGCGCATCCGGAGCCATGATCGTGGGGCGACGTCGCCGCGCTGCGGGGACAATCCTCACGGGCCGTGCCCGATCAGTATTGGATCAGCACCTGAGCGCATTTGAGTAGCGCTCGATCAGCGCCCGGTGAACAGCGCTAGCACCCCGGTATAGCCGTATAGCCGCTGACGCGCGATTTCGCCGTTGGCGAAAAACCCGACCAGCGGAAAGTCGCCCAGCTGCGACTGCAGCAGGCCAACCTCGGCACCTGCCGAACCGAACAGCGCGCGGCCGCGGGCCAGACACGAGATATAAACGCCGCCGCGAATCTGCAGGCCCTCGGTCTCCAGTTCGTCGCGCAGCTCGGTACAGATGCGCAGCAGGTCGCTGCGCGCGGCCTGCGCATCGCGGGTACAAAAGACCAGCCGATCGCCTTCCCGCGGCACGGCGCCGATCGCCACCAGCCGATTGTGCGGGTCGATCCCCACCAGGTTGCGGACCAGAAAGTCGCCGAAGCCAGGCTTGGGGCCACTGCGGGGCGCATCGCCGTCGGCCAGACCGACCAGGATGCCGCTGCGCATGCGCTGAGGCGGCACGGCACGCAATAAGGTTTGACCGTCGCGGCTGTTTCGCACGGAGGCGTCGACCCCCAGATCCGTCAGCATGACATCCAGTGCCGGCAGGCCATCCAGGGTACGAATCAGGTTGGACTGGCAGGAGGAGATGTCGTGCACCGCCGCCAGGGGGGCGCAGCCCTGCGTGACCTGCATGCGCAGACCAACTCCGGACGAGAACACCACGCCCGACAATCCTCCGTTGAGCACCCGCCCGGCCACCTGCGGCAACGGATCGATGCTACCGCTGGCCAGCCCGCCGAACATCGGACCGCCTGCGATCTTGCCGGCCATGTCCTCGATCAGTTCGGCCAGATCGGGTGTGGCAGGCTCGGCATGGACCAGCGCGGCGTGTGCGGCGACGTCGCCTGCTGCCGTGTGCATGCCGGGCGCGGGCGGCGGGTGGGTGCCACAGAACACCTGAAAGGCGCCCGCCGGCAAGTCGGCGAGCATCAATGCGATGGCTGGCTCGTCCTCGTACTCCACACCGGTGGCCACAATCGACTGCCCGCAGGTGCCCACCCAGTCAGCGATGCCGGTGCGCGCGATGAGCAGAGCCACGATGTCTTGAGCATGCGCGGCCAACCCGCTCGTGAAGTACACAAAGCCGAGCGTCTCGTTGCGGCTCCACAGCGGGTCGTTCGAGCGGCCCTCGATCTGCGCCAGCGCCAGTTCCGTGGCCATGCGCCACTCGGGATGCGTGGCATGGCCGTGCCGAAAGCGGGTCATGAAGCGTGGGCCTGCGTCTGTTGCGCGCCGCTCAAGAGCGTTTGCGCGATCGGGTGGTGGAGGACGATTTGGTGCGCGATCCAGACGCGCTCTTTGCGCCGGCCCGCGAGGCACTCTGGCCCGCAGTGGCCGCGCGGCGCGGCTTCGCGGGTGTGGCCGTCTGAGCCAACCCCGGCAAACCGGTGCCCGTCAGTGCGGCCTGCGCCACCTGATTGAAGGTGCCCTGCAGCAGGTTCCACCAGGCGCCCGGGTCGATCCCCGGGGCTGCGGCGGCTGGCTTGGCAGATGAGGCCCGCTTTTGAGACGCAGTGTCGGCCGACGCCGCAGCTGCGGCACTGCGCGCACGCGGCCGCTCAGTGTGCGCGGCGCTGGCAGGGGCGTGAGTCGACGCAGTCGAGGCGGTCTGTGCAGCCGTCGCAGCGGATGCAGGCGCAGGATGCGGCCAACCCGAGGGCGCGGCGGCCGCAGTCGCCCCCGCAGCCGGTTGCGCGGAAGTCCCGGGCATGGCCGAGCTGAACGACGCACCGAACGCCTTGACCGCGGCGAGCGTGCCCCGCTGAATCTCCAGCCCCTGAATCGTGCCGTGCAACATGCTCACGTTGAGGTTGAGCCATTGCTCGACCGCCTTGAGATCGGCGATGCGCTTGTCCAGTTCGTCCACATCCAGGGTGGGAACCAGCGCACTGGGTGCATTGAACATCGACCACGCCCGCTTGACCGAGTCGATACCGTCGAACATCTGACCCAGGCCGCCGAAGGCCATCTTGCCCAGGTCGAAGGGTCCGGTCGTTCCAGCCATCGATCACCTCGTCAAAAAGAATGGGGCGTGCCCGGCGCCCGCCCAAGGATAGGACGATAGCAGCAGGCGCCGTCGCGCACGGCCCTCAGCGGCCTGGACTGTCGGCCCTGCACGCGTTGGCATGTGGGCGCTGTGGCATGTCGCACCTGTTGATCCACGCCTCGGCGAGAGGCGCTTCAGTACCCGGCGGCCGCACTGACCTGCCTGAGTAGCGGCTCGCCGCGCTTGAGCCGCTCGACCTCGTCCATGAATTGCGCCACCACGGCATCCGGGGACAGCTGCCCGGCAATGTGCGGAGTGAGTTGCAGATTGGGCGCGACCCACAGCGGATCGGAGGGCTTCATCGGCTCGTTTTCCTGCACATCGAGTGAGGCGCCACCCAGGTGCCCACTGCGCAGCGCGGCAATCAGGTCGGGTTCCACGATCTGCCCGCCGCGACCAATATTGATGACGATCGCGCCCTGGGGCAATTGCGCCAGGACGGCGGCATCGATCAGCCCTTGCGTCTGGTCAGTGAGCGGCAGCGCGCAGACCAGCACTCGCGACTGCGGCAACGCCTGTCGCAAACCTTCTGCGCCCGCGTAACAGGTCAGACCGGCGATCTCGCGCGGTGTACGGCTCCAGCCGCTGACCTTGAAGCCGAGCGCGGCCAGACTGAGCGCAATGCGCTGACCGATCGGGCCCAGCCCCAGCACCAGCGCCGTCGTGCCGACCACCGGGCGCCGGTGACGTGACCAGTCGCGTCGCGCCTGCTGCGCACGGTACATCGGCCCGCCACGCAGGTGATCGAGCGCGGCGTGCACCACGTACTGCGCCAGTTCCAGCGACTGGGCTTCATCCGAGGTGCGCGCGATCGGCACCTGTGCCGGCAGATCGGGCGTGGCGAGCAGCCGGTCGACGCCTGCGGCCGGGTTGAAGATCATCTGCAGGTTCGGCAGGCGCGAGAACACGCCTTCACGCAGGCCCAGCGTGATCACCCAGCGCACCGTCGTCGGGTCGACATCGTCCAGGCTGGTGTGCACCGGATGCGGAAAACCGCGGTCCTGCAGCGATTTCACCAGAGCTTCTGGCGGGATGGGGCGGGTCATGACAAGGACGGACATGCGGTCTCCGGAACACGGTCTTGCCATGCAGGCAAGTCAGGGCAGTCAATCCGCGAAGCTAGCATGCGCGCGCAGCCGTCCTGAAGCCTCTGTCCGGGTATCGGAACGCGCCTGCAGCAATGACGGCATGAGCACATATCCTGCTGACTGATTGGCTGGCCGGCGCGCCGACGTTAAGCTCATTGGCTCACCTCCTGGAGACGGTCGCATGAAAGCCCAGTCCATTCTCGACACCATCGGTCGCACCCCGCACGTGCGCATCAACCGGCTCTTCGGCTCGGCCGAGGTGTGGGTCAAGTCCGAACGCTCCAACCCTGGCGGATCGATCAAGGACCGCATCGGCCTGGCCATGATCGAGGCCGCCGAGCGCAGCGGCGCACTCAAGCCGGGTGGCACGATCATCGAGCCTACGTCGGGCAATACCGGGATCGGGCTGGCCATGGTCGCAGCCGTCAAGGGCTACAAGCTGGTGCTGGTGATGCCCGACAGCATGTCGATCGAACGTCGCCGGCTCATGCTCGCCTATGGCGCCAGCTTTGACCTCACGCCCCGCGAAAAGGGCATGAAGGGCGCCATCGCACGTGCCGAGGAATTGCGCGCCCAGACCCCCGGCGCCTGGATTCCGCAGCAGTTTGAAAACCCGGCCAACATTGATGTGCATGAGCGCACCACCGCACCCGAAATCCTGGCCGATTTCCCTGAGGGCCTGGATGCCCTCATCACGGGTGTCGGCACCGGCGGTCACCTCACAGGCTGCGCCAAGGTGCTCAAGGCCGCCTGGCCCAAGCTCAAGGTGTATGCGGTCGAGCCTGCAGCTTCGCCGGTGATCTCGGGCGGTCAGCCCTCGCCTCATCCCATTCAGGGCATTGGCGCGGGCTTCGTGCCGGCCAACCTGCATACTGACTTGCTCGACGGCGTCATCCAGGTCGAGGCCGAAGAAGCGCGCGAGATGGCCAGGCGCAGCGCACGAGAGGAAGGCATGCTGGTCGGCATTTCCTCCGGTGCCACGCTCGCCGCCATCGCCAAGAAGCTGCCCGAGTTGCCGGCGGGTGCGCGGGTGCTCGGCTTCAACTACGACACGGGCGAGCGTTACCTTTCGGTGGAAGGCTTCCTGCCAAGCCCCTGAGTCACACCTCCCCTGGCAGAACTGGCCCTCATAGCAGCCCGGTCATGCACCGGGCTGTGACTTGATCCGGCACACTCAGTCCAATGAACACCCCCATCGCCCACGTCGCCACCCTGTGCAAGTACGCCGGCATCAGCTTTATTGCCGGCGCCGTCAACCACGGCTTTTTCAGTGGCGAACGCTCCTTAATCACCGCACTCATCGGCGTGCTCGCCTATGTGCTGGGCGGGGTGCTGGAGATGCGCGCCCAACCGGAGTCGGCGCAGCGCTGGAGTGAACTGCTGGGCGTGGGCGTCGTGTCCTCAATCGGGTTTGGCTTTTTTACCGGTGGACTGCAGCACTTTCCGGACTCGCCTGCACGCAGTGCCTGGGTGGTACCGCTGGGCTTCGTGATGAGCTTTGCGGCGTTCTGGTGGGCACAGCGTCCGAGCGCCTCGCCGAGGCGCTCCTTGGCCGCTTATGGTGCCGGCATGACGGTGGCCGTGACCCTGGCCTGCGTGCTGGCCTGGAACCTTCTTGGCGAGGGGGCAGGCGACCACGACCACGCCTCCCATGCCCATGGCACTGCGCAGACGCCTGCCTTGACAAGCGTCACGCCGCAGACCACCACGCATTCAGCCTCAGCCAACACGGCTGAACCCGGCACCGCATCGCCGCGCGAGGTGCGTATCGAAATGGACGACACCATGCGCTTCATGCCCTCCGAGATCGAATTGAAGGCGGGCGAGCCGGTGCGTCTGGTTGTGGTCAATCGGGGCAAACTGCGCCATGAGCTTGTGCTGGGCACCGAAGCCGAACTGGCACACC
>CANHUQ010000102.1 GCA_947463885.1 Burkholderiales bacterium
AAGGTGAAGGTGAAGGTGAAGGTGAAGGTGACGGGAAAAGTGGAAAGGGGAAAGGGGAAAGGGGAAAGGGGAACGGGGAACGGAAGGTCGACGTCGTATGCCATCGTTCAGCATGACTTGCCCGTCCCGCCGCGCCCGGTGGCGCGTCTCATGGTGTGCGGGCGGCGGGTCCGCGCGTCGGGCGCCCGGCAGGCTGCGTGAGACAATGCTGGCGGAGAAAATTATGTCACAGCCCCCTATACAAGCCCCGATGCCATCCGCCTCACAGGCCTCGTTGCAGTCGCCGACCCTGTCACCGCCGCAGGCTGCAGCGACGGTTGTCCAGCCACCGGCCATTCCCAATGAGACCTATCTGATCTGGGTCGACATGGAGATGACCGGGCTGCGACCGGAAATCGATCGCATCATCGAAGTGGCGCTGGTGGTGACTGACTCGGCGCTCAATATTCTGGCGACCGGACCGGTGCTGGCCATTCATCAGCCTGATGCGATCATGGCCGCCATGGACAGCTGGAATACGGCCACCCATGGGCGCTCTGGGCTGACCGAGCGGGTGCGTACGTCCACCGTGACAGAGGCGCAAGCGCAGGCGCAGCTCATTGAATTTCTGCGTCCCTGGGTGCCCGCGGGGAAGTCCCCCATGTGCGGCAATTCCATTGGCCAGGATCGTCGTTTCATGGCGCGCACCATGCCAGAGCTCGAGGCGTACTTCCACTACCGCAACCTCGATGTGTCCACGGTGAAGGAACTGTGCAAGCGCTGGCGACCTGAAGTGGCGCGCGCCTTTGCCAAGCGCAGTGCGCACACGGCGCTGGCGGATATCGAGGAATCAATCGACGAACTTCGGCATTACCGCGAGCATTTTTTTCAGATGCCGCGGGCTTAAGTCCTGACCGCTGCGTCCGCGCTGATCGGCACGCGGGTATGACGCTGCAGCAGCAGGATGAGGCCCAGGGCCGCCACGGCCACCGCACCGATTGCAGCGATCCAGAAACCCGACACACCCAGGCCGCGCCCGAAGGCCAGCCACCAGCCGCCCCCGACCCCCACGCCCCACAGCGCCACAGCGAAGACGAGCATCGGGGCGACCGTGACACGCCACGCGCGCAGCGCAAACGCCAGCACACACTGCATGGCATCAAACAAGTGGTATAGCGCGACCAATCCGAGCAAGGGCATCGCTACGCCCCACACCGCCGCGTCGCTGCTGTAGGCGCGGGCGATGGGTTCGCGCAGCAACCAGAGCAGCGATGCCGTCAGCACGGCCAGACTTGCCACCAGCCACACGCCCGACCATGCGGTGCGCCGCGCGCCAGCAGGGTCTTCGGCGCCCAGCCGTTGCGCGGCGAGCACGCAGGTGGCGTTGCCCAGAGACAGGGGCAGCATGAAGATCACTGCGGCCAGGTTCGACGCAATGGCATGGCCTGCGGTGACATCGTTGCCCAGTCGCGCCACCAGCAAGGTCATCAGGTTGAAGGCGCTCACATCGATCAGGTAAGTGCCGCCAATCGGCAAGCCCAGTCTGATCAGTTCGCGCAAGGCTGCAGCCTTGGGGCGGCCGATGCCCCGTAGTGAGAAGCGCCGGTAGAACGGGTCGCGATGCAGCAGGGTCCAACCGATGCCTGCGCTGGCCCAGGCAATGACCGCGGTGGACAGACCACAGCCCGCGCCGCCCAGGGCCGGTACTGCAGGCAGGCCGATGGTCTCGGGGAGCGTCGTGCCGTGCATGAACAGCAGGTTCAGCGGTACTTTGAGAACCGGGCCTAGCAGGTTGATGACCATCACCACACCGGGGCGGGAGACCGCAGCATTGAAGGTCGTGAACGCCCTGAACCAGAGCGCGGCAGGCAGGCCGAGTGCAATCAGCTTGAGATAGATCGTGGACTGATCAATCGTTTCCAAAGGGGCGCCGGTCAGCGAGAGCAGCGGCTGCGGCATGGCGAGTGCAAGCGCTGCAGGCGCAAAGAGCAGAATGGCCATCCATTGACCCTGGCGCCAGGTGTCACCGACCGCGTGCAAACGTCCTGCGCCGAAGTGCTGCGCGGCAACGGGCGAGATCGCCTGCAGTGCACCCATCAGGCCGACGTACACCATGTAATACACGCTCGAGCCGATGGCGACTGCAGCCAGATCACGTGCCGACAAATGGCCTGCCATGGCTGTGTCGATGATGCCGTGCGCCATCACGGCCAGCTGACTCACGAACATCGGCCATCCAAGCGTCAGGATCCCGCGCAGGGTGGACCGATGGTTGGCCTGCTTCATTCGACGATCCGCCGCAGCAGGCGGAAACGCTCGCGGCGGTCGGCCGGTCGTTGACCGCGCCAAACAGGAGTCCACTCGCCGGGCACGGCTGATATCTGGGCAGCACCGGGCAGACGGTCGACCACCAGCAGCCAGTCGCAGTCGCTGCGCTGGTCATCGAAACGCAGACCACCAAAGTAGGCGAAGGTGGCGCGTTGCGCGGTGTCCATGCCCAGCGTGCGGACACAGCGATAGGTCTGTGGCAAGGCTGCGCCAGCCTGCTGTGCGACGTCGCGATAGGTGTTGCGATAGTTGCCCGCGGGCAACCACAGGGTCATCAGCAGACACCAGGTGAGCACCATGCCACCGCTGGCCAGGGCCACGGTACGCCACAGGGCTAGCGGCTGCCGCGACACCCGCCACCACACCAGGGCGATCCAAGCCAATGTGGCCAACAGGCCCAGGATGAGCTCCATCAGGTCGAACCGCGGCAAAAAGCCTTGTACGGCGCGCTGTGCACTGATCGCCATACGCGGAGGCCAGCCGGTTTCAAACGCGATCCAGTACGCCCACAGCCCCAGCCCGATGAATGAGAAGGTCATCACCGAGAACCAGTCGATCAGACTGCTCAGGCTGCGTCGCAGTGTGGGCAGACCGAGTGCCGCCAGCATGGCGAGCGGCGGTACGCATGGCAGCATCGCGGCTTCGCTCGCTGTCGGAGCGAGCAGCGCTACGCACAGCAACATCATGAGTGTGATGGCGGGCAAGGCCACCGCGGGTTCGAGCCGGCGGCTGCGCCACCGCCAGATCGCCCAGCCTGCGATTGGCCAGGCGGGCCAGAAAAACCAAGGCATGTTGCGTGCGTAGGTGGTCAGCGAGGTCATGCTCGGACCGCCGAGTTGCGAGTTGTTCCATTCGAGCCATCGGTGGCGATGCGCCAAGCCCGCTTCGCCCCATGCCGCTAGGGCCAGAGGCCAGGTCAGCGATACGAGGAGCGCGGTCGGCGCCCATCCCGTGAACATCGGCCGGGCGATCAGACGATAGCCGCGTGACAGCGCCGGCAAGGCGATCGCACTGAGGGTCAATGCGATCGCAACAGGCAGACCGCGCATCATCACCGTAAGGCCGATCGCCACTCCGGCCAGTACGCCCCCCTGGAGAGGCCGCTCCAGCGCATGAGCGCAACCCAACAGAAAGAGGCCGATACATGCCACCTGGGCTGCATCGACCGTAGTTTCGTGCGCGCGAGCGAGCAGCCCGAATGTGGCCAGCATGACCAGCAGGCCGCAGTCGGCCACCGCCCGGCCGAAGTCCACGGAGGAGGCTGAGGCGCCAAAGGGGTCGGCGGGTTGTACTTCAGGGCGTCGGCACAACAGCCATGCGGCATACCAGACCGCAGCACACAAACCGAACAGCCAAGCCATACCGGTCAGGCGCATGGCGAGGTCGGCCGGCACCCAGGGCAGCAGGCGCATCACCAGAGCGCCCATCCAGAAGGGGGCTGGGCCGCCCGTTGGGACCGGCTGGCCGAGCACATTGGGCATCAGCCAGTCGGCGATCCCGTGCGGCGCCAGATGCATGGTCCACGCCACACCGAACCCGGTGGCATCGGCAAACCGCCAGGGGTCACGGCCCACAAAGCCAGGCACCACGTACAGCACTGTGAGCGCAAGCAGCAGCCATCGCGGCATCTTGACAGTCTGCAGCGAAGTGACGACAAGGGGTTTCACAGGTCGGCGGCCTCACGGAGAAGGAGAGGGGCCGTTGGATGGAGCGTGGCGCGGGGCACAGGTTCCATCACGGGGCGCTCGCATAGACAAGGCGCCAAGGTAGGGCGCCCTGTGCAAGCGGGCGCCCTCGGGCCGGAACGACTCCGGCCGCTGGGATCAGGCGCTGGCCTTGCTGCGCGCGAATTTCTGGCGGAATTTCTCGACGCGGCCTGCTTCGTTCACACGCTGCTGGGCACCGGTGTAGAACGGATGCGACTCCGACGACACGTCCAGCTTGAACAGCGGATATTCCTTGCCGTCGATGGTGGTGGTTTCGCGGGTGTTGACCGTTGAGCGTGTGATGAACCGGAAGTCGCAGGACATATCCTGGAACACGACGTCGCGGTAGTTGGGGTGAGTGCCTTCTTTCATGCTGTGTGCTCCGTGTGCTTCGTGCTGGATCGCCGGCCGCACCATGCTCAGTGTCGCAGTGCCGAATCCCGCAGTGCAAAATGCACTGGCAGGGCCACGGCCTGCATGACCACCTGAAACGCGACCACGTTTCCGAATTTGCAAAACCTGCGAGTTTACCTCAGCCGCCTTTGCGCATCAAATCGAAGAATTCGTTGTTGCTCTTGGTCTGTTTGACCTTGTCGAGCAGAAATTCCATGGCGGCGAGTTCATCCATGTCGTGCAGCAGCTTGCGCAGGATCCAAATCTTGGTGAGCTGCTCTTTCGGGATGAGGAGTTCCTCGCGCCGTGTGCCTGAGCGGTTGATGTCGATAGCCGGATAGACCCGCTTTTCCATCATCCGCCGGTTCAGGTGCAACTCGGAATTGCCGGTGCCCTTGAATTCCTCGAAGATCACCTCGTCCATCCGGCTGCCGGTATCGACCAGCGCGGTGGCAATGATGGTGAGCGAGCCGCCTTCTTCGATGTTGCGGGCTGCACCGAAGAACCGCTTGGGCCGCTGCAGCGCATTGGCATCCACACCGCCGGTCAGTACCTTGCCTGACGCCGGCACCACGGTGTTGTAGGCACGGGCCAGTCGGGTGATGGAGTCCAGCAGGATCACCACGTCTTTCTTGTGCTCGACCAGGCGCTTGGCCTTCTCGATGACCATCTCGGCCACGGTCACGTGACGCGTGGCGGGCTCATCGAAGGTGGAGGCTACGACTTCGCCGCGCACCGAGCGCTGCATCTCAGTCACCTCTTCCGGGCGCTCGTCGATCAGCAACACGATCAGCACCACGTCGGGGTGATTGGCCGTGATGGCATGTGCGATGTGCTGCATCAGCACGGTCTTGCCGGCCTTGGGCGGGGCCACGATCAGCCCGCGCTGGCCTTTGCCGATGGGCGCGATCATGTCGATGATGCGACCGGTGTAGTTCTCTTCCGAGCGCGTGTCCCGCTCAAGCGTCATCGGCTTGTCGGGATGCAGGGGCGTCAGATTCTCAAAGAGGATCTTGTTCTTGCTGACCTCGGGTGGCTCGCCGTTGATCTTATCCACCTTGACCAGCGCGAAATAGCGTTCGCCGTCCTTGGGGATGCGGACTTCGCCTTCGATGGAGTCGCCGGTGTGCAGGTTGAAGCGGCGGATCTGCGAGGGCGAGATGTAGATGTCGTCCGGGCTGGCCAGGTAAGAAGTTTCAGGCGTGCGCAGGAAACCGAAGCCGTCGGGCAAGACCTCGAGACAGCCGTCACCGAAGATGGACTCTCCGGTGCGGGCGCGCCGCTTGAGGATCGCGAACATCAGTTCCTGCTTGCGCAGGCGGTTGGCGTTCTCGATGTCCAGGCCGGCGGCCATTTCGATCAGGGCCGAGACATGTAGGGCTTTGAGTTCGGACAGGTGCATCGTGCTCGATGGACTGCAGAAAAGGGGTGTCCCGTTTTGCCTGCGACGCACGCGAGACGGGCTCGGGTGAGCGACAGGGGTCCCAAGAAGGGACGCAACGGGTGGCGGGCGGGGCCGGGTCGGAACCCGGAACCATCACAACGGCAGCTTGTTGGGCAGATGATCCGGCTGGGCCGGTGCCTGTTGCGACGGGCGGAAACGACCAGGCGACTGGTCGTCTTCCTGAAGAGTACGACGAATCAGAGGTGGCTGTCCAGAAAGGCGGTCAGTTGCGATTTCGAGACCGCACCCACCTGAGTCGCCACTTCCGATCCATTACGGAACAGCTTGAGCGTGGGAATGCCTCGAATACCAAAGCGCTGGGCCGATTCCGGATTGTCATCGACATTGACTTTCACGACCTGAACCTTGCCGTCGTAGGACTTGGCCACTTCGTCCAGCAGGGGGGCAATCATCTTGCAAGGGCCGCACCATTCGGCCCAGTAGTCCACCAGGACCAGCTGGTCGGCCTTGAGCACGTCGGCGTCGAATTGAGTATCGGAAGTGTGTTTGATGTCCATGTGCGCTCCTGTGTTCGAGCGTTGAAACCGCAGGACGTTACCACAGCGAGGCGCCACCAGTGTCGGCCGCTGCGCTGCGCAGTCGCGTGGGACCCGGCTGATACAATCGGGGTGGACGGGCCTCCTCGCATTCCGGCGTGGTCCACCTGGTCAGGTCCGGAAGGAAGCAGCCAACGCCGCTTTCCGGAAGTGCCGAGGGTCAGGCTCGTCCACCCCTGCTGCTTGGGCCGCCTTGGCCACCCCGGCAACCGCCGTCCCTCCAGGCTCCTGCCATGTCCCATCAGGTCCTTGCCCGCAAGTGGCGTCCGCGAGATTTCGAGTCGCTGGTCGGCCAGGAGCATGTCGTCCGGGCCTTGAGCCATGCGCTCGACACGGGTCGGCTTCATCACGCCTATCTGTTCACTGGCACGCGCGGCGTGGGCAAGACCACGGTGTCACGCATTCTGGCGCGTGCGCTGAACTGCGAGACCGGCGTCACGGCGCGGCCCTGTGGGCAGTGCGGCGCCTGTGTGGCGATCGAGCAGGGCCGCTTTGCCGACTATGTCGAGATGGATGCGGCCTCTAATCGTGGGGTCGAGGAGATGAGTCAGCTCCTCGAGCAGGTGGTCTATGCGCCGGTGTCGGGACGCTACAAGGTCTACATGATCGACGAGGTGCACATGCTCAGCGGGCATGCGTTCAACGCGATGCTCAAGACCCTGGAAGAGCCCCCCTCGCATGTGGTGTTCATTCTTGCCACCACCGATCCGCGCAAGGTGCCCGTGACGGTGCTGTCGCGCTGCCTGCAGTTCAACCTCAAGAATTTGCCGGGCCCGGTGATCGCGCGCCACCTCGAGACGGTGCTGCAGGCCGAGTCCGTGCCGTCGCAACCCGCAGCGCTGGGTCTGATCGGACGCGCTGCGGCAGGCAGCATGCGTGATGCGCTCTCGCTGCTCGATCAGGCCATTTCGCATGGGGCCGGGCGGATCGAAGAAGCGGGCGTGCGCGAGATGCTCGGTGTGGTCGACCGGCGCGATATCGAGCGCATCCTCGAAAGCCTGCTGGCGGGCGATGGGCGCGCGCTCGTGGCGGTGGCCGATGACATGCTGATCGGCAATGCGCCGTTTGATCGCACCTTGCTGGAGCTCGCCGCGCAGCTTCAACGGGTGGCGCTGGCGCAGGTCAACGCCCTGCCAGGCGAGGACGACGAGGCCCAATCGGCGCTGGCCTTGGCCCCGCGTATTCGCCCAGAGGACCTGCAGGTCTGGTATCAGATCTTGATTCATGGTGCACGCGACCTGCCCCTGGCCCCTGATCCGCATGCCGGTTTCACCATGGTGTTGCTGCGCATGCTGGCCTTCCAGGCCGAGGGCACAGGACCGGCGCGGGCAGTGGCCTCACCCACGGACCGCAGCCCCATGAGCGCACCGTCCGCGCCGCCCTCGGGTGCTGCGGCCGCGCGTGCAGCGCTCCAGGCCTCGCCGCGCAGCGCATCAGCCTCGCTGGCGGCAAAGCCTCAGGCCCGCCCGCCCGTCCCTGCCAATCCTGCTCCCGTCCAGCAGGCGCCGCGTGCGGCCCCGATTTCCCCGCCTCCGGCCGGCGCATCTGCCGCACACGCTGCGCCTGCTGTACAGGCTGCTTCCGTCGCCGATGCTGCAGAGGCTGTCCCCACCCCGATCGCATTCGATGGCGACTGGCCTGCGCTGGCCGCTGCGGTCAACACACGCCTGGGCCGTGCCGGGCTGGTCGGCCAGTTCATGACGCAAAGCGAATTGCTCAGAGCCGACCCAGACGGCTTTACCCTGCGTGTGCCGGTCAAGCCGCTGGCCGAACCGGCCCTGGTCGGAAAGGTGCGTGAAGTGCTGGCTGCTCACTTTGGCCGACCGGTCGCGCTGCGCGTGGAAGTGGGCGCAGTGCAGGGCACCACGGCGGCTGCGGTGCGTACCCGCGAGCAGGCACAGGCGCATGCTCAGGCACGTGCCACCATTGAAGGCGATGATTTCGTCAAAACCCTGTTGAGCGGATTCGACGGTACGATCCTGCCCGACTCGATCCGGCCGATTGGCCCGTCAGGAGAACCATCATGATGAAGAACCAGCTTGCCGGCCTCATGAAGCAGGCCCAGCAGATGCAGGACAACCTCAAAAAGGCGCAGGAGCAACTCGCCAATGTCGAGGTCGAAGGCCAGTCGGGCGCCGGCTTGGTGAAAGTGGTCGTCACCTGTCGCAACGACGTCAAGCGGGTGACCATCGATCCGAGTCTCATGGGCGACGACAAGGAAATGCTCGAAGACCTGGTCACGGCGGCAATGAACGACGCCCTGCGTCGTGCCGAGCAGACCTCTTCCGAGCGCATGGCCTCGATCACCTCCGGGCTGCCTTTGCCGCCCGGCTTCAAGATGCCGTTCTGATCGGGTTGCCCGGCAGACTGACTGCACGACCTCCATCGGCTGCCCGTTCGCATGCGATCTTCTGCGGCACTTGATGTACTGGTCAGCGCGCTCAAGCGCCTGCCCGGGGTGGGCCCGCGCACGGCCCAGCGCTATGCCTATCATCTATTGCAGCATGATCGCGAGGCTGGCGAAGCCATTGCCGGAGCGCTGATCGATGCGGTCTCACGCATTCGGCATTGCGCCCGTTGCAACACGTTCACCGAATTCGACGTGTGCGAGACCTGCAACTCGAGCCGGCGTGACCCGACCCTGCTCTGTGTCGTGGAAACTCCGGCTGACCAGGTGACGGTCGAGCAGACGCTGGCCTTCGAAGGCCTGTACTTCGTTCTGATGGGGCACCTCTCGCCGCTGGACGGGATCGGGCCTGCAGAAATTCATTTCGATCGGCTGCTGGCACGTGCCTGCGATGGCGTGGTGACTGAGGTCATCCTGGCCACCAATTTCACGCAGGAAGGCGAGGCCACCGCGCATTACATCGGAGCGATGTTGCGCGCCCGCGGGCTCAAAGTGTCGCGACTGGCGCGCGGCGTGCCCGTTGGCGGCGAATTGGAATACGTGGACGCGGCCACCGTGGCCCAGGCCATGCGAGATCGACGGCGTATGGATTAGCCCGTCACACCCACCCACTGACCCTTCTCATGGACTCCTGCTCATCATGAAACCAACCTTCGCCTGGTGGATCTTGTTGGCCGCTTTTTTCCTGCCAGTGGTGTGCGCCGGCATCGCCAAGGCTGGTCGCCGCGACTACGACAATGCCAATCCGCGTGAGTGGGAAAAGGCCCTGGGTGGCTACCGCTCACGCGCGATCGCGGCCATGAACAATACGTTCGAGGCACTGCCCTTTTTTGCAGCGGCGGTGATCGGCGCTCATGTGATGGGCGCCCCGCAGGGTCGCCTGGATCTGCTCGCTGCCATTTGGTTGGCGTTGCGACTGGTCTACATCGGGCTCTATGTGAGCGATCGCGCGAGTGCCCGATCGCTGGTCTGGATGGCCGGCGTTGCCGTAACAGTCTGGATCTTCGTGCTGGGCGTCTGAGGGCCGCACGGCCTGCAGGACCGCGCCTTTTTTCGCATTGTTTGACTCACCTTCGATACGCACCACATGGATCTCGCCCAACTGCTCGGTCTGATTGCTTTTCTGTTCATTGGTTTCGGTGGAGGCTGGCTCTGGCATTCACGCCGCCGACCTCCGCCCCCTAGAGAGGTGGTCGTGCGCAGTTCCATCGACGAGTTGCGTGCGATCGGCGAGTTATCTGTATTCAAGGCCGTGAGCAAGGATCTGATCACCCACAGCGATCACACCTTTGGTGAATTCGGACGCAAGTACCTGTCATGGGCATTCACCAAGAAAAAGCTCGCCATGGTGTTCGAGTTCGAGATGGACTTTCGCTACGACCTGCGCAGTGGCCAGTTCCGCGTCGAGGCTGTGCAATCGCTGACCGATGTCGGGCCCGCGCCGGGCAGCCCGCAGGCGCCTGCGGTGGCGGTCATCGATATGCCGCCGTGTCGGGTCGACGTATCAGTCAAGGACCTTGCCTTCTACGACGAGCAGCGCGCCAAGTTGCTGCCTTGGCTGCTGCCCGATCTGGTGCAGGGATTTTTCGATGGCAGTTTCAATGAAGACGACAAGAACCGCCTGATTGCGGCGGCGCGTACCCATGCCATGACGCAGGCCCAGTCCCTGGCCGAACGCTATCGCGAGCAGGTGGAGCGGTCTGCGCACACCACCTTGGCCATGCTGGTGCGACCGCTGGGCTATCCCAGCGTGCAGGTGCGCTTTGCCGCACGCCAGGAATTGTCCACTGACGTCAATACCTCTGCGCTCGAATCAGCCGCGCGATCTGACCCTCATCTGGGGGCTGAGGCCATGGTGCGGCCCGCGCCAGGCGCGGCGCTTGAGCGCGATGCCGCGCGCCCACCACAGGACGCAGACGACCGGCCCGCGCGATTCTGACGGGCCCGCGTCATGCAGACCGTTCACACCGAGGACCATCGGCTGCATCACGGTAAGGCCGAGTTGATCGACGGCATCCTGCAGCCGTGCTTCGAGATGCCCAGTCGGATCGACATGATTCTGGCGCGCGTCAAGGCCGTTGCGCTCGGGCCGATTGTGCCGCCGGCCGAGTTCGGCATGGCGCCCCTGGCCCGCGTGCATGGCGCGCGTTATCTGCAATTTCTGGAGCATGCGTGGTCTCAGTGGACGGCGCTGGGGCGCACCCATGATGCGTTGCCGCTGGTGTGGCCCGTGCGCGATCTGCGCGCCGACCGGGAGCCTGAGCATATCGACGGCAAGATGGGCTATTTCTCGATGGACGCGGGCGTGCCGATCACGGCAGGCACCTGGGCGGCTGTGCGTGCCTCGGCCAATGTGGCGCTGACCGGGGCGCAGCGCCTGAATGCGGGCGATCGCGCGGTGTTTGCCCTGTGCCGGCCGCCCGGTCATCATGCCGCCGCCGACTACATGGGCGGGTATTGCTACCTGAACAATGCCGCGATTGCGGCCCGTTGGCTGCAGGACGCCGGTGCGGCGAGAGTGGCAGTGCTCGATGTGGACTATCACCACGGCAACGGTACGCAGAGCATGTTCTATCGCGACCCTGCCGTGCTCTTCGCGTCCATCCATGGTGATCCGCGCGCTGAATACCCTTACTTTTCGGGCTTTACCGACGAGCGCGGCGAAGGCCCGGGGCTGGGCTTCAACCACAATTACCCGTTGCCGCGTGCCGCCGCCTGGGGCAGCGGCTACGCCCAGGCCCTGCACGACGCGTGTGCGCGCATCCAGGCGTTCAGTCCCGATGCCGTGGTGGTCTCGCTCGGAGTCGATACCTTCGAGCACGATCCGATTTCGGCGTTCAAACTGGTGAATGCCGATTATCTGCGCATTGGTGAGGCCATCGGCCAACTGGCGCGGCCCACGCTGTTCGTCATGGAAGGCGGCTATGCGGTCGACGATATCGGTGTGAACGCGGTCAATGTGCTGCAGGGGTTCGAGGCGGTCTGAGTCGCTTCGCCGCCCGGCTTCAGCTGAGCGCTGTGCTAGAATTCGAAGGTTTACCCGTCTCAGTGCCGGTGCGCAGTTCGTCTTGCCGGTTCAGGTTGGCCGGGCGCCCCGAAGCAAGTTGAAACCTGCTTCGCGGACGTTTCGTCAGCACCCGACGACCGCACGAAGATCGCTTTTTTGTGCCGTTTGCCCGCCGTCTGTTTGGATGGGCGGG
>CANHUQ010000103.1 GCA_947463885.1 Burkholderiales bacterium
ATCCTGTAGCGCATCGGCTGCGTGCTTTGCGCAGTTGAGCGCAATGGTGGGTACGCCCAGGTTTCAGTGGTTCACCCGTCAGCCGCGTTGAGCGTCCTGGCGGGCATCACCCGCTTCGCCCGATGCGGTCAAGCGGTCACACGGTCACACGGTCACACGGTCACGCTGACGTTGGCCGCGCTACCGGGGGCAGCGTCGGTGCAAGCGTGGCACACACTGCCGCAACGGATTCGCCATCGAGCGCCGGTTTTTTCTGCAGCAGCGCCACGCCATTTTTTACCGCCACAATCTCAGCCACGATCGACACGGCAATCTCGGCCGGTGTGCGGCTGCCGATGTCCAGACCGATGGGGCCATGCAGACGGGCCAGTTGGGCATCGGTGATGTCAAAGAGCTTGAGCCGCTCTTTGCGCTTGGCCGTATTGCCGCGCGAACCCAGTGCGCCCACATAGAAGGCGTCAGACTTCAGCGCTTCGAGTAGCACCATGTCGTCGAGCTTGGGGTCGTGGGTCACGGCCACCACGGCGCTATGCGCATCCAGTTGCAGCCGTGCGGCAGCATCATCGGGCATCTCACGGGTGAATTGCGTACCTGGCACATCCCAGCCCAGGTGATATTCCTCGCGCGGGTCACACACGATGACTTCAAAGTCCAGAGCCATGGCCATGCGTGCCACCACCTGCGACAACTGGCCCGCCCCGATCACCAGCATGCGCCACTTCGGTCCGAAGAGCTGACGCATGACGCCGTGCTCCAGCGAGAAGGCCTCATTGCGGTTGGCGGTCTCCAGGCTCACAACCCCTGTCCTCATGTCCAGGCTGCGTGCCACCAGCTCGTGCTGGGCGGTGCGTGCCAGCAGCGCATCGATCCAGCCGAGTTCAGTCACCGGTTCCTGCACCAGCCGCAGCGTGCCTCCGCAAGGCAGCCCGAAGCGTGCTGCTTCTTCGCTGGATACGCCGTATGTCACTTCGCAGGGCTGGGCCGCGCGCTCGCCCTTTCTGACCCGCTCGATCAGATCGTCTTCGACGCATCCGCCCGAGACCGAGCCTGCCACCAGACCGTCGTCGCGGATGCACAGCAGCGAGCCGGGTGGGCGCGGCGCAGACCCCCAGGTCTGCGCGACGGTCACCAGCCAGGCCTTGTGCCCGGCTTGAACCCAGTCGCGCGCCTGTGCCAGCACTTGCAGGTCAAGACTGTCCATTGAGGTGCCTCCGGGATGCGTGAGCGCAGACGCGCGTTGCCCTGATTGAACGACTGGTCAGCGCGACAGGTACATGATCAGCACGGCTGCGATCGCAAAAAGAATCGCCCATCGTACCCAGCGTTGACCGGCCGCCGCGTCTGCGTCGGTACGAGCGGACGGTGCAGTGACAGTGTTCGGTGCAGGTGCATGACCGGCGGGCGCTGCGGTTGCGCCATGTGCAGTAGAGGCGGTGGGCGCATCGCCTGCAGGCGACGAGGCGCCGGCGGCTGATGCGGCCGACGATGCGGCCGATGCCGCAGCCACCTCGCCCAGTTTGGTCTCGAAGCTCGCAAAAAATTCGTCAGCGATCTTGGCCGCTGCCGCATCCACCAGTCGCGATCCGATCTGGGCGATCTTGCCGCCCACTTGCGCCGAGACGTCGTAGTCGAGTTGCGTGCCGGCATCCACCGCAGTCAGACGCACGTCAGCCGAGCCTTTGCCAAAGCCTGCCACACCACCCTGGCCATCGAACGAGATCTTGTAGGACACGGGCTCGACCACATCGCTTTGGGTGAGCTTGCCTTTGAATTTGGCTGCGACCGGGCCGATGCGCGCGGCCATCAGGACTTCGTACTGATCGGGGCCGGTCAGCGTGACCGACTCGCATCCGGGGATGCAGGCCTTGAGCATCTCGGGGTCGTTCAGCGCGTTCCAGGCCTGTTGGGGTGACACGGGAAGGATTCGCTGGCCGGTCATCTGCATGGTGAGTTCTTCTTTCTTCTGGTCAATTCGGTTGATTCAACGAACTCGGCTGCGTGGCATGTTGCCCTGCCGAATGGCGCGTGCGAGATCGGCAAGGCTGGCCAGTGAGTGGACGGGAATATGTCGGTCCACATGCGGCAGCAATGCCCGTACCCCTGAGGCACGAGGCTCGAACCCTTCAAAGCGTAACAAAGGGTTGAGCCAGACGAATTGTCGTGCAAAACGCGAGAGTCGTTCAGCGGCCTGCCCCAGACTGCCGTCTTCGGCGCGGTCCAGCCCGTCGGTGACCAGCAAAAGCGCGGCATTGCCGGTGAGCACACGCCTGGCATACCGTTTGACGAACTCATCGAGGCAGGGCCCGATTCGGGTGCCTCCCTGCCAGTCGCTCACCGCCTGCGAGGCGGCAGCCATGGCCTCATCCGGGTCGCGGTGACGCAAGGAGCGAGTGATGTCGGTCAGGCGCGTACCGAAGGTAAAGACGCTCACTCGAGCCGTGCCTTGCATGAGGGCATGCGCAAAATGCAGCATCACGCGGGCATAGCGGTCCATCGACCCCGAGATGTCGCACAGGATGACCAGCGGCGGGGCAAGGCTGCAGGGTGCGCGTCGGACCACACGGATACCCAGCGGGTCGCGGGCCGCGCCGCGCAGGGTGTCGCGCAGGCTGATGGCGCCTCGGGTGGATGATTGCGTGCGGCGGATGTCGATCGGGTCGATTGGCAACACCAACCCGCGCAGCATCCCTTGAGCCTGCTCGAATTCCTCCACGGTCATCGAGTCGAAATCACGGTCTTGAAGGCGCTCGCGGTCGGACCAGGTCATCAGCGCGTCGAACTCGCCGACCTCATCTTCAGCGGGTTGCGTCAAGGCGCTGTTCTTTGACTGAGCCCCCGCCAGCGCCTGCTCGAGTCTGGCCGGTCGCTTGCTCGCGCTCAGAGCCTCGCCCCGGCCCGAGATCTGCGGCAGCAAGCTGGCCAGCATGCGCTCAAGCAGCTTCGGATCACGCCAGAAGGCGTCAAAGGCGGCATCAAAGATCACTTGCTGCTCGTGCCGGCTCAACATGACCGCAGACAGCGCAGCGTGAACCTCGACCCGGCTACTGACGCCCACTGCTTCGATCGCTCGGATCGCGGTCAACGTGCGGTCCGGGCCCACATCGACTCCGGCTGCACGAAGCAGGCGGCTGAAATTCACAACATTGCGAGCAAACTCGCCAATGGGCACAGCCGCCATGGAGCCTGCCTCGCGCTTCAGTTCGATTGCGTCGCCGCTGCTTCCTGAAGCAACTGCTCCAGGGCCGGCCCCTGCAGCCGATCGATGTCTTCCCGATATTTCAGCAACACGCCCACTGTGTCTTGCACGGTGCGCGGATCCAGGCTGATCCGGTTTAGCGCGACCAGAGCATTGACCCAGTCGATGGTCTCGGCAATACCGGGAGACTTGAACAGATCAAGTGCACGCAGGCGCTGCACCGTCGCCACCACCTGACGCGACAAGGCCTCGGGGGCATGGGGCACCTTGCGACGCACGATCTCGAATTCACGCTCCAGATCGGGAAACTCCACCCAGTGATAGAGGCACCGACGCTTGAGTGCATCGTGAATCTCGCGCGTCCGATTCGACGTCAGAATGACGTGAGGGATGTGCTGTGCCCGCACCGTCCCGAACTCTGGAATGGTCATCTGCCAGTCCGAGAGCAACTCAAGCAGAAAGGCCTCGAAAGGCTCGTCGGCGCGGTCCAACTCGTCGATCAGCAGCACCGCAGGCCGCGGGGTACTGAGTGCGGCCAACAACGGGCGCTCCATCAGCATCTCGCGGCCATAGATTGATTGTCCTGCCTTGGCCCGGTCGTCCGCCGTGCCGGCCTCAGCCAGTCGGATATGCAGTAGCTGGCGCCCCACGTTCCACTCGTACGCGGCTTGAGCGATGTCCAGACCCTCATAGCACTGCAGACGAATCAGGGGAGCCCCCAGACTGTGCGCCAGCACCTTGGCCAGTTCGGTCTTGCCAACCCCTGCCTCACCTTCCAGAAAGAGCGGTCGGCCCAGCTGAAGACTCAGAAACAGGGATGTGGCCAGGCGCCGGTCGGCCAGGTACCCCTGGTCGGCGAGCAGCGCCTGGACTGCATCGACACTAGACGGGCTGCTGGTCATGTCCGAGGGCATCGGGCGTCTGTCACGATTTCAACCACCACTAGCTTGAGCCACGGCACGCCGGGTGATCGTTGCGACCAACGAGGCACGGTAGTCGGCACCTGCATGAAGGTCGGCATTCAGTCCCGCCGCAGGTATCGATACACCGTCCAGCGCTGCGGGTGAAAACGACTTGCCCAGCGCCGTCTCGGCTGCGCTCCAGCGAAAGGCGTGGCTGCGAGCACCAGTGACCCCTACGCGCACGCCTGCCGGACCCTCGCTGACGCACACGCCGACCATCGCAAAGCGGGAGGCCGGGTGCTTGAACTTGACGTATGCAGCGCGTTTCGGAATGGGAAAGCTCACGGAGACGATCAGCTCGCCTGGTTGCAATGCGGTCTCGAACAGCCCGGTAAAGAACTCATCGCCAGCGATGGCACGACGGTCGGTCTGGACAGTGGCGCCCAGGCCGACAATCGCACTGGGGTAGCAGGCGGCCGGATCGGCATGCGCCAACGAACCGCCGAGGGTGCCTGCGTTGCGCACCATCGGGTCGCCAATTCCACCGGCCAGCGCAGCCAAAGCAGGAATGGCGCGCGCCACCTCGGCTGACCGCGCCACCTGATCGTGACGGGTCATGGCACCGATCGTGACCGCTTGCGCTGTGACGGTGATGCCTGCAAGCGAGGCCACGCCGCCCAGATCGATCAGATCCGACGGTTGCGACAGGCGCAGCTTCATGGCCTGAACCAGGCTCTGGCCGCCAGCCAGAAAGCGAGCATCGGCCCCGGACCGGGCCGCGCTGGCGGCGCCGCTCACCTCTGACGGGCGTTGATAGTTGAATGCGTACATGATCGTGTCTCCTGGATCGTTCAGCCGCGTTGGGCAAGGGCGCGCCAGACGCGCTCCGGGGTGGCCGGCATGGCAATGTCTCGCACACCGATGGCGTCGGTGATGGCGTTGATCAGGGCTGGTGGTGAGCCGATGGCGCCTGCCTCGCCGCAACCCTTCACACCCAGCGGGTTGTGGGTGCACGGCGTCACGCAGGTGTCGACCTGGAACATCGGCAGGTCGGTGGCTCGAGGCATTGCGTAATCAAGGTATGAGCCGGTCAGCAACTGCCCCGACTCTTTGTCGTAGACCGCCTGCTCCAGCATGGCCTGACCAATGCCCTGCGCGATCCCGCCATGCACCTGGCCTTCGACGATCATCGGATTCACGATGTTTCCAAAGTCGTCGACTGCGGTGAATTTTTCGACGGTGACCACGCCGGTGTGCGGGTCCACTTCGACTTCGCACACATACGATCCGGCCGGGTAGGTGAAGTTCGTGGGGTCGTAAAAAGCGTTCTCGTTGAGCCCGGGCTCCAGGGTTTCAAGCGGATAGTTATGGGGCACATAGGCGGTGAGTGCCACTTGCGCGAAGGGCAGCTTGCGGTCGGTGCCCGCCACCTTGAATTCGCCGTTTTCGAAGACGATGTCGGTATCGGCAGCCTCCATCAGATGGGCGGCAATTTTCCGGCCTTTCGCGATGACCTTGTCCACTGCTTTCACGATGGCGCTGCCACCGACAGACAAAGACCGTGAGCCGTAGGTGCCCATGCCGAAGGGTACGCGGCCGGTATCGCCATGGACGATCTCGACGTTTTCAACCGGAATGCCGAGCCGTCCCGCGACCACTTGCGCGAAGGTGGTTTCATGGCCCTGTCCGTGGCTGTGCGATCCGGTGAACACCGTGACCGTCCCAGTGGGATGGACTCGCACTTCCCCTGCTTCGAACAGACCGGCTCGTGCCCCCAGAGCCCCGGCAATGTTGGAAGGGGCCAGTCCACAGGCCTCGATATAACAGGAGTATCCCAGGCCGCGGAGCATGCCGCGCTTCTCGGACTCGGCCTTGCGGGCGGCAAAGCCACTCACGTCGGCAAGGCGTTGGGCCTTGGCGAGTGTGGCTTCGTAATCGCCGGTGTCATAGGTCAGGCCAACAGGCGTGGCATAAGGGAACGTGCGGATGAAGTTGCGACGGCGCAGTTCGGCCGGATCGACCTTCAGCTCACGCGCAGCCTGTTCGACCAGACGCTCGACCACATAGGTGGCTTCGGGGCGGCCGGCGCCGCGGTATGCGTCGACGGGCGATGTGTTGGTGAAGACCGCCTGGACCTCGCAGAAAATCGCAGGGGTCTTGTACTGACCCGCCAGCAGCGTGGCGTACAAAATGGTGGGAACCGATGATGCGAACGTTGACAGGTAGGCGCCCATGTTGGCGGTCGTCTTGACCCGCATGGCGAGGAAATTGCCTGCTGCGTCGGTCGCAAGCTCGGCCGTCGTCACATGGTCACGACCATGCGCGTCGGTCAGGAACGACTCGCTGCGCTCAGCCGTCCACTTGATGGGGCGGCCTACGCGCTTGGAGGCCCACACCAGCGCGGTTTCTTCGGCGTACAGGAAGATTTTTGAACCGAATCCGCCGCCGACGTCGGGCGCAATCACGCGCAGTCTGGACTCTGGAATGCCCAGCACAAAGGCGGCCATCAGCAGTCTTTCGACGTGAGGATTCTGGTTGGATACGTACAGGGTGTAGCTGTCATCATGGCGCGTGTACGACGCATTGGCCGCGCGCGGCTCCATGGCGTTGGGAATCAGTCGATTGTTTGCGAAGTCCAGACGCGTTACATGCGCCGCGCCCGCGAAGGCTGTATTGACGGCCGCTTCGTCGCCATGACCCCAGGTGTAGCAGACGTTGTCGGGTGCAACAGCTTCGTGAAGGGCACTGGCAGCGCCTGCTGCGGTGGCGGTATCGACGACAGCGGGCAGGGTGACATAGTCAACGACGATGGCTTCCGCCGCGTCTTTGGCCTGTACTGCAGATTCAGCCACCACCAGCGCGACCTGGTCGCCCACATGCAGCACCTTGTCTGCAGCGATGATCGGATGAGGCGGTTCCTTCATGGGAGAGCCGTCCCGGCTGTGGATCAACCATCCGCAGGGCAAGCCTCCGATCTTGGACTCGGCGATGTCACGGCCTGTGAAGATCGCGACCACACCTGGCATCTTCATCGCATCGCTCGTGTCGATGGAACCGATGCGTGCATGCGCATGAGGCGAGCGCAGGAAATAACCGTAGGTCTGCCTGGGCAGGATCACATCGTCGGTGTACTGGCCGCTTCCTGTGAGAAAGCGTTCGTCTTCACGACGCTTGATCGATTGGCCGATGGGCGATTGCGACAGATCAGTCATGGCAGGTCTCCTCAGGCGCTGGTCGCAGCCGTCTGAACGGCGCGAACAATGTTGTGATAACCGGTGCACCGGCAGATGTTGCCTTCAAGTGCTTCGCGGATCTGGCCTTCCGTGGGCTGCGGAATATCCTGCAGCAGTTGCACCGATGCCATCACCATACCTGGCGTACAGAAGCCGCATTGCAGACCATGGCACTCGCGGAAGGCCTGCTGCACCGGATGAAGATTGCCTTCGGTCGACAGCGCCTCGATCGTCTGCAGCTCGCCCCCTTGCGCTTGCAGCGCGAGCATCGAGCAAGATTTGATGGCGCGCCCGTTCAGTCGCACCGTGCATGCGCCGCACTGGGCTGTGTCGCAACCCACGTGCGTGCCAGTCAGTTGAAGATGGTCGCGAATCAGCTGAGAAAGCAGTGTTCGCGAATCGATCGAAAGGGTCACTGCTTTGCCGTTGATCGTCAGGCTCAGGGTCTGGTTCATCATCCGCTCCTCGTTGGCAGACCCCCGGCGATACACCGGACATCGGATGGCGTCCTATGCATCCATGAGCATAGGTATAAGCCCTCGACGGGGGAGGCGCGAGGGTGATTCATTGCTCGTGATCAGTCAAGGCCGCGGTCATCCCACGGTCATGCTTTAGGCAGGCTCCCACATCGCGGGTTCGGGTTGGCCGTGCGTTCGCAGTGAGATGAGGTGGCTTCACGCTTATCGCGCGTAGTCGAGGCGGTGTATTTGCCTCGCTGAGCCCGATTGCCGACAATTGCGGATTGTCCTGAACCGAGCCTGCACCATGAGCATCAAGTCAGACCGCTGGATCCGCCGCATGGCACAGGAGCACGGCATGATCTCGCCGTTCGAGCCCGGTCAGGTCCGCGAACACGATGGCAAGCGAGTGGTCTCCTGGGGTACCTCCAGTTACGGCTACGACATTCGGTGCGCCGACGAATTCAAGATCTTCACCAACATCAACTCCACCATCGTCGACCCCAAGAATTTCGACGAAAAATCCTTCGTCGATTTCAAGGGCGATGTCTGCATCATCCCGCCCAATTCGTTCGCGCTGGCCCGCACGGTTGAATACTTCCGTATTCCGCGCAGCGTGCTCACCATTTGCCTTGGAAAATGCGTGACGGGTGATACCCGCGTGGTCGACGCCAAAACGGGCGCCTGGCGCCCGATCGCCGAGTTCGCTGACAGCGATCGGACGCTTTCCATGCAGCGCTGGGCGCTGGGTGAGGCGCCTGTTTCCGCGTTCATTCCGCAGGGCCGCAAGCCGGTGTTCAAGTTGCGTACGCGAGCCGGCTTGTCTATCCGAGCCACGGCTAATCACCCCTTCAGGCAGCTGCACGGGTGGACGGAGTTGCAGGAACTGCGCTGTGGCGACCGTATCGCGGTTGCGCGCGATATCCCTATGTTCGGCAGTCAACCCTTACCCGATTGGGAGGCGTCCCTCCTTGGGCTGATGATCTCCGAAGGCCAGTGTCATACACCTGGCCATAGTCCGACGTTCACCAGTGCCGATCCGGTCCTGGTGCAATTGCTTCGCGACAGCGTGGATCAAGGCGGGCTTGGCACGGTCACGTTTCGTGGGCGCTATGGCTGGAGGTTGGTCAACCGCGTTGGCCGTGGTGGACGACCCGAAGCCAATCGCGCTTACCGTTGGTTGACCGATTACGGCCTCAACGTGGGTGCAGCTGAAAAATTCGTGCCGCAGGCGATCTTCACCGCCCCCCGCGAGACGGTCCGAATGTTTCTGCAGGCGCTGTTCGCCGGTGACGGTGGCCTGTTTTGTTCCAAGTCGAGCGTATTTCTTGAGTACTACTCGAAGTCATTAAGGCTGATCGAAGACGTCAGGCATCTGTTGCTGAGGTTCGGTGTTTTCTCTCTGATTCGCAGCAAGACCACGTCACTCGGCACCGAGGCTCACAAGCTGCAGATCACGGCCCGTGATCAGGTCTCCCGCTTCGCCGTCGAGATTGGTTTCGTGCCGGGTTCGGTCAAGCAGCAACGCCTCGAGGAAGAAGTCCTGCCATTCCTAGAGATTGCGCCCTCGCAGGTTCGCTCCAATTTCGACACCCTGCCGCGCGAAGCCTGGGCGTTGATGGGCGCTGCTGCGATGCAGTCGGGTCGATCCTTGCGGCAGTTGGGTGCCGATCGCACCCAGCCGCAGCAGTCGCTGCCGTACGGTCTTTTGCGGCAAGTGGCCAACGCCATGGCCTGCGAGGAGCTGATCGCTTTGGCGCAAGGCCCGGTTTGGGATGTCGTGGAATCCATCGAGCCTGCGGGCGAGGAGGAGGTCTACGACCTGACGATTCCTGGCTCGCACAACTTCATCGCCAACGACTTCGTTGTCCATAATTCGACTTATGCCCGCTGCGGCATTATTGTCAACGTAACCCCCTTCGAGCCCGAGTGGGAGGGTTACGTCACGCTCGAGTTTTCAAACACCACGCCGCTGCCCGCAAAGATTTACGCGGGCGAGGGCTGTGCTCAGGTGCTGTTCTTCGAGTCCGACGAAATCTGCGAAACCTCGTACAAGGATCGCGGCGGCAAGTACCAGGGGCAAAGTGGCGTGACCCTGCCCAAGACCTGAGCCGTACCGGCCCTCAGAAATACCATCCCCGCACCCGATGACTCGCCACGCTGCGCTCGCACTGGGCGTGGCTATCGTCTCGACTGCCGCGCTGCTGATTCGCTGGGCCATCGATGCCGGTGCCTCCCCGTTGGCGATTGCGGCGGCCCGCCTGGCTTTGGCGGCTGCGGTCGTCGTGCCGCTCGCGCTGGTGCGTCGGCGTGCGGAGTTGGCAGCACTCCGACCGCGCGACTGGGTCATTGCCGCGCTCTCGGGCGCGCTACTCGCGGTGCATTTCGCCACCTGGATTGCGTCGCTCCAGTTCACCTCGGTCGCCAGTAGTGTGGCCCTGGTCACCACCAACCCCTTGTGGGTGGGGCTGGCCTCGTGGTGGCTGCTGCGTGAATCGCCCTCCAGGAAAACGCTGCAGGGCATCGCACTGGCAGCGTTTGGCACCGCGCTCATCATCGTGTCCGACCTGGCTCAGTCCGACGCGGCCATCGCCTCCGGGCGCCAGCCCATGCTCGGCAATCTGCTTGCATTGGCGGGGGCAGTGGCCATTTCCGGCTATCTGCTGGTCGGCCGCCGGCTCAACCTCAAGCTGTCGCTGCTGGCCTACGTGGCCATTGTTTACGGAGCCGCTGCGATCGTCATGAACGTGATGGCCAGTGGGGCGGGGCAGGGTATTGACCAGATCCCGACAGAGGCCTGGCTCCCAATCGTACTGATGGCGCTGGGGCCGCAATTGCTTGGCCACACGCTCATCAATGCCGCGCTGCGCAGCTTGTCGGCCACCTATGTGGCGCTGGCAATTTTGGGCGAGCCAGTGGGTTCTGCGATTCTCGCCTGGCTGTTGCTGGGCGAGTCGGTGGCGCCCCTGCAGCTGGCCGGCTTTGCCGCACTGCTTGCCGGCATTGCCGTGGCCGCCACAGGCGAACGATCCCGCTAGTTTCGTCCCCTTAGTGCCGTTCCGTTAGTTTCGTCGAGTTAGTTTCGTCCAATGAGTTCCCGTCAGCGCTCCCCGCCCTCAGGACTGCTTGGCGTACTTCCCCGTCAGCTGGGGTGTCAGGCCCTCAAGTCCTTTCTGCTCACGCTCCAGGCGCGTTTCGCGCGCCCAGGTGCGCTTGAGCTCATCGCGCACCTTGATCGACAGGCGACCCAGCCCTTCGCATTCCAGTTCGATGGCATCGCCATCCTGGAATGCTGACAGGCCACGGTGGTTGGTCCCCAGGGCCACGATATCGCCAGGCTCCAGGTCGTGGATGGATGAGAGCCATTCGATGCATCGCGCGATCTTGTGCGCCATGTCGCTCGTGTTGTAGTCCTGCTTGAGTTCGCCATTGACCCAGAGCTTGACCTGCAGGTTTTGCGGGTCGGCCACCTCATCGGCCGTGACCAGATACGGTCCGATCGGCGCAAACGTGGCGCGCGACTTCATCTGGAAAAACACGTTGTTCGGTGGCACCACGCCGCGTGCCGATCCGTCGATGAAGTTCAGATACCCAAAGACGTGTTCCATGGCGCGGGCGGCGGGTACCTTGCTGGCCCGCTTGCCAATCACCAGCGCGATCTCGGCTTCCCCCTCGAACACACTCGCCGCCAGGTCAGGCAACTCCATCGTGTCGCCCGGGCCAATGATGCAATTCACTGCCTTGTGAAAGGCATTGATCGGAGCCGGTTCGCTGCGCGTGCCGTCTTCCATGTAGTTGACCGCCATGCAGTCGATGTTACCGGGCCGTGGCACGGGCGGGCGCAGGCGCACCGAGTTGAGCGGCACGCCGGTTGCGCTGGCCACAGCCTGTTCGATCGGACCTCGAAACTCGCTCCACCTGGCGATCAGGCTGCTGAGCCGGTCTCCGGGCCCGCTGTGTGGAATGCCCTGAATCAGGGAGGTGACGTCAACGACATGGTCGCCCTTCAGAACGCCCAAGCGAAAGTCATCGAAGTGCAGCAGCTTCATCAGGGCGTCTCCTTG
>CANHUQ010000104.1 GCA_947463885.1 Burkholderiales bacterium
CGAGGCAGGCAATGTTCAAAAAGCCGCCTATGCGTGGGCGTTGAGCGCAAATGCCGAAGAAGCCAAGGCGCAGGCTGAGGGCAGATCTGCAGGGGGCTGGACAGCCCTCAAAGCCAGGCTCGGCCGTGCTCTGGTCATTAATAATGTACGGCGGATGGTGGGCCTCGATCGGGTCCAACTGGCACTGACCGGTGCGGCGCCCATTTCAGCCGACCTCATCCGCTGGTATCAGTCGCTTGGCATTCCTCTACGCGAGGGATGGGGCATGACTGAAACCTGCGGTGGTGGCTCGATCAACCCACGCAGTGCGCCCAAGCCCGGCAGTGTAGGGTTGCCCGGTCCTGGGGTTGAGATGCGCATCGCTCCTGTCACCAACGAAATTCAGTTGCGAGGCGCAAATGTGATTCTCGGCTACCTCAATCAGCCCGAGAAGACCGCCGAAACCATCGACTCCGAAGGTTGGCTGCACACCGGTGACGTGGGCCGCGTGGACGATGAAGGCTACTTCTACATCACGGACCGGATGAAGGACATCATCATCACGGCCGGTGGCAAGAACGTCACGCCGAGCGAATGGGAAAACGAGCTGAAGTTCTCGCCTTATGTAACTGACGCAGTGGTGATTGGAGACAAGCGCGCCTACCTCACCGCGCTCATCATGATCGACCAGGAAAACGTCGAGAAGTTCGCGCAAGACCATGATGTGCCCTTCTCCAATTACACGAGCCTCACGCGCGCAAAGGAAGTGCAGGATCTGATCCAGGGCGAGATCGACAAGGCGAACGCTAAATTCGCCCGGGTTGAGCAGGTCAAGAAGTTCAAGTTGCTGGAAACCCAGCTCACAGCTGAAGATGAAGAACTGACGCCCACCATGAAGCTCAAGCGTCAGTTCGTACAGAAGAAGTACGCCGACATGATTGAAGGCATGTACCGCGATTGACGTCGCATATATCAAGCAAGGAGAGCACCATGAACCGTTCCTTCAAGACCGCCGTAGCCATCAGTGCGATGACCCTCGCACTGGGCTCGGCACACGCCCAGACCGCCACACAGGGCATCAGCAAGGGCGAAATCCTGATCGGCACCATTCTCGATATCTCGGGGCCGATTGCTGCGTTCGGAAAGCAGTCACGCGGGGGCATGCAACTGCGCGTCGAAGAGATCAACGAGCAGGGCGGCATCAATGGCCGCAAGCTCAAGCTGCTGGTTGAAGACGACGCCTACGACCCGAAAAAGGCAGTGCTCGTCACTCAGAAACTGGTGAATCAGGACAAGGTGTTTGCCGTGGTGGGCCACACCGGCACGGCGCATAACAACGCCTCCATGCCTATCCAGTTTGAAAAGAACGTCATCAACTTCCTGCCGATCACGGCGGCTCGCGAGATGTACGAGCCCTTTCACCGGCTGAAGTTCTCGTTTGCCGCCACCTACTACGACCAGATGCGAGGCGGTCTGCCTGAGCTGTTCAAGCGCAAGCAATACGCCAAGCCCTGCGTCATTTATCAGGACGATGAATTCGGCCTGGAAGTGCTCCGGGGTGCGGAATGGGCCATGAAGTCGATGGGCAAGGATTTCGCGGAGAAGACCAGCTACAAGCGCGGGGCCACCGACTTTTCCTCGCAGGTTGCCCGCATGAAGGCAGCAGGCTGTGACCTGGTCGTGATGGGCACCATCATCCGGGAAACCATCGGCACGATCGGCGAATCGCGCAAAACCGGCTTCTCGCCCGACTTCTTCGGCTCGAGCGCGGCCTATACCGACTTGATCCATAAGCTCGGCGGCAAGGCGATGGATGGTCTGTATGCGATGCACACGGCCGAGCAGCCCTACCCCGACTCCAGCGACGACAAGATCCGGTTCTGGTCAGCCAAGTACCGCACCAAGTTCAACGAAGAGCCCACGGTGTTCTCGGCCTATGGCTACATGATCATCGACACATTTGCCGTGGCTGCTCGCAACGCGGGGCCTAATCTGACGGTCGATTCGTTCATCAAGTCGATGGAAAGCACCAAGTTCCCGGCGGACATGTTTGGCAGCCCGCCTTTCGCCTTCAAACCTGACTTCCGTCTTGGCAACGATCAGAGCCGGATGTCCCAGATCCAGAATGGACGCTGGACCAAGGTCACCGACTACCTGCCGGTGCCCAAGGCCAAGTAAGCCAGTCGTTTGAGGGCCGTAGTGCCCGTCACACCAGGCCGCCTCCGGGCGGCCTTTTTCTTTCCACAGCCTGAGCAACTGGAACCAGCAGTGGCCCGCAGACGACTAAAATAGAGCAGCCGCGCTGTGACGCGCAGGCAGACATCAAACAACTCAGGGAGACCCACATGAAGCGAATCACGGCCACTCTGGCCGGTTCAGCGCTGATTTGCGCACTGACCGCATGCGCAAGTGCCCCGGCCGGCATGACAGGGCGAGGTGCGGCGCCCCTTGCAGCGGGCGGCGTCAAGGCAGCGACACCGGAAGAGGTGGGGCTGTCCTCCGCACGACTGGCGCGTCTCACAGGCCGTATGCAGCAAGGCGTTGCAAACGGAGAGCTTCCTGGTGCGGTGTTGGTGATCGGGCGCCACGGCAAGATCGCGTATCAGGAGACCTTCGGTCTGCGAGACCCTCAGGCTGGCGCGAGCATGACACCCGACGCCATCTTTCGCATCGCCTCCATGAGCAAACCGATCACCTCACTGGCCATCATGATGCTGGCTGAGGAAGGTCGTCTCTCCATCGCTGATCCGGCGTCCAAATACCTGCCGGAATTCGCAGGACTGAAGGTTGGGGTGGTCAAGCCTGGCGCCGACGGCAAAGCCTCCGTCGTCACTGAAGCAGCACGCAACCCGATGACGGTGCAAGATCTGCTGCGCCACACTTCCGGTCTGACCTATGGGTCGGCTGGCGCCAATCCGATCAAACAAGCCTACGTGGACGCCAAGGTCGGTGATCGCAACGACAGCAACGCTGTGTTGGTCACCAAACTTTCCAAGTTGCCTCTGGTCTATCAGCCCGGGACCACCTGGGAGTACAGCCTGTCGACCGATGTGCTGGGTCGCATCGTGGAAGTGGTGAGCGGTCAGTCCCTTGATCGCTTTGTGGCGGAGCGCATTACGGGGCCGCTGAAGATGCGCGATACCGGCTATTCCGCACCAATGTCCAACGCGGCTCGTGGAGCGCGCCCACACGCTGAAGGCCCCAAGAAAGTCGTCCCGAATATTCCTGTAGTCACCGATGATCTGCCGTTCAAGTCTGGGGGTGGCGGCATGGTCTCGACTGCAGCCGACTACGCACGGTTCTGCCAGTTCATGCTCAATGGCGGCGAACTGGATGGCGTGCGGCTGGTGTCACGCAAGACCATTGAGCTGATGACAGCGAACCACTTGCCTCCAGGCACGCCGATCGGGGCGGACATGTACCGCTTCGAGGCACTCGCACCTTCAGCGGACATGGGACAGGGATTCGGATTGGGGTATGCCGTACGCACCGATACGGGCCGCAACCCGCTGCCTGGCTCGAGCGGTGACTACTTCTGGGGCGGAGCCTTCGGTACGTTCTTTTGGATCGATCCCCAAGAAAACATGTACGTGGTGCTCATGATGCAATCGCCGCAGGCCAGGCTGCCTTATCGTTACCTGTTGCGACAGATGGTCTACCAGGCTGTCGACAAGTAGTAGAGCGTCTGGCACATAGAGCCCATCACCGCACCGCTTTGCCCGAACCGACAACGCACGGTGCGATGATGCGGACAGAACAACGCTTCAGCGCGCGCCCAGACCCATCGAACGCGCGATCACTTCTTTCATGATCTCGTTGGTGCCGCCATAAATGCGCTGCACACGGGCATCGGTCCAGGCGCGGGTCACCGGGTACTCCAGCATGTAGCCGTAGCCACCGTGCAGCTGCACGCATTCATCGATGATCTTGCACTGCAGGTCACTCACCCAATACTTAGCCATCGATGCAGTGGCGGTATCCAGCTTGCCCTGCATGAGCAGTTCGGTGCAACGATCAACAAAGACGCGCGCCACCTGAGCCTCGGTCTGAAGCTCGGCGAGCTTGAAGCGAGTCGTCTGAAATCCGGCCACGGTCGTGCCAAACGCCTTGCGCTCTTTCGTGTACTCGATCGTCTGATCGATGGCGGCCTGTGCGGCTGCAATCCCTGACAGCGCGATCTGCAGGCGTTCCCACGGCAGTTCTTGCATCAGGTAAATAAAACCGCGATTCAAGTCGCCCAGCAGATTGCTCTTGGGCACCTTGACGTTGTCGAAGAAAAGCTCAGACGTGTCCTGAGCCTTCATGCCAGCCTTCTTCAGACGACGGCCTTTCTCAAAGCCCGGCATGCCGCGTTCGATGAGCAAAAGGCTTGTGCCTTTGGCGCCTGCATCCGGGTCGGTCTTGGCAACGACGATCACGAGATCCGCATGCCAGCCGTTGGTGATAAAGGTCTTGGAGCCGTTCAGGATCCAATGGTCACCCGCATCGCGTGCCGTCGTACGAATACCCTGCAGATCTGAGCCCGCAGAAGGCTCGCTCATGGCAATCGCGCCGATCACTTCACCGCTTGCCATGGCAGGCAGGTACTTAGTCTTTTGAGCGTCGGAGCCATATTTGAGGATGTAGGGGGCTACGATCTCGTTGTGCAGCCCAAATCCAAGCCCGGTATAGCCCTGCCGCGCGATTTCTTCGAACATCGCCACCGAATAGAGTCGGTCGGCATCGGCACCACCGTAGGCCTCTGGCATGGAGGGGCACAGAAGACCGTTCTTGCCGGCTTTCAGCCAAACTTCACGGTCAACATAGCCATCCTCTTCCCACTTGGCGTGATGGGGGGCGACTTCCTTCTCCAGGAAGCGCCGCACTGTGTCGCGGTATTGCTCGTGCTGTTCGCCGAATAGCGTACGTTCAATCATCACATCTCCCTTTTTTTATCTGGTTCATTACCCAAGTGCCGCCTCATTCGCGACTGCGACAGCGCGAGTCAATGCGCCATGCAGCGAGTCAGTCGACAGGGGCTTTTGAAGCATGATCGTATCCCGACCGGCCGCTGGAAGCAGCACCGAGAGATCCGGCTCGCCGGTAATCAGGATCGCGCTCGGAGCATAACCCAGCGCACTGCGCAGCGTTTCGATCGCGGCAAATCCATTCAAGCCGCCAGGCAACCTGTAGTCGCAAATGATCGCATCGACCATGCGCTCAGAATCAGCATGCAGCGCCAGCAACTCCCTTGGCGTCACGCCAGCCAGCACCATGACGCCCCATTCCTGCAACCACTCACTGACCGCATCTCGCGTCAACCGGTCGTCTTCAAGCAACAGCACATACGCCCCCCACAAAGGCGGACTGCCGAGCGTATCCACGTGCACTGCTTCGGGATCCGAAGGAGCGTGCAGCAGGGAATCGGCGTGACGCGCCGGCAACAAGACGGAAAATCGAGATCCCCGCCCCGGAGTCGAACGAACCTTGATGACGTGCCCAGGAAGTTGATCCGTCAGACGCTTCACCAGGTACAGACCAAGCCCCAATCCTTCTGGCCGATCCCCTTCGACGACATCAAGACGGTTATAAGGCGACCAGATCGAATCAAGATCTGAGGCAGCGATGCCATGGCCGGTATCGAACACGTCGATCGAACAACGGCCCGACTGCAACCGCACTGAGAGCAAAACGCCACTACGCGTGCCCTCTCGGGTTGAAGTGAACTTGAGCGCATTACCAACGAGATTCGAGACGATCCGTTCGAGCGCTCTGCGGTCTGAATGCACTTGCAAAGGTTGGCGCGGCAGGCGCAGCTTGAATTCAATCCCACGTCGCGATGCTTCGGCGGCGAACGTCTCGCTCAGTGACGCGAGCAATATCCCCACATCGATCCATTCGAGCCGAATTGGGTCCGCCTGGCTATCAAAACGTGCGGATGCGAGGATATGGTCAAGCGTCCCGCCTAGCATCGAGACGGCTGCCTGAGCCTTCGTTACCTGCCCGCGCGCACCAGATAAATCCTCCTGCCTCAGTCGATTACTGAGCAGATCGAGATAGAGCGATGCCGCCGTCATGGGTTGGCGCAAATCATGGCTCACAGCTGCAATTAACCGTCCCTTAGATTCAACCGCCGCTTCGGCTTCCTGCTGCAAACGGCTCGCCTCAGCCCAACCAGCCACAGCCCTTCCGCGCTGGAAAAACAATTCGCGCTCTCGACTTTCAATCAAATGACAAAGAATCATTCCGAAGATATTGGTAAAGGCAAGGTAGACGGCGTGGCGGACGGAGTCGCCACCTAAGGCCGACGGTGCAAACAAAACTGCCAACAGAGAAGCGCTCCATCCGATCCCTGCGGCGCAATAGAACGGCAATCTTAAAAAACAATAATGTAAGAACAAGCCAAATATCAAAGCCGACGGGACTGCCAAAACGGTTTTTGGGTCATCCACATTGGCCAGCAATGCAATGAATGCTGTAGCATAAAGAGTGGACGCACTTGCGACCGCAACTAAGTGCTGCGCCCAATTTATATTATTATTCTTTAACTTAATCACAAGAAAAATCATCGAGACAAGCATAACCACAATCGCCGCTCGAATTTCAAATATACCGCGAACTGACTCTGCCCGAACCGCAGAAATGATAATTATTACCAAATAAATCATTATCGCCGCGAAACCAGCAATCAACGCCCACCCGATCCCAACCTCTTTAAATTCACGTTCAAACAGCGCAGCTTCGTCAGGAGCAAGCGCGGCTACTGTTAATCGACCTCTGACAAGACTAAATGGCCACATTTCAGCAACACCTAGAATATTAAAGAGTCATGCGCTCACTAAAGCATAAACATTGCAGCAAAAATAAAACTCGACGCCAAGCGGGACAGAAACACGTACAGATAAGCTTCAGACGTGACGGCATCAAGAAATAAACAACGACCGAGAACAAATCCATACAAATCAGTGGACTAGAGAGCAATCCTGAAGTAGAGTAGCAGAACAAGTGCCAACCAGAAGGCGTTGGCCATGAAAAACACTGGCATTGCAGTCACCTGATCCCAAAACCAAGAGCCAGCGTTAGAACCGCAACTGAAAAGGTTCCACGATGAAGGTATCCGAGCCGACCGAGGCTGCAATTGCAAGAAACACCGCCAGCACTAACCCCTCTTCTCACTCAATTCAGTCGGCTGTAAGCCTACCTTTCACGGTCAACATCGTTCGAACTGAAGAACACCTCAGGAAAGCAGTAGCCATACGAGCGGAGTCGTACGGACGCCACCATCCCGAGGTTGCTGAATTATTAAAGAGTGCCGAGCCTGCCGATAGGTCTATGTTTTCTTTGGTGCTTCTGGCGGAGTCAAAGCAAGATGGCTCGGCCTTGGGAACGCTAAGAATAGAAACGAACGCGAACGGAAGTCTTCCGGCGGAAAACCTGATACCGCAAGACTCACCATGTCGCGGCAGAACGTTAGCCTTTGTCACAAGACTTGCGGTTGCGGCAGGCAAAGAGTCCTCGCTTGTCAAACTTGCATTGTTTAAGGCGCTACATCGGTACTGCTTAGCCTGTCAGATAGACTGGATACTCGTAACCGCAAGGCCACCTATGGATCGTCAGTACAAGCGGCTCGGATTTTCGGAAGCTTACGACGCCGAGACTTATGTGCCCATTAGTTGGTCAGGTAATATTGAAATGCGGATAATGACACTCGATGTCGTCGCATGCGAACGAAACTGGCGAAAAATCGAACATCCTTTATACCAGTTTATGTTTCTTGATTACTGCGCTGACATAAGGATCTTCAAATCGGTCAGTGGCATTTGGAACACTCCCAGAACTCGTTCATCGCCGCCAAGCGCAGCATACTTGGACCAAATTCTTGCGGACAACGACTAAACTAGACTCATTTTAGACACAGTTATTGGCCACTGAGGAGGCCTGATTCGCCGAATGTCGGCGAGTCGCATGCCTGTACCAACGAAAGCCTTACCCTGCAGAAACTGAATCAGGCAGTTGGTAGATGTCATGCAGATGGTAACCGGACTGCGTCTAACAGGCGGTTCAACCGAAAATAGCGAAGTTACTTGGCAGATCGCACGTACGATTGCTGTCGTGCTATCTCTTGTTGCGCTGACTCTCCTACTGTCCGCAAGCCATGGATCTCCATCAATAAAGCTAGATCCGAAATTTTCAACCGCGACCAAGCTAGACGCGAAGCCGTCCGAGATTGTTCAACTCATTCGAAACCGGACGAATCAGGGGAACAGCGACTTTCTTGCTCGCGCAACCGATCAGCCAGTATGGATCGAATTCGCAATTCCAACGCGCCCGTCTGAAATCGAGCGCGTTCTGGAAATCCCTATTCTAAGATTAACGAAGATTTCAGAGACTCGCGTTTGGCTGCTTAAGGAGAACAGAGCGAACGAACGTGACTTCATCGAAGTCTCGATCCAGGACATCTTATCCAGTGGGCAGATCCGCGCGGGGCTTTCTATAGCTTTACAAGGGAGTGAGATTACTGGCGTATTAGTCGAGGTAACATCGCTGATGCCAGGAACACCGACAGGTAATTTATGGGAGTCGAGCGATTATAAAACCCAAAAAAGCAGATTCGATCGCTTAGGGGGAATGCTATTTGGTTGCATCCTCGCTCTTGTATCATTCGGACTACTCGTAGCATTAATCAATAAAGAAGTCGACTTTCTTCTTTACTGCGGACTACTATTAACGAGCCTTAGAATTGGTGCCATCAATGCCGGATGGGACAAATTTTGGCTCGAAATTCCAATTTCAGAATACGCCTACCTGGCTATCCTGCGTGCATCCATGGCAGGGTACGGCTTTTTTAACATATCAATTTACAAAAGACTTTCTCGAACACTTGAAGGCGATGAACCGCCATCAACAATCCTAAGTGGCCTTCAAGTAGTTTTTGCAGGGTTTGCAATAGCATCTCCCTTTTTGACCCACACCGAGTTTCTGAAAGCCTTTTGGACACTCGCAGTCATTTCAGCAGGAACACTAGCAGTCAAAATCGTTCCGACGCTTATTAAGACAAGCACACCATCGAGCGCGTTGTTTTTCCTATCGTGGCTCACAATGCTGGCCGGCATGATAGGCGAACTCTGTAACATGTCTGGATTTGCCCGAGCACCGGACTGGCTAAACTCCCAGCTTGGCGCAGTTCTATCGGCCGTAATCCTCGGACTTGCACTTATAAATAAGCTGAGTACTGAGAAAGACAAGCGCATCACAGCCCAAGCGCTGAGCTTGGAATATCTCAAAGACTTCGAGAGAAACTTCAACCTCAGCCCGATTGGGCTGTTTAGCGTTTCTAGCACAGGACATCTAAGACTATTTAATCCAAGCTTTAGAGAAATGTTTAATTTAACGGTTGATACACGTACTCATCAACCGCATGTAGATCAACTGCTTGGGATAGGTGCACATTCTCTGCTTGATGAGGCGAGTCGAAGCTCCAACCCAAACCTGGAGCTCGAAATTGGTTCCCAGAGTTGGTATTTTGTCCGAATTAATTCGCGAGATGGAGACACCCTCGAAGGCTCGATACAGGACATCACCGCGAAAAAAGTTGCGGAGCGACAACTCCGCAACCTAGTCGATCATGACCACTTGACTGGTCTGCTGAATCGAAGGGGCCTGGAGAACGCGGTTCGCAAGGCGACCGAAGAGGTGTCGACGCGGGTGGCCTGTGCGATCGCGCATATCGACATCGATCGGTTCAAGCTCTTCAACGACCTACACGGCTTCGGAACCGGGGATCTTCTCCTGCAGCAGGTCGCCCAGCGGATCTCGAACGTCTCGCGCTCGCGCGATAGTGTTGCCCGGGTGGCAGATTCGTTCGTCGTGGTGTTGCACGACTGCTCTGAGGCCGCGGCTGCGTCCGCGATGGAGCGCGTTCGTGAGGCAATCACGAGCGAGCGCTTTGATATCAACGGGAAGGCGCTGAACATCACCGTGAGCATCGGTGTGGTCGCACTGGATCAATCGATGGGATATGCCGATGTCACAGCCGCGGCAGGGCGTGCTTGCAGTGAAGCTAAAGCCCGTGGACGGAACTGCGTCGTACGGTTGAACGAGCATGACGCGACGCTGCGCAGTCACCTGGAGGAATTGAGGGTTGTTGCCGATTTGCAGCAGCGCATCCCGACCGACCGCTATTTCCTCGAATTCCAACCGATCGTTGCTCTCCAGTCTCCGCAAAGTTCTCTGAGCTATGAAGTCCTGATTCGCATGCGAGCCGAAGATGGCACGGTGCTGCCTCCTGCGCGGTTTATTGGCGCTGCAGAGCGTCATGGCCTGATGTCGCAGATCGACCGTTGGGTGCTCAGAAGCACGCTTGAGTGGTTGGACACGCACCCCGAGCATCGCGAGCGTCTCGCGTTTGCCACGATCAATCTGAGTGGCGCCTCCTTGAATGACAAGCGTTTCGTCGACGACGCCTTTGCGCTGATGGCGGACCATCCGCTATCGGTTGCCAAGATGTGCTTTGAAATCACGGAAAGCGTCGCACTACACGATATGGGCTCAACCCGCCGTTTTGCTGACCGAGTGCGAATGCATGGCAGCAAGCTGGCCTTGGATGACTTCGGTGCGGGGTACACCTCCTTTAACTATCTGAAGGAGATTCCTGCTGATTTCATCAAGATCGATGGCAGCTTCGTGAAGGACATCAATCGCGATCCGGCGAATTTCTCCATCACCCGAACGATTGTTGAACTCACGCACGAACTCGGCATGCGCAGCATCGCCGAATGGGCGGAAACGCCGGATACGATCGCGTCGCTGATCGATCTGGATGTGGACTTTGGTCAAGGCTTCGGGCTCGTGCGTCCGATTGCGCCGGAACTCGTGACAAGCGCACTCTCCGGCGGCGCCCTGATTCAAGACCCACAGGTCCTCAAGCTGCTCGAAGAGGGCCCGCGCAGGTCCATCACCTCGTCAAAAGTTCGCGCACTGCGCAGCGTCTCGCGCTGACTCAGCGCATTGAAACCAGCCCCAGCCGGGCTGGCGCTATGATTGGCCCATGACGCCGCTGTGTTGCGGCTCCGAGGCCCCTATGTCTACAGACCCGCACAAGCACACGCACCCATCGACAGATCACCACGACCACGATCACGACCACGGTCATGGCCATCACCATGACCATGATCATGCGCACCATGATCATGCGCACGGACCGAATGTCTATCAGCACAGCGCCGTCGCCGCTGTCATGAACGAAGCCCTGGCGCTCCTGGGCGATGGGGTGCCTGCACAATCCATCGAAGAGGCCTCGTTGGCACTTGGGATGCCAACAGGCGTGCTGGCAGCCCTGGATACGCTGTCCTTGGAAGTTGTCGACCTGGCCTTGCATGCGGCGCTTGATGCTCAGGCCCATGCGCATCACGACCACGATCACCAGCACGGCCACGACCACGGGCATGACCATGGACATGCATCGCATTCCGATCATGCACACCACCACGATCATGACGAACACCGTGCCCATGCGCATACGTGCTCGCCCAGCTGCACTCA
>CANHUQ010000105.1 GCA_947463885.1 Burkholderiales bacterium
CAACGTGATTGACCTGGCCGCGGTGGCTGAGGTGGCGCATGCGCACGGCGTGCCGCTGGTGGTCGACAACACGCTGGCCTCGCCTTATTTGTGCCGACCCATCGAGCACGGCGCCGATCTGGTGATCCATTCGGTCACCAAATACCTGGGCGGACATGGCACGACGCTGGGCGGCGCCATTGTTGAAAGTGGTCGTTTTCCCTGGGATAACGGCAAGTTTCCCGAGATGGTCGAACCCAGTGTCGGCTATCACGGCGTGCGCTTCTACGAAACCTTCGGCGACTTCGGTTTCACCATGCGTTGCCGCATGGAAACCGCGCGCACCACCGGCCCCACGCTGGCGCCGCTCTCGGCCTTCTTGCTGTTGCAAGGCATCGAGACCCTGCCGGTGCGCATGGACCGTCATGTTCAAAACGCGATGCATATCGCACAGTTTCTGCAGACGCATCCGCGCGTGGCCTGGGTCAATTACCCCGGCCTGCGCGACAGTCCTTATCACGCACTGGCGCAGCGCTATTTGCCGCGCGGCGCCGGCGGCATCCTGTCGTTTGGCGTCAAGCCCGGAGCGACGGGCGATGCCAAGCAGGCCGGCGAACGCTTCATCGATGCCTGTACCTTCTTGTCGCACCTGGCCAATGTGGGCGATGCGCGCACGCTGGTCATCCACCCCGGCTCCACGACCCATCGACAATTGTCCGAGGCCGAGCAACGCGCCGCCGGTGTGGCCCCCGACATGATCCGTCTTTCGGTCGGCCTGGAGTCGATCGATGACATCGTTTGGGATCTCGAGCAGGCGCTCGCCGCGAGTGCCTGAACACCCCATGAATACGCAAGCCCTGCGGTCTGATGCCCCCTGCCCCTGCGGGCGCGGGCCCAGCTATGCGCAGTGCTGTGCACGCTGGCACACGGGGCCCCTGCAGGGCGAGGCGCCCGATGCCGAGACCCTCATGCGCTCGCGTTACAGCGCCTATGCGCTGGGCCTGCATGACTATCTGCTGCAGACCTGGCACCCCGACACGCGCCCCAGACAACTCGCGCCCGATGAGCCCGGGCTGCGCTGGCTGGGGTTGCAGGTCCTGCGCCATGACGTACCCGATGCCGACCACGCGCAGGTGGCTTTCGTGGCCCGCTTCAAGGTGGGTGGCGCACGTGCGCAGCGCCTCACCGAGCACAGCCGCTTCGTGCGTGTGAACGGTCGCTGGCTGTACCGGGATGCGGTGTCGCCTGACGTCGTGCCACCGACATGACGCGCACGGCGTGCCCGATGTGCGCTTCACGATCGATCATCGCAGCCTGGCCCGTTTGCGCATCATGACGACCTCAATGCTTCCAGCTTCTTTCTTCAGGACGCCCCTCATGCCCTCACGTCGACACGCACTGTTCGCCCTGACTGCAGCTGCGATCAACCCCGGTCTGGTGCAGCCTGCCCTCGCGCAGGATGCCGCCGCCAACTATCCATCTAAGCCGATCCGCATCGTGGTGGGGTTTGCGCCGGGCGGCGCCACCGATCTGGTGGCACGCACCATCGCGCAAAAACTGCAGGACGCCTGGGGTCAGCCCGTGACCATCGAGAACAAGCCCGGTGCTGGCTCCAATATCGGGGCCGAGACGGTCATGCGTGCCGAGCCTGATGGCTACACGCTGCTGCTGGGCACCATCGCCAATGCGACCAACATGTCGCTCTATCGCAATCTGAGGTACGACATCCTCAAAGACTTTGCGCCGATCACCCAGCTGATGGCCGCACCTAGCGTGCTGGTGGTTTCACCGTCCCTGCCGGTCGACGATCTCAAGGGCCTGATTGCCCTGGCGCGTGCCAAGCCGGGCACGCTCACCTATGCGTCATCGGGTGCCGGCGGCTCGCCCCATCTGGCCGGCGAGATGCTCGAGCAGCGCACCGGCATTCAGATGGTGCATGTGCCGTACAAGGGCGCGGCGCCTGCGCTGGCTGATGTGATCAGCGGGCAGGTCAATCTGGGCTTCAAGACGGCGCTTTCTGCCATCCCTTCCATGCAGGCGGGTCGCCTCAAGCCGATCGCGGTTGCCGCCACCCGCCGCCTGCCGCAATTGCCGAATGTGCCCACCATGGCCGAGGCGGGTCTGCCCGATTTCGAAGTCAGCTCCTGGAACGGCCTGCTCGCGCCGGCCCGCACGCCACCGGCCATTGTGGCCAAGCTGCACCGCGAGACCGTGCGCATCCTGGCGCAGCCCGATGTGCGTGAGCGGTTCGTGTCGCAGGCAGCTGAAGTGGTCGGCAGCTCGCCCGATGAATTCCGTGCCTACATTCGCAGCGAAATCGAGCGCTGGGGCGTGGTGGCAAAGAAAGCGAACGTCGTGCTCGAATAGTCCGTGCGAGGGCCAGTCTGCGCGCGCATCCCTGCCCGCCTAGGCTCACTTCATGGTGTGACAGATGTAACTCAGGCAACGCCAGGTAAGAGCCTTCGCATCGTTGCGCGCAGCAGCGCATGCTTGAACCTCCTTCCCTCGCATTGCCGGAGTTCGCATGAACCGTTCCCTGTATTCCCCTTACCGACTGGCTGCATTGTTTACCTTGTTGAGCGGCGCACTGGCCGGCGCTGTGTGGGCGCAGCCCACCGGTGGCGCAGCGCAACCCCTCTCGCCTGCCTTGGGTCAGTCGGCGCCCATGTCCCCCGGTGCAGGCATGTCCCATCATGGCCACGGTGGCATGCACCATGAAGGCGGCATGCATCGCGCCCGCATGCTCAAGCAGATTGATTCCGATGGCGACGGCCAGATCAGTCGCGCCGAAATGGATGTTGCCCACGAGGCCATGCGCACCCGCTCGGTCACGGCCTTCGAAGCAGCTGACGCCAACCGCGACGGCAAGCTCTCGCAAGACGAGATGCGCGCCTACCATCAGGCCATGCGTGCGTCGGGCGCATCGCAAGGCGCTCGCGGCTCGCGTCCGGATGCTGGCGCGCCCGCTCGCTCGGCCAACCCGGGCAGCTGATGCTCGACGTCGCGTACCGCACTGCGCCCCCTTGAGGAGCGTGCCTGCTGTATGGAACTGCGGGGCAGAACCCCTGCAGTTCATTCGATGCTTGCACCCGTGAGGCGTTCAACATCGCGGGTATGAACGCCAAACCCGCCGCCGTCTTGTCATCCCCCACCGGCTCGCCCCGGTCCGTCACCGCGCTGCATGAAGTGGGCACTGCAGTGCGAACTGATGTGAGAACTGATGCGCGAGCGGCCGTCCCCCTGGACGCCGACGCGATGATCGCGGTCTATCGCCGTGCCGACCGCCTGCTCCTGGCCGTGCTCGCCATCTGCACGGGCGCAGCGCTCGCGCTATCGATGCACTTCGGTGGCGTCGATGTTGCGCTGGGCGTCGGTCTGCCCATCCTGCTGGTGGCCGGCGCACTGGTGCGCATGCAACCGGGCGCGTTGTTCACCCGCCTGTACATGGGCTTTGCGTTCATGGCGGTCACGGCGCTGCAAATTCAGGTGGCCCGCGGCCTGACCGAGATTCACTTTGGCGTGTTCGTCAGCCTCGCCTTCTTGCTCGCCTATCGCGATTGGCGGCCGATCGCCGTCGCTGCGGCCACCATCGCCTTGCATCATGTCGCCTTCAATGCGCTGCAGCAGTATGGCTGGAGCACCGTGTGCTTCGCGCAGCCGAGCTGGACACTGGTCGCGCTGCATGCGTCTTACGTGGTGGTCCAGACCGTGCTGCAGACCTACATGGCCCTGCATCTGGAACATGATGCGCGGCTGGGCGCCGAGTTGGCGCGAGTGACCGAGTCGATGCGCGCCCAGGACGATCGTTTGCGGCTCGATCTCACCGGGATTCGCGTAGACACTCCGCTAGGGCGCGACTTGCACGCCGCGTTGCAGCGCATTGGCGTGGTGCTGCGCGAAGTGGCCGCCTCGGCAGAGTCCGTGCGCACGGCATCGGGCGAGATCGCGCAAGGCAATGCCGATCTGTCCGAGCGCACTGAACAGACCGCCGCCAATCTTCAGAAGACCGCGGCCTCCATGGAGCAACTCGCCGCCACGGTACGCCAGACGGCGGACCATGCCAGCCAGGCCGAGCAGATCTCGCTGACGGCTTCACAGGTGGCCACGCGCGGTGGTGAGGCGGTCGGGCAGGTGGTCGCGACCATGGGCGACATCACCCAGAGCAGCCGCAAGATCGGCGACATCATCGGCGTGATCGACGGCATCGCCTTTCAAACCAACATCCTTGCGCTCAATGCCGCCGTGGAAGCTGCCCGCGCGGGCGAGCAGGGCCGAGGATTTGCCGTGGTGGCCTCCGAGGTGCGAACGCTCGCGCAGCGCAGCACCGATGCCGCTCGCGAAATCAAGTCGCTGATCGAAGAATCGGTGGGTCGCGTCGAACAGGGCTCACGCCTGGTCGGCGAGGCCGGCGCCACCATGTCGCGCATCGTCGAATCCGTGCGCGAAACCGGCACGCTGATCGGCGAAATCAGCCGCGCCACGCACGAACAGAGTGCGGGCGTGGGGCTGGTCAATGAGTCGGTCGGTGAGCTCGACGGCATGACCCAACAAAATGCCGCGCTGGTTGAACAAAGCGCGGCTGCCGCGATCAGCCTCAAGGACCAGGCCGAGCGCCTGGCCCATGCGGTCGGTCAGTTCGATCTGCCGCTCAGTCGAGCTTGATGCCGGTCGATTCGGTCAGCTTGATCCAGATTGGACTTTCATCGCGCCAACGTTGCTGAGCCACTGCAGTCGTGGTCGGCTTGGCATCGATGGCGAAGGCATCGCGCAGCGCCAGGCCCTTGGCCGAATCGGCGGCTTCTACGAAGAGATCGCCCATGCGCCTGACGATCTCGGGCGGTGTGCCGGCAGGCGCCAGCATCGCCAGACAACCGTCGAGCTTGAAGATTTGCCCATCGAAGCCTTGCGACACGAAGGACGTCACTTGCGGCAGCTTGGGCGATTTTTCGCCACCCACTGACGCCAGCACACGCACTGTCCCCTTGGCCAGATGGGGCGCCAGTGCGACGTAACTACCGATGCCACCCTGCACCACACCTGAGACCACGTCGATCCACATCGGGCCTTCGCCCTTGTAGTGCACCACCTCGATCTTCGTGCCGTACCGCGCATTCAGGTCGGCCGCCGCCAGATGCGGTACCGAGGCCGGGTTGTAGCTCGCCATCGTGGTATCGCGCGTCTTGGCCATCTCCACCCAGTCCTTCATGGTCTTGGCCGGCGAGTTCGTCGGCACCGCCATCAGCAGGGGACCGACCGGCAGCAAGGTGATTGGCGTGAAGTCCTTTTCGGCATCGAAGGGCAGCTTGCGGTACAGCGCCCGGCTGCCCCACACCGAGGTGGAGGTGGTGATGCCGATGGTGTGACCATCGGGTGCCGCACGGGTCAGTGCCTCAAGGGCAATGAAGCCGCCCGCACCGGTACGGTTTTCCACGATGACCGGCACGCCGATCTTCTGGCTCATGTAGTCGCCCAGCATGCGGGCATAAGGGTCGGTGGTGCCGCCTGGGGCAAAGCCGCAGTAGATGCGGATCGGCTTGCCGTTCGGCCAGCCCGATTGCGCGAAAGCCGTGGAAGCCGGGGCTGCGGCCAGGCCCAGTCCGGTCAGAACGGCACGATTCACGCGCCTTCTCTGGATGCGTTGAATGCTCATGGGGTCTCCTCCCTGTGCGATGGCGGGGCTGCGCCTCGTTGGAATGGAGTCCGAGGCTACGGCCGCGGTGCATGGTGGCATGCCCGCGAGACCTTGTCGATGCGACGGGTGGCTCACCCTGCGCTTGAGCAGGATGCGCATGGCATCTGACGCAAACCCATCTCGGCCGGCACCTCGCTGGCTGGCAGGATCGCGGTCTGCGCGCCTGGCACTGACAACATGATCGCACGGTGTTGTGAGCTGTTCGGATGAACGCCTGCCATCACCAGAGAAGTCGCAAATATGTACTTGAATACATATGGTTTGAAAGTCATAATTAACGCATGGCTTGGTCAATTTTCTTTCACGATGCTTTTTACGCTGAGTTCAGCGACCTGAAAGAGGATCTGCAGGACGAACTTTTGGCGCATGCACGTTTGCTGGCGGAATTTGGCCCGCACCTGGGGCGACCCACCGTGGATACGCTGAAAGGCTCGCGGCACACCAACATGAAAGAGCTTCGCTTTTCGTGGAATGGGCAGGTCTGGCGGGTGGCGTTTGCATTCGACCCTCAGCGTCAGGGCATTTTGCTGGTGGGCGGCGACAAGGGTGGTGCAGAACAGCGGCGATTTTACAAACGCTTGATTGACGTCGCAGATGTTCGCTACGACGAGCATCTGGGCGGACTGACACGGCAAAGTAAGGAGTCCCATCATGGCAAGAAAACTCGATGACCTCATGGCCTCGCTACCTAAGGCTCGCCAGCAACGGGTGCAAGCGCGCGCTATGGAATTGGCCACCCTCAAAGATCTGCGCGTGGCCGTCCAGCAAACGCAAGAGCAGTTGGCCGCTACGCTAGGCGTTGGGCAAGACACGATCTCGCGCCTGGAAAAGCGCAGCGACATGCTGTTGTCGACCCTGCGCCACTATGTGGAAAGCATGGGAGGCAAGCTAGAACTCGTGGCGCGATTCCCTAACCGGCCGCCAGTAGTGATTGAGCACCTTGGGGCGCAAGTCAACTCAGCCCGTAAGGCTCGCACTACGGTTTGAACACATATCCCGACCAGTGCCTCATGTATTTGCAGCGACAAATCGGCTTCGCTGCCCAGGTGGTACGTTCCCTGGACAAAAAGGAATCGAAATCCTCATGAGGGGTCCATGAATGAAAAGCCAGACGAATGGCGTGTTCCGACGCGCTCTGTTCGGCGTTTGCCTCTGTGCATCAGCCAACGTAATGGCTGGGGCCATCGACAAAGACCTGCAGTTCAATGAGGGCTACGTCAGCAGCATCACCAAAGCAACCAACGACGCTGGCGCCAGCGGCGCCAGGCTCCTGCGGGAATCGCTGGGCGGACAGCGTGCGGCCATTCCAGTCTCGTGGCGACTGGTCAGTGTGATTCCCAAAGCACGTGGCTATGTGATGTTCTTCCAGGATACTGATGCCAGCGTGCATAGCATTGGCATCGACGCGGATGGGGCGGTGACCGGCAACGATGTCCTGCTGTTACGCAGCGATCGCCAGCGATAGCTGGTGAAGACGAAGTCGATCTGACTTCAGCGACCGGCCTTCATCAGTCCCGCTTAATTCATCGCGCCGCAGGCGCCAGTTTTTGCAGAGCGATCTTCGCTTGCGGGTGCGGACTCACGCGCAAATACTGCGCAATGGCCACGCGCGAGGCGATCGACAGATCGGCGCGTTCAAGCAACGCGGCATAGGCAGGCGTTGCCTCCCAGACCTGCCAGTTGGCCAGATCCTGTGCCACCAGACCGGCCAGTGGCGGGCGCGCTGCAATGAAGCGCAGGTACGTTTCAACGATGCGCTCGCGCGCAATCGTGGTGTCATCCGCACCGTGCACCGACAGGGCGACCAGTGCCGCCTGTACTTCTGCGGCGGGCCGCTTGGGGTCCAGCAGCAGGTGCTTCTCGATCCACGGCAGGCGGGTGGGTCCGCGCAACTCCAGGTCAGCCGCCACCAGCGCGGGCAGATCACTGAGATCGCTCTTGCGTGTCGACGATGTGAGTTGGCGCTCGATGACCTCGGCCTGCGCCGGGCCGCCCGCCAAACCGAGCAGCAACACATAAAGTGGCCGGCGCCCGGCGAGCGCCGGGTCATTGACCCACTGCTCCAGCCGCTTGTTGTCGAGGCGTGTGCGCTGCGAGCGCATGGCCGAGTACGGTGACCGCGCCACCTCGCCATAGGCTGTCTCGGCGATCAGCGGTTCCTCATGTTCCAGCAGCGGCAAGAACCGGGCGACCCGCGCCTGCCAGTCTGCGACCGTCATCTCGCTGGTGCGGGTGAGCTGTGTGATCTCACGCAGCAGATCGGCATGTGATCCATCGATCTCGGCCAGCGCCGACCACTCACGACTGAGGCCATCGCGCACCATCAGCATCGGCTTGCCGTCACGTCGCGGCATCTGGCGGGCTGGCACACTCCATTCAAGCCGATCGCCGGCCGCACCCGGGCCACGAATGACCGTGTCGATCCGCAAGGCGCCCGCAGGATCAGTCCGTACCAGCAGGGCCCGATCCGCGTTGATCAGCACCTGTGCCGGCGTGAGTGTGCTGGTGGGTGCACACACAGGGCAGGCCAGCGCCGCACCGACCTGCAGACCCCACGCGAGTGCACACACTCTCAGCAGTGCGCGCACACGAAACTTCCGCTGCATCACGTTCATTCGCGTTCGAGAAAAAGACTTTTCTCCACGGTAACACGAGGCCGATGAACCTGCAGAGACCGCCGCATGACCACCCGCCGCATGACCACCCACCGCATGACCACCCACCGCATCACCTACCACCTCGGTACCACTGCAGGCTCCGTGCCCGCCTGCGACATCGGTTACGCTTACCGCATCTCGCCCGCACGAGCCTCACCGAACCCTTAGTGAGTGCCACATGAGTGAGTGCCACATGAATGAGTCCCTCATGACCCACCGCAGACTGATCCTCCGTTCACTGGCCGCTCTCAGTGCCGCTTCTTCCTGGCCTGCCCTGGCGCAGCAGCCTGCTTGGGCGCCCACCCGACCCGTGACCCTGATCGTGCCCTATCCCCCTGGCGGTCCCACCGACATCCTGGCGCGGACCGTGGCGGCAGACATTTCGCGTGAACTCGGCCAGGCGGTCATGGTCGAAAACGTGCCCGGTGGCGCAGGCGCGATTGGCACGCGGCGTGCCGCCCAGGCCGCACCCGATGGTCATACGCTCGCGCTGGGCAACAACCAGACCCATGCCACTAATGTGTCTTTGCTACCGCAGGGCGGCGGTTACGACCCGATCAAGGACTTTGCACCCATTGCCCTGTGCGCAGCGCTGCAGCACATCGTCGTGGTGGGCAATGATGTGCCGGTGCGCAACGCGGCCGAACTGGTGGCGCTTGCGCGCCGCGAGCCCGGCAAACTCACTGCGGGCTCCACAGGCCCTGGCTCGGCCTCGCACCTGGCATTGGAGCTGTTCAAGGCGCGCAGCGGCACCGACATTGCACATGTGCCCTACAAAGGCTCCGCCCCCTTGCTGCAGGACCTGCTGGGTGGTCATGTGAAACTCAGCTTTGCCACCACGCCCACGGTGCTGGCGCAGGTGCAGGCTGGAAAGCTGCGCGCAATCGCTGTCGCTTCGCCCAACCGCTCACCCCACCTGCCAGATCTGCCCACGCTGGCCCAGGCCGGCGTGCCCGGTGTAGAGGCTGATGCCTGGCTGGGGTTCTTTGCGCCTGCCGCCACCCCGCCGGCTGCGCTGGCCCGCTATCGCCAGCTGGTCACCGATGCGATGAAGAAGGACAGTGTGCGCGCAGCCGTGACGCAGCAGGGCATGGCGGTCGACGTGAAAGAAGCGGGGCCCTTCGCAGCCTTTCTTCAGCAGGACATTGCCCGCTGGGCCGACGTCATTCGCAGTGCCCGGGTCACCATGGACTAAGTCGGGCTGCGGCGGCCAACCTCGGTGGCCAACTTAGGGTCCAACCTCGCCGGCCACCAGTTCCACCTTACTTCGGGAACAACCAGGTCACGACCGCTCGAAAGCGCCAGCCGTGCGGCCCGGCCTCAGGCGACTCTATCCAGTAGCCCACCCCAGCCCCCACACTGAGCATCTGGTTGCCTACTTTCAGCAATTTGGAGGCGCTGAAGTTGATCGGCACCGACCACTGTTCGCGCTCCCAGTCGCGGCTGGCCTCCAGGTTCATGCCAAAGGTCCAACCGCCACCCGCGAGATAACTCACGAATGGCTGCAAAAAGGTCTGATTGATGTCGCGGCCGCTGCCACCGCCCATCGACCACAGGTGGTTCGCCAGAATGCCGTAACTCCAGTGGCCGGTCTGGCGCAGGGCCACGGCCGTGGGGCCTGCGGCCCAGCGGTCGGCGGTGAGCAGACTGTTGGTGCCAGTGGGCAATAGGAAGACCGGTCCCACGCCCCAGATCACGCCACCGGGCCCCGGTGCCTTGGGTGAAAAGAACAGGCTCTGCAGCACATCACCCAATCCGGTCTGGCTGCCTGCGCCGGGAAAGATGTCGCTCTGATGCACCACAGGCAGGATCGTGCGAGAAATGATGTTCCAGTTTTCATTGAGGGAAAACGGCACCACCGGCTGGATGTTGGCGGTCATGCGTGTGCCCTCTCGCGCGGGCCCGATCTCGCGGTCGAAGTTGAGCTGCACCGGCACGCTGATGAGCGCAGCCACCGGGTTGGCGAGTTGCTTGGCCAGGTCTGCCTCGTTGGCTGCATGCGCCGGAAGGCTCAGGGCGGCGCTCAGTGTGCCAATCAGGGCGGTACTGAGGGCAGCCAGGACCGGCAGCAACCGTCGCTGGAGTGTGGGGGTCAAATCGGCTGTGTGCCGGCGGCTGGGTCGATACATGGATGCTCCAGAAGGCGTAACGCATGGAGGTAGATCAACGGAGGTGAGACACCGGGAAGGCAGACAGTCCGGTCAAGCCGGGCAGTCCATCAGCTGCCCGCCCGGTAAACGGTCTTCCCGTCCTTGATGGTCTCCATCACCCGGATGTCCCGGATGGCCATCGGCTTCACCTTCAGCGGGTTGCGATCCAGGATCACCAGGTCGGCAAGCTTGCCTGCGGCCAGCGTGCCCTTGTCCTTCTCCTCGAAGTACAGATACGCACCATAGGTGGTCTGCGCCTTCAGCCCCTGATAGGGCGAGACCCGCTCCGAGGCACCCACCACCTGCCCGGTGCGCGACACCCGGTTCACCGCCGTCCACAGCAGGCTCATCTGATCGATGGGCGTGACGATGGTGTCGGTGTGATTGCCATAGATCACGCCCTTCTTGGTTGCTGTGGCCAGCGGGCTGATGAACCCGCCGCGTTGCGCACCCAGATTAGCCAGATGTACATCACCCCAGTAGTGGGTGTGCGCCGTGAAAAACGTGGGCAACAGCCCCAGACGCTTGTACGCATCGAGCTGATCAGGTCGCATGATCTGTGAGTGGATGATGATCGTGCGTCGGTCCTTCTTCGGGTCGCCCACGGCAGCCACTGCCTGCTCGTGGCCGCGGATCATCATGTCGACCGCGGCATCGCCATTGCAGTGCGAGTACAGCTGCACCCCGTTTTTGTAGGCAAGCTGCAGCAGCCCGTCCACCTGTTTCTGATTCAGGTTCGGAAAACCCTTGCAGTCCTTCTCGCAACCGGGCACCGGGGTGAGGTAAGTCTGTGACACAAAGGCGGTCTTGCCTTGTGGCGAACCATCCACTGCAATTTTCAGTCCGCCCCACTTCAGGTGGTTGTCGTATTCACCCCAGCGAATCCGTCCAGTGCCGACTACCTTATCGGCATAGATGAACGCTGGTAATGCCACCACGTCGATGAAAAATTGCTTCTCGCGTGCAGCACGCTCCATGATCGGCAACCGGTCTTCCATGATGAGGTGATCGGC
>CANHUQ010000106.1 GCA_947463885.1 Burkholderiales bacterium
ATGCGGCGCAACGGCGTGGCCATACGCCCAGGCCACTACGAGTGGTGCCGCAAGGACGTCGTGGCGCTGTACCCAGGCGATGAGGTTGAGTATTGGGTCACAGCCACCGACTACGTAGGCGTCTACCCAATTCACTGCCACAACGTGCTCCACGAGGACGCAGGAATGATGGTCATCTTCCGGGTCGACGACATCGGCGACACCATCGCTGAGCCTTGATCAGACTCTGCCGAGCTGTGCCCACGCTCCCGCGGGCGTCGGTACAGCCCGGAAAAAGAAGTCGTAGCGCTCCACTCAAGTGGCGCCGTTGAGTATTGGGTCACAGCCACCGACGACAGGGGTGTCTATTCTGAGAGGAGTGATGATGATCTCAGGGAAGGAAAGTTCATGAGCAATTTGATCGGCACGACCGGCAAGTGGGCGCCCAGCACACCCGAAGCGGTGAACGCCCGAATTCGCCAGGCACGCATGCCCAATGAAACCCTGGTGGATCAGAACGGCCGCTCGGTGCGCTTCTACGACGACGTCATGAAAGGCAACCGCGTCGTCATCAACGTCATGTACACCGTGTGTAGCGAATCATGCACCCCGGCCATGCGTAACCTGGTCGAGGCGCGCCGAATGCTGGGCGCTGAAGGGCGCAATTTGAAGTTCGTCTCGTTGACTCTCACACCGCTGACGGATACGCCCGAGGTCCTGCGCGAGTACATCAAGAAGAATGAGATGCCCGCCGACTGGACCTTCCTCACCGGCAAGCAGGAACCCGTTGAGCGGGTGCAGCGCGGCCTGGGCTTTCTGGGCACACGTGAAAGCGATATCGACCCGCTCGCGCATTCGACCATGGCCCGCTATTGCGAAGAAGCCCTGATCAAGTGGACCCACGTCAACACCCTGCTGCCCCCGCGCACCATCGCTCGCATGATCCGTTTCGAGATGGTCTGAGCCATCAACAGTCGAAGCGGAATGTGGTCCTGACCACACAGGACATCAGGCCCCTGTGACTCGAAATTAGCGCCTTTTCACAAGCCTGCTGCAGCTTCCAGACGATGATGCGCGCCGGCATACCGACCAAGCGTGCGCACCAGCACTGGCAGTGTTAAACGCAACTGCTCATGCAAGGTGTGAGGCGGGTTGATGACGAAGAGTCCACTGCCCAACAAGCCAAAACCGCGATCGTTAGGCTCCGCTACCGTGAGCCGTGCATGCAACCAGCCTTTGCTGGCCTGTGCTTCGGCAATGGGCTTGAGGCGCTGCGGCAATTGCGCCGACTCGCGCGTGTCCAGGTGCGGATACCACACCACCACCACACATTGCGCAAAGCGGGTCAGCGCCTCAGCGACCGCCTCAGTCACCGCTGCGTAATCGGTCTTGATCTCATAGCTGGGGTCGATCAGCAGCACGCCGCGCCGACTCGGTGGCGGCAGATGCGCACGCAGGCCAGCAAAGCCGTCTGCATGCTCCACGATCACCTGCCGATCGCCTTCGAATAATGCAGCCAACAAAGCGTGGTCGGTCGGGTGGCGCTCATAGAGGCGCAACTGATCCTGCGATCGCATCAGATGCCTGGCCAGCCAGGGTGAACCCGGATAGTGGAGCAGTGCCCCATCGGGGTTGAATGCGCGCACCTGCTCCACATAATCGGCCAACATCGGCGGCAGCGTGGGCAACGACCACAGCGGCTCGATGCCCTGGCGATACTCCGCATGCTTTTGCGCGTACTCGGCCTGCAGCGCATACGCGCCTGCGCCCGCATGCGTATCGACCATGCGCCAGGCTTTGTCCTTGGCATTCATGTGCCGCAGCACGGCCACGAGCACGGCGTGCTTGAGCACATCGGCATGGTTGCCCGCATGAAACGCGTGGCGGTAAGCGAGCAACGGACACCCGCCTCAGCGTGACGCAGGCGCGAGGGGCGATGCCACAGCGGCCGGCACACAAGACCGGCCACCCGCGATGGCCACGGCGCACCGCCGCAGGATCATGCGGTCTGAGCCGGCGCGCGTGCAGCCTCGAACACGTACGGGTCGAGCGTGGCCTGCGCCGTCTCGCGCAGGGCATGCCACTTCTGTGGCCCCCCGTAGTAGGCGAGGCTGCCCGGCTCAGCCGCGCCTTCACCGTTGTAGTACGACAGGCAGTCACGCAACGGACGGGTCATGAGATCGGCGTCGCGGCAATGTTGAGCATAGACGTTTTCTGGGTCGGCCTTCACATCGACGATCTCTGCGCCTCGTTCACGCAGGGTCTTGAGCATCCAGACCACATAGTCGGTGTGCGACTCGACGCCCAGTGTGAAATTGAACTGACCGCCGCCACCCTGCGGGCCAGACATGATGAAGAGGTTCGGAAAGCCAGCACTGTGCATCCCCAGGAACGTCCTCACGCCCTCCTCTTTCCATTTGTCACGCAGCGTGCGCCCGCCACGCCCGGTGATCATGTTGAAGGTGGAGGTGGCCATCCACTGGAACCCGGTGGCATAGATCAGCACATCCACCGGATACTCCACGCCGTTGTGCACCACCCCGCGCGCATTGATGTGGCTCACGCCCAGCGGCGCGGTATCCACCAGCGTCACCTGCGGCAAATTGAAGCTCGGCAGGTATTCATCGTGGAACGTGGGCCGCTTGCAGCCATAGGGGTAATACGGCTTGAGCGCCGCGGCCGTCTTGGGGTCATGCACGATCGCATCCACCCGCGCACGAATCTGCTCCATGATCCGGAAATTGGTGTCCAGCTGCTTCTGGATCATTTCCTCGGGCGTGAGCGGGCGCTCGTACTGCTTGCGCGCCTTGAAATCGGCCACTTTGCCCGACAGAAAATCATCATTGCCCTGCAAGGCCGTGCGGCCTGATGAAATTTGCGCGAGCCGGTCGCGCCGCGCGCGCGCCCAACCGGGCTCATTTGACCAGGCCTCGATTTCTTCGGGCGTGGTCGCCCGCTGATCACGCACATCGATGGTCGAAGGCGTGCGCTGAAACACGTACAGATGTTCGACCACCTTAGCGATCTCGGGGACCACCTGCACAGCAGTGGCACCGGTACCGATGATGCCGACACGCTTGCCGGCCAGGTCAACGTTGTAGTTCCAGCGCGAGGTGTGGAATGACTGACCTGCGAAGCTTTCCATGCCCTCGATGCGGGCGAGCTTAGGCGTGGTCAGGATGCCGTTGGCCAGCACCACGAACCGGGCCTGCATGCGGTCGCCCCGGTCGGTGCTCACGGTCCAGCGCCGCGTGCTTTCGTCCCAGTCGGTGCGCTCTACGGTCGTGTGAAAGAGGCACTGGTCATAAAAGCCAAAGCGCTCGGCCATGCTCTGGCAGTACTCTAGAATCTCGAAGCCCGACGCAAACTTCATGGTCGGGAAGTAGCCCATTTCTTCGAGCAGCGGCAAGTAGCTGTAGGCCTCCACATCGCAGGCAATGCCGGGGTAGCGGTTCCAGTACCAGGTCCCGCCCACGTCGCCGCCCTTCTCGCAAAAGCGCACGTCCTTGAAGCCTGCCTGGCGCAATTTGTACCAAAGCAGCAGCGCGGCAAACCCGGCACCAATCACCACGATGTCGCAGGCATCGGTCAGCGCTTCACGCTCAACGGGCGGGGCCGAATAGACGTCTTCAAGATACTTCGAAAACTCGCCTTCCATGGCGATGTAATCTGCCGCCCCGCGGCGTGCCTCTTTGAATTCGCGGTAGCGGGCCTGCTCCTGCGCATTGAACACCGCACCAGCAGGCGCATCCGGCAGCACCTTCAGCGAGGCATCTGAAATAGCGGAATAGCCCTTGCCTGCAATCCGTTCAGTGGCCTTGGCGGCCCGGGTGTTAAAACGCTTTTGGCCTGTGGCCTCGTCGATGCGAATGGAGGGCGTCATGTCGGAGTCACTCTCGGATGCAAGGGAGAAAAAAGGCTGGGCTGCGCCGAAACGGCGAGCCGGACCGGGTTGATTCTGACCCATCGAAGCGGGGTCATCCAGATTTTCAGGCCGATTTATGAATCGGCCCACTTGTGCGCCCGCCGCGCCCGGACACCCAATGCGCCACAATCGCCCATGATGCCTCATGCATAGGCCCACCGGAACCGCACACCATGACTACTCAAGCGATCGACAAGGACGCCCTGCGTCGGAAATACCTGGAAGAGCGCAATAAGCGCTTGCGCCCGGACGGCAATGCGCAATACCTGGAGGTCAAGGGCGCCTTCGCCCACTACCTGAAAGACCCGTATACGCCGGTCACCGTGCGTGAACCGCGCACTGATCATGTCACCTTTGCCTTCATTGGCGGGGGCTTTGGAGGGCTGGCCACGGCAGCCCGACTGGTTGAGGCGGGCGTGAGCGATGTGCGCATCATCGAAAAAGGCGGCGACTTCGGCGGCACCTGGTACTGGAACCGCTACCCCGGCGCGCAGTGCGACACCGCGTCCATGGTCTACATGCCGCTGCTGGAAGAAACCGGCCATCGGCCCAGCGAAAAGTATGCGCATGCGCCCGAAATCCTGGCGCACTGTCAGCGTATCGGCAAGCATTTCGGGCTGTATGAGCATGCGCTCTTTCACACCCAGGTCACCTCACTGATCTGGGACGAGGCCGCCTCACGCTGGCATGTGCGGACCGACCGCGGCGACGCCTTCACCGCGCAATACATCGGGCTGGGCACCGGGCCTCTGCACATCCCGAAATTGCCTGGCATTCCAGGGATTGAATCCTTCAAGGGGCATGCATTTCACACCAGCCGCTGGGACTATGGCTATACAGGCGGCAACCCCATGGGTGCGCCCTTGCACAAGCTCGCCGACAAACGGGTGGGCATCATCGGCACCGGTGCCACGGCTGTGCAGTGTGTGCCCCACCTGGCGCGCGCAGCCGGATCGCTTTTCGTGTTTCAGCGCACGCCCTCTTCCATCGATGTGCGCAACAACGCGCCCATTGACCCGGAGTGGTTCGCTTCCATCGCCACGCCCGGATGGCAGCAGCGCTGGCTGGAGAACTTCACGGCCAATCAGGCGGGCGGCAATGCCGAGGTCGATCTGGTGCAAGACGGTTGGACCGATCTGTCGCGCCGCATTCGCGAGCAGATTGGTCAATTGCCCCCCGAGTCGCGCACCGTACCCCGCATGCTTGCGGCCTACGAAGACGCTGATTTTCTTAAGATGGAGGAGATTCGGGCGCGTGTGGATCAGGTGGTCACCGACACCGACACCGCCGCCCATCTGAAGGCCTGGTATCGCCAATTGTGCAAGCGGCCCTGCTTTCATGATGACTATCTGCAGGCCTTCAACCGACCGAATGTGCAGCTCGTGGATACCAACGGCAAAGGCGTGGAGCACATCACGCCCACGGGCGTAGTGGTCGCAGGCAAGGACTACCCCCTGGACTGCCTGATTTATGCCTCAGGCTTTGAAGTGGGCACACCCCTGGCCCGGCGCACCGGATTTGATCCGATCGGCCGCGGTGGCCGCGCCCTCTCGGAGTATTGGGCCCAGGGCATGCGCAGCAAACATGGCATGCATGTGCACGGGTTTCCGAATGCGTTTTTCGTGCAACCCACTCAGGGTGCCAACCTGATTTCCAATGTGCCTCACAACCTCACCGAGGCAGCACGCACGATCGCCATTCTGGTCAAGCACGCGCGTAGCCACGGCTTCAAGCAGATCGAAGTGACCGAAGACGCCGAGCAGCAATGGGTGCAGTTGCTGCTCAACAGCCCCGGACGCATGACCAATTCGCCCGACTGCACACCTGGCTACTACAACAACGAAGGCCAGGACCCCGGCCCCGCAGCCAAGTCGTATGTGGGCTATCCCGCAGGGGCGTTTGCGTATTTCAAGTACCTGGATGCCTGGCGCGAGTCAGGCGCTTTCGAAGGTATTGCATTCAGTTAAGCGACGGGAAAGCTCTCATGATCGTCCCCATGCCAACCGGTTCCGAGACGCCCCACGCAGCCCACGCCGATCAGGCCATGGAGGTCCTCGATGCACTGGTCATTGGCGCGGGGTTCAGCGGTCTGTACCAGTTGTACAGGCTGCGCGAAGCCGGCTTCAAGGTGCGTCTGTTTGAAGCCGGCAGCGATCTGGGCGGCGTGTGGCACTGGAACTGTTACCCGGGTGCACGGGTCGACTCGCATGTGCCGAATTACGAATTTTCCATCGAAGCGGTTTGGCGCGACTGGGTCTGGACCGAGCGCTTTCCTTCGTGGGAGGAGTTACGCCGCTACTTCCATCATGTCGATCAGGTGCTGGGGCTGTCGCAGGACATCCGATTCAATGCTCGGGTGACACACGCGCATTTCCTTGATGACGACAACCTGTGGGAGGTCACCTGCGCCGACGGCCACCGGCTGCGCACACGGTATCTGCTGCCCTGCCTGGGCTTTGCGTCGCGCCCCTACCTGCCGGACTTGCCGGGTCTGGGCCAATTTGAGGGCATCTGCCATCACACCGCACACTGGCCCCAGGCAGGCCTGGACCTGAGCGGACGCAGAGTGGGCGTGATCGGCACCGGCGCAAGCGGGGTACAGATGGTGCAGGAAGCCAGCAAAGTGGCTTCGCACCTCACGGTCTTTCAGCGCACCCCCATCATTGCACTGCCCATGCAGCAGCAGCGTCTGGATGCGGCCGAACAGCGTGCCATGAAGGCACAGTACCCCGAGCTCTTTCGTCGCCGCGAAGCGTCAAACGGGGGCTTGTGGGACGTTCGCCCTGACCGACGCTCGGCGCTGGAGGTGAGCGACGATGAGCGTCATGCCATCTTTGAACGCGCCTGGAACGATGGCGGCTTTCACTTCTGGACCGGCACCTTTCGCGACATCCTGACCGACGCCCGAGCCAATCGACTGATCTACGACTTCTGGCGTGAGCGCACACGCGCCCGTGTGCACAATCCTCTGCTAGCCGAAAAGCTCGCCCCGGAACAACCGCCCCACCCCTTCGGCACCAAGCGCCCGTCACTCGAGCAGTGGTACTACGAAGCCTTCAATTTGCCTCATGTCGACCTGGTCGATCTGAAGGACACGCCCATCACAAGCATCACCGCAGCCGGTGTGCAGACCACCACGCAGCATGTTGCGCTCGACGTGCTGGTGTTGGCCACGGGGTTTGATGCCAGCACCGGCGGGCTCACGCAAATCGACCTGCGCGGCACCGATGGCGCCTCGCTGGCTCAGTCATGGTCAGAAGGCGTGCGCACGTTCCTGGGCATGGGCGTACCCCACTTTCCGAACATGCTGATGCTCTACGGCCCGCAAAGCCCCACGGCATTCTGGAACGGCCCGGCCAGCGCCGAGGTGCAGGGTGATTGGGTCGTGCAGTGTCTGGTTCATCTGCGCGCACAGGGGATCACGCGGATTGAAGCCACAGCGCAAGCGGCACAGGCCTGGCACCGTCACATGGACATGCTGGCGCACAGCACCCTGCTGCCGCAAGCCGACTCCTGGTACATGGGGGCCAACATTCCTGGCAAGCCTCGTCAGCTGCTGAGCCATGCGGGCACGCGGGTGTACATGGACGCGTGTCGCAAGAGTGCAGCAGAGGGCTACGCAGGCTTCACGCTAGCTTAGGCGCGGCTGGCAGCGCACCTGGGCTGGCTCGGGTACATTCCCAAGGGCAGTCAGAAAGACGCATTTCCTTGCGCAAACTTACGCAAACAACTGACGCAAACAACTTACGCAAACATGACCGAGGCCATCGATTCAAGCATTCCGCTGATCGGCCTATCAGGAGGAGCAAAGAATGGGACGCATGTCAGGCAAACGAGCCATCATCACCGGGGCAGGCAGCGGGATTGGCCGCGCTTCGTCGCTGCTGTTCGCGCAGGAAGGCGCGCAGGTGCTCGCGGTGGACCTGAATGATTCGGTGCACGAAACGGCTGAGCTCATCCGCAAGGCTGGCGGTCAGGTCGAGTCCATGACTGCAGATGTCGGCAGCGAAGCCGATGTGCGCGCCTACGTGGCCCGGGCCATGAGCGCATGGGGCGGCATTGATGCCATTTTTGCTAACGCAGGCGTGGGCGGCGGTGCACAGCCCCTGGAAGAGCAAACGCCCGAGCAATGGATGGAAGTGCTTCGGGTCAATCTCATCGGGCCGTTTCTGGCAGTCAAGCACGCCTCGGTGCCCATGATCGCTCAGGGCCACGGTTCGATCGTATGTACGGCCAGTGTGGCGGGTCTGCGCGCCAATGCCGGCGGCCATCCCTACAGCGCCAGCAAGGCCGGCGTCATCAGCCTGGTACAGACCACGGCCAACTCGCTGACCGGTACGGGCGTGCGCATCAACGCCATCTGCCCCGGACTGATCGAGACCGGCATGACCCGTGCCACCTTCGATTACGCGCGCTCGCGCGGCACCAGCGACCGGATCGGCCAACTGAACCCCATGTTGCGCCATGGCGTGCCCTCGGAAATCGCACACATGGCGCTGTTTCTGGCCAGCGATGATGCGTCGTACGTGAATGGTCAGGCGATTGCCGTCGATGGCGGCCTGAGCAGCACCCATCCGTTCAAGCGTCGGCGCACCTGAGTCGTGAGCGACACCCTTAGCCCGAGCGCAGCGGCCGACCAACGCGTCGGCATCATTGGGACCGGCAACATGGGCGGCGGCATGGCGCTGAACCTGCTGGCCCGCGGCTGGCATGTGCAAATCCATGACATTGACCGCGAGAAGGTCGACGCGCTGGCTGCCCATGGAGCCATCGTGTGCACCGGTGCAGCCAGCGCTGCAGCGAACGTGCCGATCACCATCATCTGCGTGGTCGACGCCCTGCAGTGCGAGGCCGTGCTGTGGGGTGAAGGTGGTGTGCAGGCCCGGCCTGGTGGCCTGGCGGGTCACACCGTGATGCTGTGCCCGACCATTGCACCGGCAGATGTCGAACGCTTCGCAGCACGCCTGACGCAAGCCGGCGCAGACACCATCGACGCGCCCATGTCAGGCGGGCCGCAACGCGCAGCCAACGGTACGATGAGCCTCATGGTCGCGTGTGCCGACGCGGTGCGCGCATCGCACAGCGCATTGATCTACACACTGTCCAACCGCGTCTTTCATCTGGGCGAACGCCCCGGTGACGGCGCTCGAATGAAGCTGGTCAATAACCTGCTCGCCGGCATCAACCTGGTGGGCGCCGCCGAGGCACTCGCCATGGCTCAACGCATGGGGATGGACCTTGGGACGGTGCTCGATGTGATCGAACAGTCGAGCGGCCAGAGCTGGGTCGGCTCTGATCGCATGCGTCGGGCCATCGTCGACGACTACGCGCCTCGCGCACACGCCACGCTCCTGCGCAAAGACACCGCGCTGGCGGTACAGGCGGCACGCGACGCCGGGTTCGAAGGACCGCTTGGTGCTGCTGCGAGCGACGTCTTTGCGCGCGCGCTCGAGCGCGGCTGGGCGCACCTAGACGATGCGGTGATTTTTCGGTTGCTCAGCGAACCGCCGAGCGCACGCTTTCCAGCTGATGCAGGGTGATCTTGCGCACTTCGAGCTGGCTGGATTCGATATGCGCCTTGAGCAGCAGGCGTGATTGCTCAATACGCTTGGACAACACCGCCCGCAAGATCTGCGCATGCTCGTCATACGTGGCCTCGATGCGAGGACGTCGCGTGAAATCGAGCTTTCGGATGACCCGGATACGCTCGGTGATGTCGCGATGGACACGAAACATTTCGGCGTTTCCGGTGGCCTGTACCAGGGTGCAGTGAAACCTCTCATCCCATTCGCATACCTGGTCGCCATCCTGGCTGCGCCGAGTCTTGGGCACCAGCCAGATCGCACTCAATTGCGCGAGCAGGTCGGCAGACTGGGCAAGGTCCCCCATCACTCGCCCTTCGCACAGGCGCTGCACCGCCTCGGTTTCAATCAGCACCCTCAGATCGTAGAGTTGATCAAAGCGATGGAAATCGAACGGCAAGACCCGCCAGCCGTTTCGAAACAGCACCTCCACCAGCCCTTCCTGCTGCAGACGCACCAGTGCCTGTCGCACCGGGGTGCGAGATACCTCCAGACGCTCGCAGATCTCGTTTTCGGAAAAGCGATCACCAGGAATCAGCACGAACTGGGCCATATCGCGTTTGAGTTGCTCATAGACCTCATCGGCGAGCGACACACGGGCAAGGGGCTTCAAGGCCATGGTGATCAGCGGCGTACTTCGCGTTGGAACACTTCGAGACTGCGCTTCTTGGTCGCTACGAAACTGGGCTCACTCAGTGTGGCGACCGTTCTCGGACGAGGGTCATCATACGGCAGGATTTCGGCGATGGAGGTAGGGCGCTTGGTGAGCAGGAGCACCTGATCAGCCAAATACACCGCTTCTTCCAGATCATGCGACACCAGCATCATGGTCGTACCCGTCTGCATGAACACCTCCTGCAGTTTTTCCCGGATGAACAGCGTCATCTCGAAATCGAGCGCCGAAAAGGGTTCGTCCAGAAAAAGCACTTCGGGATTAGGCGCGAGCGCGCGCATGATCGATGCAGTTTGCTGCTGCCCGCCCGACAGCTCATAGGGGTAGCGGCGCAGATCGAACTTGACGTCGAAGGACTCCACCAGTTCGGCCACCCGACGATCGACCTCGGCCTTGCTGCGCTTTTCCAGCTTCAGCGGATAGGCAATGTTGTCGATGGTTCGCATCCAGGGAAAGAGGGCCTCGCGGTAGTTCTGAAAGACATACCCGATGCGAGTCTCCTTCAGGGACTTTCCGTCAAACAGGATCTCGCCGCTGTCAATTGGAACCAAGCCCGCGATCATGTTGATGAGGGTGGATTTGCCGCAGCCATTGGGGCCGAAGATCGACACGATGCTGTGCTTGGGAATATCGAGGTCGAAATTCTCGTACAGCGGCCATCCCGCGAAATACTTGGTGAGCCCGCGAATGGTGATGTGGGTGCCCGCCGGGCCTGGCTTGAAAGCAGGCCGAGGAACATCGGCAAAGATCGGGCCATTGATTACTTCAGTCATCGTCCGCTCCAGTGCACGACTCGCCGCTCGGCCCACAGAAATGCGACATTCAGTGCATAACCCAGAATGCCCGCTGCCATGATGGCCGCATACATGGTCTTGACGTTCATCACCTGCTGGGCATCGATGATCTTGTGCCCCAGGCCGCTTTCGGAGCCGATGAACATCTCGGCCACCACCACAATGACCAGCGCCATCGACACCGCCGATCGCAAACCGACGAACGCGGGTTGCAGACTTTCCCAGAACAGCACGTCACGAAAGATCTGCCAGCGGCTCGCCCCCATCACACGCGCTGCCGCCACCCGCTGCTTGCGCGCATTGATGACGCCGTAGGCGCAGTTGAAGATCACGATCAGAAACGCGCCGAAGGCGGCAATGGCCACCTTGTTGACGTCGGAGATGCCGAAGATCAGCAAAAACAACGGGATCAGAGCTGATGAAGGCGTCGAACGGAAAAAATCGATGACGAATTCAACGCTGCGATAGGCACGCTCGGTGCTGCCCAACAAGATCCCCAACGGCATTCCGAGCGCCGTGGCA
>CANHUQ010000107.1 GCA_947463885.1 Burkholderiales bacterium
AAGCATCGGATGAGCAGCACCGGGATGTTAGGTGAAACACTGGAGGCGCGAGCCGGAATCGAACCGACGTACACGGCTTTGCAGGCCGCTGCATAACCACTCTGCCATCGCGCCGCGGGGTGTTGGGTGCCGATACAAGCCACGCACTAACGGCTGACTGATCCCGACTCAACCTCCGGAAAAAACAAAGGGAAGCTGAGTGGAGCTTCCCTTCTGGAATCTGGAGCGGGAGAAGAGTCTCGAACTCTCGACCTCAACCTTGGCAAGGTTGCGCTCTACCAACTGAGCTACTCCCGCGTCCTGCTGCAGCATTAAATCAACTGCGGCAGACTTCGAAATATAGCAGCGCCGAAAAAAAAAGTCAAAGTGCGGGCATCCGTCGCATAGACGAACGGCTCACTGGGCGTCGCGCAGATGCGGCCAGGCCTGGCGCAAGTAATAAAACATCGACCACAGGGTCAGGCCCGCCGCCACCCAGATGAGCCAGGTGCCAATACGCTGTGTGGGCACCACACCGAACAGCGGCTGATGAAACAACAGCATCGGAATGCTGATCAGTTGCGCCGCCGTCTTGAGCTTGCCCACCGAATGGACCGCCACGCTGGCCCGCGCGCCGGCCGATGCCATCCATTCGCGCAGCGCAGAAATGGCAATTTCACGGCCGATGATGATGACCGCCACCAGCGCCCCGACCCGATTGAGCTCAAGGAGCAGCACCAGCGCGGCACACACCAGAAGCTTGTCTGCCACCGGATCGAGGAAGGCGCCAAACGCAGACACCTGGCCAAGGCGGCGTGCAAGCCAGCCGTCGACCCAGTCAGTGACTGCGGCGGCGATGAACAGCCAGGTACCGATCAGATTGCGGGCCGACATGTCGAGCGTTGGATCGGGCCATAAATACACGGCCACCAACAGCGGTATGACCAGCATCCGCAGCCAGGTCAGGATGTTGGGGAGGTTCCAACGCATCAGTGCAGGCGCTTGTAAATGTCTTCGGCAAGCGCTCTGGAAATGCCCTCAACACTCGTGAGGTCCTCGACGCTGGCCGCCATGATGCCACGCATGCCACCGAATCTTGCGAGCAGGCGCTGCCGTTTTCGTGGGCCGACCCCATCGATGTCCTCCAGACGCGAGGTGTTGCGTGCCTTGGCCCGCCGTGCCCGCATGCCCGTGATGGCAAACCGGTGCGCTTCGTCCCGTATGTGCGCCACCAGCATCAGCGCAGGCGAATCCACCCCCAACACGAGTGGATCTCGGCCGTCTGCAAACACCAGCGTCTCGAGCCCGGCTTTACGGTGATCGCCTTTGGCCACACCCACCAGAATGCCAATGTCCAGCCCAAGCTCCTCGAACACCTGACGGGCGACTTCGACCTGCCCTTTGCCACCATCGATCAGCACTACCTGGGGAATGGGCACATCGGCGGGCGCCTGCGCCTCGGAAGTGTCGGCAAAACGCTCATAGCGTCGCATGAGCACCTGACGCATGGCGGCGTAGTCATCGCCCGGGGTCACCCCTTCGATGTTGAAGCGGCGGTATTCGCTGCGCTGCATCGCATGACTGTGAAAGACCACGCATGAAGCCTGCGTAGCTTCGCCCATGGTGTGGCTCACATCGAAGCATTCGATGCGCAAGGCTTCCAGGTCATCATCCAGACCCAGCGCTTCGGCCAGCATGCGCGTGCGGCCCTTCTGTGAGCCCTCTTCGGCCAGCATGCGCGCCAGCGCGATCCGCGCATTGTCATGGGCCTGCTCCAGCCAACGACGGCGAGGCCCATTGGGCTGGCGGGCCCATACGATCGCGTGGCCGGCCTGCTCCTGCAGCAGCGACACGGTATCGGGCGAGGCAGGCTCCAGCGCGCAGACGATCAGCGGTGGCACCTCGCCATCAGCGTAATGCTGCGACAGGAAGGCCTCGAGCACTTCGGCAGGCACCTGCTCGTCGATCGCATCGACATGGCTGGGGAAATGGGCCCGATCGCCCAAGTGGCGCCCGCCACGCACCATCGCCAGGTTCACGCAGATGCGACCACCTGCTGATTCCACGGCAATGATGTCGGCATCCACATCAGTGCCGGTCTCCATCGACTGCTGATGCAAGACGCGCGAGAGCGCGGTCATGCGATTGCGCAGCACCGCCGCTTCCTCAAACCTCAACTCGGCTGCAGCCGCATGCATGCGCTGTTCAAACTCATGCAGCACTTCCTGATGCCCGCCGCGCAAGAAACGCACCGCGGCGTCCACATCGGCGCGATACCCGGCTTCGTCCACTGCACCCACGCAAGGCGCACTGCAACGCCCAATCTGATGCAACAGGCACGGACGCGAGCGATTGGAGAACACCGAATCCTCGCAAGTGCGCAGACGAAACACCTTCTGCAGCACCTGGATACTTTCCTTCACGGCCCAGGCGCTGGGATACGGCCCGAAATACTGACTGCGCCGATCGGTGGCGCCCCGGTAATAGGCAATCCGGGCAAAGCGATGCGCACTGAACTTGAGCATCGGATAGGACTTGTCGTCGCGAAACAGGATGTTGTAACGCGGCTGCCGGGTCTTGATGAGATTGTTCTCAAGCAGCAAGGCTTCGGCTTCAGACCCGGTGACCGTGGTCTCGATGCGCACCACGCGCGCCACCATGTGTGCAATACGCGGGCTCGAAAGATTCTTTTGAAAGTACGACGAGACCCGTTTTTTCAGGTCACGGGCCTTGCCCACATAGAGCAGCGCATCGTCCTCGGCCAGCATCCGATACACACCCGGTCGATGCGGCAGCGAGGCCAAATAGGCCCGAGTATCGAATGCCGCGGGCGCAGGCACCGGACGCTCGCTGGGCTCGGTGGGCTCGGGCCTCGCAGCAGGCGTCAACGCAGGCACCGCTGCAGGGTCGCTGGTCACGCGCTGAGGCTCGTCGGGACGCGCACCTGCATTCAAAGCGAATCCGATCCAGCAGGCCGACGTGCCTGGGCGCTCTCGCGACTGATCGCATCAACACCACCCGGCTCGCCGGCCTGCGGCAAGCCTGCGTGCTGCTCGACCACCACGAACGCCAGCGCGCTGTCGATCTCATCGGAGATGGAGACATGGGCGACCAGACCGCGTTCACGCAGCCAGGGCTCGAGCGCCTTGCGAGGCACTGCGATGGGCTTACCGCGCCGATCATTGAGCACCTGTAAAGACAGCAGCGTCATGGGCCCGCGCAGGCCCAGGCCAATCGCCTTGGAGAACGCCTCCTTGGCGGCAAAACGCTTGGCCAGGTAGCGTGCGGCCCGCTCAGGCCCCGGGGTGCCGCGCGAGTGACGGCGATGGTACTCAACCAGCTCATCCGGCCCCAGCACACGTCTGGCCAGCCGATCGCCCCAGCGTGCCTGCAGGCTGCGAATGCGCGCAATCAGCACGATATCGGTGCCGATACCGTAGATCATGCCGGGCGCGCCTCGCGCATCAGCCGCTTCATTTCGCGTACCGCCTCGCGCATGCCCACGAACACCGCACGCGACACGATGGCGTGGCCGATATGCAGCTCGCGCACCCCTTCGAGCGCCGCCACGGGCTGCACGTTCACGTAATTGAGCGCATGGCCTGCGTTGAATCGCATCCCGGCTGCACGAATGGCCGCACCCGCACGCGCGATACGATCGAGCTCCGCCTGGACACCACGGCCTTGCGCGTCGCGTCCGCCGTTGTGAAATGCGTGCGCATACGGGCCGGTATGAATTTCGCACACCCGTGCACCCACCTGCGCTGAAGCCTCGACCTGGTCCAGTTCGGCATCGATGAAGACGCTGGTCACGATGCCGGCATCGGCCAGCCGCGCAATCACCTCGCGCATGCGGTCGCGTTGCCCCGCCACATCGAGCCCGCCTTCAGTCGTCACCTCGTGGCGTCCTTCGGGCACGAGCATGGCCATCTCGGGGCGGATCGCGCAAGCAATGGCGACCATCTCATCGGTGGCGGCCATCTCGAGATTGAGCTTCACATGGGTGAGCTCGCGCAGCCGCCTCACGTCGTCATCGTTAATGTGCCTGCGGTCTTCACGCAGGTGCACCGTGATGCCATCCGCGCCGCCCAGATGCGCCTCCACCGCCGCCCAGACCGGGTCGGGCTCATAAGTGCGACGTGCCTGGCGCACGCTCGCGACGTGGTCGATGTTGACGCCGAGTTCGATCATGGTTCGAGAGTCAGAGTTTGTGCAGATCCATCAGGATCTGGCGGGTCTTGAGAACATGGCCATCCAGATGGCGACCCAGCAAGGTGCGGGTCAGCCGCTTGGCTTCAGAGAGTGTGCGGGCCGAATCGTAACGCTCGTCGGCCATGTCGAGCAGCGTATGGCCCTGGAAGTCTGCGGGGTCGCGGCCATCGGTGGCCAGAAAGCCGCGCCCGGGCAACAGGGCATAGCGCGCGTCGGCGCGCACCGGGCGGTTCTGGGCATCGTGCGACAAATCCATGGCATAGCCGATCTCGCGCAGCAGCCGCCATTCAAAGCGGCGCAGGCACGCCTCGGGCGAACCTTCGAAGCCCAGCGACACCAGGGCCTCGGCATAGGCATCGAACAGCGCCGGATGGGGGTCGTCACGCGGCAGCAGGCGCACCAGCAGCTCGTTCAGATAAAAGCCACACAGCAACCCATCACCTTGCGGCGCGCGCATGCCCCCCAGCCATTCAGCCGCGGTAAGCGTGCGCAGCTCCTGGCGCCCGGCAAAGCCCACCGACAGCGGCTGAAACGACAGCAGCACGCCTCGCAGGGCCGAGCGGGGCCGTTTTGCCCCTTTCGCCACACAGGCAATGCGCCCGTGACTGCGGGTCAGTAGCTCGACAATCAGGCTGGTTTCTCGCCAGGGGGTGGCATGCAGTACGAATGCGGGCTCCTCGACCACACGATCAGCCGAGCGCCCGGTGGCCGCAGCACGTCGCGTGCGCGGCGCCTGCACCCCGGGTTCAGTCGTAGCCATAGGTCTTGAGGCGCTGTTCGTTGTCCGACCAGCCTCCCCGGACCTTGACCCAGACCTCGAGATAGATCGTCCCGCCGAACAGCCGTTCAAGGTCCTGGCGCGCCTCGCTGGCGATGCGTTTGATGCGCTCGCCGCCTGCGCCCAGCACGATCGGCTTTTGCGCATCGCGCTCGACCACGATGGCCGCGAAAATCCGGCGCAGGGTGGGTGTTTCTTCGAATTGCTCGATGATCACCGTGCTCTGGTACGGCAATTCATCGCCCAGCAGACGAAACATTTTTTCGCGAATCGCTTCAGCCGCCAGAAACCGCTCGCTGCGATCGGTGTAGGCATCGGGCTCGAAGAGCGGCTCGCCCTCTGGCAGATAGTTCGCGCATTCGTCGAGCAGTTCATCGACCTGACGGCCATTGCGCGCACTGATCGGAACCATGGCGGTGATGTTGGCGCGCTCGCCCAACCGGGCCAGGAGGGGCAAGAGTCGATTGCGGTCGGTCAGGGCATCGACCTTGTTGAGCGCAACGATCAGGGGTTTGCCAGGCGGCACCAGCCTGAGTACCTGCTCGTCGGCATCGTTGAAGCCGTGGGCATCTACGACCAGCACCACCACATCGGCTTCCAGCGCGGCCTGCGAGGCGGTGCGATTGAGGACGCGATTCAGCGCGCCGCGGTTGCGGGTCTGAAAGCCCGGCGTATCCAGCAACAGAAACTGCGCGCCGGGCCGGTTGACCACTCCCACGATCCGGTGGCGGGTGGTTTGAGCCTTGGCTGACGTGATGCTGAGCTTTTCGCCGACCAATCGGTTCAGCAGGGTCGACTTCCCGACGTTGGGCCGACCGATGATGGCCACATAGCCGCAGCGGTGCGGCCGGTCAGGCGTGGTCGATGCGACCACATCTTCTTGAGGCACAGACGTCTCGGGGTGCTCGGAACCTGGGACAGGTGCGGTGTCAGGCTGGGGCGGCATCGATCGGGCGCGTCGAGCGCGCGGCATTGCGCCGGGGGCGCTTGGGTGTCGTGGGCTCCAGGGTCTGTGCCTGCTCGAGCGCGAGCTTGGCCGCAGCCTGTTCGGCGGCTCGGCGGCTGCCGCCGTTGCCCAAGACCTGGATCGCCAGCTTGGGTACCGCGCATTCGACTTCGAAGAGCTGGTTATGAGCCGCCCCATGCGTGGCCACGACTGCATACACCGGCAAAGGCATCTTGCGGCATTGCAGCCACTCCTGCAGCAGCGTCTTGGCGTCCTTGCCCAGGGTGTGGGGGTCAACGCTCTTGAGGATCGGGTCGTACAGGCGATGGATGACCTGCTGAGCCGCATCGAACCCGCCATCGAGCAGGATGGCACCGAAAATGGCTTCCAGGGCATCGGCCAGAATGGAGGGGCGTCGAAAGCCTCCGCTCTTCAGTTCGCCTTCACCCAACTGCAGGCAGCCGCTGAGCTCGAGCTTTTGCGCGACGTCGTAGAGCGATTGCTGACGAACCAGGTTGGCGCGCACGCGCGAGAGGTCGCCCTCGTCGATTTTGGCGAAACGCTGATACAGCAGCGCTGCCACCGCACAATTGAGTACGCTGTCACCCAAAAACTCGAGTCGCTCGTTGTGCTGCGCTCCAAAGCTGCGGTGAGTGAGCGCCTGACGCAGCAGCGGCTCCGAATTGAACCGATAGCCCAGGCGCTCCTGAAGGGTATCAAGTGTCATCGGGACGGCTTTGCGCGCACCACAGCGGTCATCAGCGTGCGTCCTTGAGTGGCGTGCCTGCATCGCCCCGGTAATCCAGGACGAGACTGGCCGGCCCAAAGAGCGGGATGCGCTTTTCGTAGGCAAACGACACCTTGAACCCACCGCCTGGCAGCGGCGCAATGTCGAGATCCCGACCGTTGATGGAGGTGATGTCGTCAATCGCGGCAGCACGATCGAAAGCCGCGCGAATGCCGGCGACGTCGTTGCCGTCGTTGCGCGCCTTCACCACTGCGCGCTTGACCATCATGAATTCGCTCACCGTGGGGTACAGCTTCATGCCAAGCATGGCGCCGAACGTGATGAGCACACCCAGCACGATCAGGCCGAGCAGGCTCAGACCACGCTGACGCGCCCGGGCTCGATGCCCCACGCCGGTTGGGCGCCTCGTCAATGGAACCGTCCGATGCGACTCGGGTCGCTGAAGTTCATCCAGATGAAGAAAGCCTTGCCCACGATGTTCTGCTCCGGAACGAAACCCCAGAAACGGCTGTCCAGACTGTTCTCACGGTTGTCGCCCATCACAAAGTAGTGACCTGGCGGCACCGTGCAGGTGACCCCGGTTCTGACGTAGCTGCATCGCTCCCTGAACGGGAACGCATCGACCCCGGAGATGAAAGACGGTTTATCCAATTCTGTCAATATCTTATGACCGATTTCTCCCAACTTCTCTGAATACTGCCGGTAGTACACAAGGCGTTCCGGATCGTAGAACTCGCCTGCATCGGCCAGCGGCACGGGTTGCCCATTGAGGGTCAGGCGGTTGTTCTCGTAGGTGACCATATCACCCGGAATGGCGACCACGCGCTTGATGTAATCGACCGAGGTGTCCTTGGGGAAGCGAAAGACCATGACATCGCCACGCTGCGGCAGATTCAGGTCCATCACTTTAGTGTTGATCACCGGCAGACGGATGCCGTAGGTGTACTTGTTGACCAGGATCAGATCGCCCACCAAGAGTGTGGGAAGCATGGACGCGGAAGGAATCTTGAACGGCTCCACCAGAAAGGAGCGCAACATGAACACGACCATGATCACGGGGAACAGGCCGGCGGTGTATTCCAGCCAGGCTGGGCGCCCTGCCCGGCCGGCACGCCGTCGCGCTGGGGCCAGCCACAGCAGATCGAGCAGCCAGGCGACACCCGACAGCAGAAGCAGCACGAACAGAATCAGGGCGAAATTCATCTAGCCTCTCGCAATGAGGTGAATGGGCAGCAGCGCGGGGGGACAGCGGCCCTGTGCATCAGCGGTCTTCAACCTGGAGAACCGCCAGGAAGGCCTCCTGGGGAATCTCGACGGTGCCGACCTGCTTCATGCGTTTTTTGCCGGCCTTTTGCTTTTCGAGCAGTTTTTTCTTGCGGGTGATGTCGCCGCCGTAGCACTTGGCCAGCACGTTCTTGCGCAGCGCCTTGACGTTTTCGCGCGCGATCACATTGCCGCCGATAGCCGCCTGGATGGCCACGTCATACATCTGGCGCGGAATCAATTCGCGCATCTTGGAGGCCACTTCGCGCCCGCGGTAGATGGAATTGGCCCGATGCACGATCAGCGAGAGCGCATCGACCTTGTCGCCATTGACCAGCAGGTCGAGCTTGACCACATCGGCCGCCCGGTACTCCTTGAACTCGTAGTCCATCGAGGCATACCCGCGCGAGACCGACTTCAGCTTGTCGAAGAAATCGAGCACGATCTCGTTCATCGGCAGATCGTAGGTCAGATGAACCTGCTTGCCGTGATACGCCAGATTGGTCTGCACGCCCCGCTTGCCGGTGCACAGGGTGATCACCGAACCGACGTATTCCTGCGGCACGAATACGGTGACTGATACCACCGGCTCACGGATTTCCTCGATGCGCCCCGGGTCAGGCAACTTGGCCGGGTTTTCCACCTGCATCAGCGTGCCATCGCGCATGAGGACCTCGTAGACCACGGTGGGGGCCGTGGTGATGAGGTCCATGTCGTATTCGCGCTCCAGGCGCTCCTGCACGATGTCCATGTGCAGCAGGCCCAGGAAGCCGCAACGAAAGCCAAACCCCAGCGCCTGCGACACCTCGGGCTCGAACTGCAGCGATGCATCGTTGAGCTGCAATTTCTCAAGGGCTTCGCGCAGTGCTTCGTACTGGTTGGCTTCCACCGGGTACAGACCGGCAAAGACCGAGGGCTTGACCTCTTTGAAGCCCGGCAGCGCTGCCGGGGCCGGCGCACGATCCAGGGTGATGGTGTCGCCCACCTTGGCCGCCTTGAGCTCCTTGATACCGGAGATCACGAATCCGACCTCGCCCGCCGAGAGCGACTCGCGCGGTGTCGACTTGGGCGTGAACGCACCGACCTGCTCGCACAGCACGGCCACACCGGTGGCCATCAATCGAATCTTGTCCTTGGGTCGCAGCACGCCATTCATGACGCGCACCAGCATCACGACGCCGACGTAGTTGTCGAACCAGGAGTCGATGACCAGGGCCTGCAGCGGCGCCTGCGGATCGCCCTTCGGGGGCGGCACGCGTGCCACGATGGCTTCCAGGATGTCGTCGATGCCCATGCCGGTCTTGGCACTGGCCGGAATGGCATCGGTGGCATCAATGCCGATGACCTCCTCGATTTCATCGCGCGCCTGATCCGGGTCGGCCTGAGGCAAGTCCATCTTGTTGAGGACGGGAACAACCTCCACGCCGAGCTCGATGGCGGTGTAGCAGTTGGCCACGGTCTGCGCCTCGACGCCCTGGGACGCATCCACGACCAGCAATGCACCCTCACAGGCCGACAGCGAGCGGCTGACCTCATACGAGAAGTCGACATGGCCCGGCGTGTCGATCAGGTTCAGGTGATAGACCTGACCACTGCGCGAGGCATATCGCAGTGAGGCGGTTTGGGCTTTGATGGTGATCCCGCGTTCTCGCTCGAGATCCATGGAATCGAGCACCTGCTCGGCCATCTCACGATCGGAGAGGCCGCCGCAGCGTTGAATCAGACGGTCGGCAAGCGTCGACTTGCCGTGGTCGATGTGCGCGATGATCGAGAAATTTCGGATGTGTTGCACGGTCCCGACCGCGTGTGGGCGGCAACGGCAGTAAAGCCTTCGATCATAGCCGATCGCAGGTGCAGCCAATGACCCGCCCTTGGGGGAATTCCCCGGGAAGCACCCAGCCAGGCATTCACCTGGCTCAGACACTCCCGTTCATGAGCCAGGTCGGTCAGTCGTTTCGTTCAGTTCGCCGGTCGGATCGGAATAAACTGGGCGCTGTCGCCTCGACGTACCAGCAGGACCTGCGTCTTGGCCTTGTCGATCTTGGCCACCAGATCATTGAACTGCTTGGCTGAGGTCACGTCCTGATTGTTGATCGACAGGATCAGATCGCCGGTGCGCAGACCCGCCCGAGCGGCCGCGCCATCGACCGCATCGACCAGGACCCCCGATTTGATGCGCAACTGCGTCTTGCGCTCGTCGGACAGGTCAGAGACCGCCAGCCCGAGCGCATTGGCTGCCACAGCCCCGCCCTGAGCCCCTGGCGCCTGGCCACGCGGGTTGCTGCTCTGCGCGGTGGTTTCTTGCTGCATTTCGGCGACGGTCAGGCTGAGATCGCGCGCTGCACCCTTGCGCCAGACCGTCACGGGCACTTTCGAGCCGGGGCGGGTATTGCCAACCAGCCTGGGCAGATCGCTGGAACGCTCGATCGGTTTGCCATCGAAGCGCTGGATGATATCGCCCACCTCGATGCCCGCCTTATCGGCCGGCCCACCCTGCTCGACGTTGCGCACCAGGGCACCGGCCGCGCGCGGCAGTCCCAGCGGCTCGGCCACATCCTTGGTGACTTCAGCGATGCCCACGCCAATGCGACCGCGGGTCACGCGGCCGGTGGCACGCAGCTGATCGCCCACGCGCATGGCTTCGTCAATGGGGATGGCGAAGGAAATGCCCATGAAGCCACCCGTACGGCTGTAGATCTGGGAGTTGATGCCCACCACTTCGCCGCGCAGATTGATGAGCGGCCCCCCCGAATTGCCGGGATTGACCGCCACATCGGTCTGAATGAAAGGCAGATAGTCGCCGGTGTCGCGACCCTTGGCCGACACGATGCCGGCCGTCACGGTATTGTCCAACCCGAACGGCGAACCAATCGCCACCACCCATTCACCGACCCGCAAACGGGACGGATCACCAATCTTGAGCGAAGGCAGGCCAGCGCTATCGATCTTGACCAGCGCGACATCGGTGCGACGGTCAGAGCCGATGAGACGGCCCTTGAATTCCCGCTTGTCGGTGAGGGTCACATAAATTTCGTCGGCACCTTCGACCACATGGTGGTTGGTGAGCAGGTAGCCATCGGCACCAATGATGAAGCCGGACCCCACCCCACGCGGCACCTCGGGCCCTCCGCCCTCGCCTCGGCCTTCACCACGGCCCCGCGGAGACGGCCCCTGACGGGGCGGCATGAATCGACGGAAAAAGTCGTACAGCTCGCTGTCGTCCATGCCCTCGGGCATTTGCGGGCCGGCACCCGAGCTATTGCCCGCACGCGATCGGGCGGTCGTCCGAATGTTGACCACTGCAGAACCAGTGCGCTCGACCAGGTCGGCAAAATCAGGGAGCTCGCGCGAAGCTTGAGCCTGCGCGGATACAGGCATGCTCGCTGCGGATATGACCAATGACAGACCCAGACACCAGGCAGACAGAACGCGCTTCATCGTATTGGTCTTAATGCTCGACGGAGAAGGTGAAGGAAACAGAGCTAGAGCTGACAGAACATGCATTGCGACTGAACGACG
>CANHUQ010000108.1 GCA_947463885.1 Burkholderiales bacterium
ATATTCTACCCTCCGGCATAGAATCCCTCCCGCGATGCAAGCCCTCCTGGACAGCCTGATCGACTGGTTCGCGCTGCCCCGAAACGGGCTCTCCAGCGTGTTCCTGGTGGCATTCGTCTCGGCCACGCTCTTGCCCATGGGCTCGGAGCCGGCGGTGTTCGGGTACGTGAAGCTCAACCCCAATGCCTTCTGGCTCACCGTGGCCGTGGCCACACTGGGCAACACCCTGGGGGGCGCACTGAACTACTGGCTGGGTCGTGGCGCGCATTCTGCCGTGGCCCGTGATCGCGATACGCGTTCTCTGGACTGGTTGCGACGTTTCGGGCCGAAGGCCCTGCTGCTGTCCTGGCTGCCGGTCGTGGGCGACCCGCTGTGCGCTGTGGCGGGCTGGTTGCGTTTGTCCTTCTGGCCCTGCGTGGCGTGGATGGCGGTGGGCAAGCTGCTGAGGTACATCACCATGACCGGTGCCTTGCTTTGGGTGCCCGACGACTGGTGGCGGCGCCTGCTCGGCTGGTTCGCAGGTGGCTGAGACCGAACACACCTATGCCCTTGCTACCCGATGGGGCAACGGGTGGGCAGATACAATCCCGCGATGAACGCGCCGATCCCACTGCTCCTGGCCGGCCAGGCCGCTGACGCGCCGACCCGGCTGCGGGAAATTCCCTATAACTACACCTCGTTCTCCGACCGGGAGATCGTGTGTCGCCTGTTGGGTACCGAGGCCTGGGACATCGTCCAGGAACTGCGCACCGAGCGGCGCACCGGGCGCTCGGCCCGCATGCTCTACGAGGTGCTGGGCGATATTTGGGTCGTGCAGCGCAATCCGTTTCTGCAGGACGATCTGCTCGACAATCCCCGCCGGCGTGCTGCGCTGATCGAGGCGCTGCAGCACCGACTGCGCGAAATCGAGCGGCGCCGCGATAGCGAGGAGGCCACGGCAAGTGAGGCCACGGCCAGCGAGGCCACGCACGTGCCATTGAACGCCGCGGGCAGTCGTACTGCCCGCGTGGGGCGTCTGCTCGAACTGGCCCATGCCGCCGTCGAGCGCTTCGAGAGCACTTTTGCAGACACCGCCCAGTTGCGCGCTCGCACGCTGCGCAGACTGTCGCGTGTGACCGCCACCGACAACATCCGCTTCGATGGCATGTCGCGGGTGTCGCATGTCACCGATGCGACCGACTGGCGGGTGGAATACCCGTTCGTGGTGCTCAACCCCGACACCGAAGCCGAAGTGGCCGCGCTGGTGGCGGGCTGCATCGAGTTGGGCCTGACCATCATCCCGCGAGGCGGCGGCACCGGCTATACAGGCGGCGCTATCCCGCTGACCCCGCTGTCGGCTGTCATCAACACCGAAAAGCTGATTGGTCTGGGCGCGGTCGTGCGTGAGGCGCTGCCCGACGTGGAAGGTGACGTCGCCACGGTCTTTTCTGAAGCCGGCGTCGTGACCAAGCGCGTCACAGAAGCCGCCGATGCCGCGGGTCTGGTGTTTGCCGTCGACCCCACCTCCCTTGAAGCCTCGTGCATTGGCGGCAATATCGCCATGAATGCCGGCGGCAAGAAGGCGGTGCTCTGGGGCACGGCGCTGGATAACCTCGCCTGGTGGCGCATGGTCGATCCGCAGGGCCAGTGGCTCGAAGTCACGCGTCTGGGCCATAACCTGGGCAAGATCCATGATGCGCCGGTCGCGCGGTTTCGCCTGGACTGGTTCGAGCCCAACGCGCTCGGCACCGACGGACGCATGCGCGGGGCGCCGGTGCGCACTGAAACGCTGGACATCGAAGGCCGACGTTTCCGCAAGCAGGGCCTGGGCAAGGACGTCACCGACAAGTTCCTGGCCGGTTTGCCAGGCATCCAGAAAGAAGGCTGCGATGGCCTGATTACCTCGGCGCGCTGGGTGCTACATCGCATGCCACGGCATGTGCGCACGGTCTGCCTGGAATTTTTCGGCCAGGCCAAGGACGCGGTGCCCTCCATCGTTGAAATCAAGACCTACCTCGATGCCCGTCCGCACGGCGCGATCCTGGCCGGGCTTGAGCATTTGGACGAGCGTTATCTGCGCGCGGTGGGCTATGCCACCAAGTCGCGGCGCGGTGGCCTGCCCAAGATGGTGCTGGTGGGCGATATCGTGGGCGACGATGACGAAGGGGTCGCAAGAGCCACTTCCGAAGTCGTGCGCATGGCCAATGGTCGTTCGGGCGAGGGCTTCGTGGCCGTGTCGCCCGAGGCGCGCAAGACCTTCTGGCTGGATCGTGCCCGCACGGCCGCCATTGCCCGGCACACCAACGCCTTCAAGATCAACGAAGACGTGGTCATCCCGCTGCCGCGCATGGCCGAGTACACCGATGGCATCGAGCGCATCAACATCGAGCTCTCCGCACGCAACAAGCTGCGTCTGGTCGATGCGCTGATCGATGCGCTGGGGGTCGATCCGTCCACGCTGCCGTTGGGCAAGTCGGACGACACCACGTCCGACGGACGCATGCCGGTCGAGCTGCTTCAAGACCGACTGGAACAGGCCCGCGAGCTGCTGGCGGTGGTCCAGGCACGATGGACCTACTTTCTGAGCGGGCTGGATGAGCCGCTTGTCCAGGCAGCCCACTCCCTGCAGCGCCTTGAGCTGCCGCAGGCGGCTGCACAGGCCCGTGAGCGTGCTGCACAGGACCCGTCACAGACCCTGTTTCATCTGCTCCAGGACCGCACCATCCGCATGTCCTGGAAGACAGAGCTCTTGGCGCCGTTGTCGACGCTGTTCGCCGGGCAGACCTTCCGCCCGGTGCTTGAGCGTTGCATCGAGCTGCATCGCAAAGTGCTGCGTGGCCGCGTGTTCGTTGCACTGCATATGCACGCTGGCGACGGCAATGTGCACACCAACCTGCCGGTCAACTCTGACGACTATGAAATGCTGCAGGAGGCCAATGAGGCCGTCGTGCGCATCATGGCGCTGGCGCGCTCACTGGACGGTGTGATTTCCGGCGAACACGGCATCGGCATCACCAAGCTCGAGTTCCTCGAGCCCGAGGAAATCCAGGCGTTTCGCGACTATAAACAGCGCATCGACCCTGAGGGTCGCTTCAATAAAGGCAAGCTGCTTGAAGGTGGCGACCTGCGCCATGCCTATACGCCGAGCTTCGGCCTCATGGGGGCCGAGTCGCTGATCCTGCAGCAATCCGACATCGGTTCCATTGCCGACTCCATCAAAGACTGCCTGCGCTGCGGCAAGTGCAAGCCGGTATGTGCCACCCACGTGCCGCGCGCCAACCTGCAGTACAGTCCGCGCAACAAGATTCTGGCCACCTCGTTGCTCATCGAGGCGTTCCTGTACGAAGAGCAGACCCGCCGTGGCGTGTCCATTCGCCATTGGGACGAATTCGGCGACGTGGCTGATCACTGCACCCTGTGCCACAAGTGCGCATCGCCCTGCCCGGTCGATATCGATTTCGGCGATGTGTCGATGGCCATGCGCAACCTGCTGCGCAAGATGGGCCAGAAGCGCTTTAACCCGGGCACGGCCGCCTCGATGTTCTTCCTGAACGCCACCAACCCGACCACCATCAATGCCACGCGCAAGGTGATGATCGACTGGGGCTATAAGGCGCAGCGCCTGGCCCATGATCTGTTCAAGTCGCCGGCCAAGGCGCAGACAGCGAGCCCGCCCGCCAGTTTGGGTCGGCCCAAGCTGACTGAGCAGGTCATCCACTTCGTCAACAAGAAAATGCCGGGCAACCTGCCCAAGAAAACGGCGCGTGCCCTGCTCGACATCGAAGACGCGCGCTACGTGCCGATCATCCGCGATCCTAAGTCGATGGCTGTGGATGCCGAGGCCGTGTTCTATTTCCCGGGTTGCGGTTCAGAGCGGCTTTTCTCTCAGGTCGGTCTGGCCACACAGGCCATGCTCTGGCATGTGGGCGTGCAGACCGTGCTGCCTCCGGGCTATCTGTGTTGCGGCTATCCGCAGCGCGGGTCGGGGCAGTTCGATGTCGCGGAGAAAATGATCACCGACAACCGGGTGCTCTTTCACCGTGTGGCCAACACGCTGAACTATCTGGACATCAAGACCGTGGTGGTGTCATGCGGCACCTGCTACGACCAATTGCAGCACTACGAGTTCGAGCGCATTTTCCCGGGCTGCCGCATCGTGGATATCCACGAGTTCCTGATGGAAAAAGGCGTGCAGTTGCAGGGCGTGACCGGTACCCGCTACATGTACCACGACCCCTGCCACAGCCCCATGAAGGCGCATGCGCCGCTCAAGGTGGTCAATGCGCTGGTCAATGCCGAACTCAACGGCACGGTGACCAAGAACGACCGCTGCTGCGGCGAATCGGGCACCCTGGCGGTCTCGCGGCCTGAGATTTCCACCCAGATCCGCTTTCGCAAGGAAGAGGAAATGCTGCGCGGCGTGCAGGCGGTGCGAGCAGGCGCGGATGCTGCACCAGCCGGGCAGGCTGGCGTGGCCTTCGACGGACCGGTCAAGGTGCTCACCTCGTGCCCATCTTGCTTGCAAGGGCTGTCGCGCTATCAGGGCGACGCCAATGTCGAGGCCGATTACATCGTGGTGGAAATCGCTCGTCATGTGCTGGGCGCCGACTGGATGCCGCAGTACGTCAAGCGTGCCAACGAGGGCGGCATCGAGCGCGTGCTGGTGTAATAGACGCGCGGCGCGCACCTCCCTTGTTTGGGGTGCGCCGCGCTGATGGTCGCTGACGGTTGCTTATGGCACATCCCAATTGCGACGCCAGTCTCGCCCCCAGTCGCGGCGGCGTGGTCTGAGTCTGAACTGTTCGCGATAAGCCGATGGCGTCTGGCCGGTGGCCTCGCTGAACACGCGCCGAAACATGGCCGCATCGCGGTATCCGCAGGCTTCCGAGATCGCCTCAACGGTCAGGTAAGTGGTCTCCAGCAACATGCGGGCGCGGGTGGCGCGGGCCTGATGCAGGTATTGCAGCGGCGTCATGCCGTGGGCCGCGCGATAGTGTCGCAACAGCGAGCGTTCGCTGATCGCCGCAGCGCGTGCCACGTCCTGCAGGCGATACGGCTGATCGATGTGTTCTTCCAGCCATCTGCGTGCGCGCTCCATGGCACCTGGACTCATGCGGGTGCGGCTGTCGGCCTCGATGCGCGGAAGCAGGCGCTGGCGCTGCGCTGAATGCAGCAGGATCGATCCCACTGAATCGGCCAATGCGCGCAGGCCGCGCTCGCGCAACACCTGGAGGATGAGTTCGGTGGTCAGCGCGGGTGAGTCGCAGGTCCAGATCCGCTCGCTGCTCACCATAGCCTGATCGTGCACAAGCTGCATGGTGGGCGCGCCGCGTCGAATGCTTTGTGCGAAGGGCCAAGGCACCGATGCCTGCCGCTGCTCCAGCAGGCCCGACGCTCCCAGCAGTGCCACCCCTGTATAAATCCCAACCACCTGCCCGCCGTGGGCATGCACGGTGTGCAGCCGCTCGCGCAGCGCCCCGGCGCGTCGCACCAGTTGGTCCAGGTGCGGGCCATGTCGTGCATGCCAACCGGGCACGACCACCACGTTGGGGTGCGCGCTGCGTCGGCCCTCGCGTGGCAGGTGTCTTGGGCCTGCACGCCCCTGCAGGTCCGTCCATTGCCAGGCGATGTGGCATGCATCCGTCCGCATCGCGGCTAGCGCGACTGCCGTGCGCAGCACATCCACCACGGCCATCCCGGGGCCGCTCAGCATCTGTGGGCCGATGAGAATCTCGACCCGGCAGACGGCGGGTAGATCGGTATGGCGGGGTCGACTCATGAATGGCGATATTGCCATGCCCGTTGGCGAAATACCCTCTTTATGCCTGGGTGCGCTTGGCCCTACGATCGGCAGCTCAGACAGCTGGCAAAGACCTGCGCTCGACGCAGCACCTGACCATGCAGCTGTTCAACAAAGGGAGACTTCTGGATGACCATGCGATCGCAGCGCCGCCTGTTGGTGGCCGCCGCAGCGGGTTGGGCGGGCGCGCCTGCCTGGCTGCGCGCGCAGCCTGCCTACCCCAACCGGCCGATCACGTTGATCGTGCCCTACACCGCAGGCGGCGCCTCGGACTTTGGCGCGCGTCTCATCGCCGGGGAATTGGGCAAGCGTCTGGGCCAGTCGGTGGTGGTCGAGAACATTGCAGGCGCCGGCGGCGCGCTCGGCGTGCAGCGTCTGGTGCGCGCTGTGCCCGATGGCCATACGCTGATTTACGGTTCGTTGAGTGAGGCGGTGCTGGTGCCTCTGATCAATCCCTCGGTGAACTACAGCTCGCGTGACCTGGTGCCGGTTGCGCTGGCAGGTGCCACACCACTGTGCTTTGTGGTGCGGCCTGATTTTCCGGCCAACACACTCGACGAGTGGCTTGCGCTCGCGCGGCGCAACCCGGGCAAGTTCACCTACGGATCGCCTGGCATCGGCACCTTTCAGCATGTCACGGCTGAAATCGTCAAGGCGCGCACCAGCACCTTCATGGTTCACATTCCGTACCGAGGTGGCCAGAACATCATTACCGATCTGCTGGCCGGTCAGATCGACCTGGGGGCCACGTCGGTACCCAATGCCATGCCGATGCTGGAGACGCGTCGAATCAAGGCCCTGGGTGTGTCGTCGCGCACCCGGGTGGCGTCGCTGCGCGATGTGCCTGCATTTTCAGAGACCAAAGAGCTCCAGGACCTGGACCTGCAGACCTGGGGAATGGTCCTGGCGCCCGCAGCCACTCCTGAAGCCATTCTCAATCGACTCAACGCGGCGGTGAACGAGACGCTGCAGGTGCCGGCCGTGCGCGAGGCACGTCTGAAGGCCGGCTCCGAGTTGTCGCGTCCCCTCACCGTGGCGCAGGCGCGTGCGTTTTATGAAGGCGAGCAGAAGACCTATGGACCGATTGCCTCGCGGATCAAACCCGAATGAGACGCTCCGAATGAGACGCCCCGCATGAGCCATCCCCAACGCGCTTCCCTTAAGACCGACTGCCCACGCATCGCGGTCTGCGGGTTTTTCATCGAGTGCAACCGCTGGTCGCCGGTCAGTACAGCCACCTCGTTTGCCGAAGTCTTTGACCAATCGGGTGAGGCGCTGCTTGAGCAAATGCGTGCGCCCCAGTCGCATGCGCTGCCCACCCTCACCGGATTCACTGCGCAGATGGATGCGAGCGGGCCCTGGGAGCCCGTGGCGCTGCGCGTGGCAGCCGCGCAGCCCGGCGGGCCCGTGGAGCATGTCTTCTTCGAGCAGTTGCTGGCGCAGATCAGCGAGGGCTTGCGCGCTGCGGGGCCTGTGGACGGTGTGTTCATCGCGGCGCATGGCGCGGCACTCACGACGCAAGACGACAATCCGGACGGCGTGCTGTTTGAGCGGATCCGTCAGATCGTGGGGCCTGATGTGCCGGTGGTGGCGGTGTTCGATTTGCATACCAATGTCACGCCGCGGATGACCGATGCGTTGTCGGCCTTTGTCGCGTATCGGACCAACCCGCACGTGGACCAGCGCGCGCGGGGTGCCGATTGCGCGCGCCACCTGCGCACCCTGCTTGCGCATGGGCCAGGTGTGGTGGCGCTGGTCAAGCTGCCCCTCGTGCCGCCTGCGACCACCCAGCTCGTGGCGCCGGGCATGCCGTATCACGCGCTCATCGAGATCGGGCAGACCCATGTGGGCGGCCACATTCTGGATGTTTCCTTGTGTGGCGGCTTTGCCTTGGCGGACAGCCCGACCTGCGGCTTTGCGGTGGTGGTGAGTGCGTCGCATGGCGACCGTGACGCTGCACGTGGTGCGGCGGAGTCATTGGCCAAGCTGGTCTGGGCCGCCCGCGAGCGATTTGAATTGCGACTGACCGAGATGGACGATGCGGTCGCTTCGGCGGTACAGGCCAGTCGACATTCTCACGGCGCTGGGCTGATTCTGGCCGATGTGGCGGACAACCCGGGCGCGGGCGGGGGCGGCAACACCACCTGGCTCATGGCAGCGCTGCACCGGGCCGGGGCTCAGGGCGTGCTGATGGGCGTGCACACCGACGCGCCACTGGCCGCGCAGGCGCACCAGGCCGGTGTCGGCGCGCAGATCCCGGTCTGCTTCAATCGGGGTGTCGTCGGCGATCGCTATGCACAGCCATTCGAAGCCTCGGCGAGGGTACTGGCGCTGTCAGACGGCCGCTTCGTCGGGCGTCGTGGCCTGGCCGCCGGATCCACGCGCGAGATGGGTCCGAGTGCGCTGTTGCAGATCGACGGATTGCGCATTGCGGTGATCAGCCTGCGCCAGCAACTGCTCGATCCTGCGCAGCTTGATATCCTCGGTGTCGACTTGGCCGATGTCCGCACGCTCGTGGTCAAGAGCCGCGGTCATTTTCGGGCGGCGTTCGATACCTTCGCACCGCCCGAGCGCATCTTCGAAGTCGACTGCCCGGGGCTGACCACCCCCAAGCTTAAGACGCTGCCATGGACACGCATGCGGCGCCCTGTTTATCCGATCGACGATACCGCGCACTGGAGTCTCTGACGATGGATCTGTCCCGCTTTCCCCGCCGCCGTTACACCCGAGGCGCCACGCCGCTTGAGCCGATGCCCAACTTCAGTCGGGCGCTGGGCGGGCCTGAGATCTGGGTCAAGCGCGATGACATGCTGGGGCTGGCGCCCGGCGGCAACAAGACCCGCAAGCTCGAGTTTCTGGTGGCCGATGCCCTGGAGAAGGGTGCCGACACGCTCGTCACCTGCGGCGCACCGCAGTCCAACCATTGCCGCATCACCTTGTCGGCTGCGGTCAAGGAGGGCCTGAAGTGCCGCTTCGTCATTGAGGAGCGCGTCGCGGGGTCCTTCAGCGAGCAGGCCAGTGGCAACCACTTCATGTATCGCCTGATGGGGGTGGAGTCGATTGAGGTGGTGCCCGCAGGCACCGACATGGGTGCCGCCATGCAGCGCGTGGTCGATGCGCTCAAGGCTGAGGGTCGACGCGGCTACATCATCCCCGGTGGCGGCTCCAATGCGCTGGGCGGATTGGGTTACGTGGCCTGTGCGCAGGAGCTGCAGCAGCAGTGGTTCGAGCAGGGTGTGCGCTTTGATCGCGTGGTGGTGGGCTCCGGCAGCTCGGGCACGCATGGTGGATTGGTCGCCGGCTTTTTGGGCAATCACATTGATGTGCCGATCCTGGGCATTGGGGTGAGCCGCGACCCGGCTGACCAGGACCTGCTGGTGCATCGTGAGGCGCAGGCGGTGTGCGACCTGCTGGGCCTTGGTATCGCGGTGCCGCGCGAAGCGGTGGTCACCCGCGGCGGTTATTGGCAGCCAAAGTATTCAGTGCCCAATGCGCGCATGGTGGAAGCCGTGCAGTTGCTGGCCCGCACCGAGGCCATCATGCTCGACCCGGTCTACACCGGCAAGGTCATGGCCGGCATGATCGACCTGATCCGACGGGGCGAGATTGGTGCCAAGGAGCGGGTCTTGTTCCTGCATACCGGCGGGGCGACGGCACTGAATGCGTACGAGGACATCCTGCTGGGGCGAGTGGCGGTGACGGCGCCTTGAGGGACTTGCTTGTGCTCGGATGGCGGTGGATGGAGCCGCATGGGTGCTAGGGCGCAGATCAAGCGTTAACGATCTCCCCGCAGGTGTGCTGGTCGCACCGTAAAGGAGTCGGGCATCGTTATAAAACCTTGACGATGCCCGCAATGAGCGCTGTCTGCGCAGTGAGCGCACCCAGTAGCCACTTCACCAGGTCGACCTTGGCTTCTGCGATACGGGTATTGCATACAGCAATCAGGCTATGGCATTCAGCAATGCGCCCGTTGCACTCAGCCAGGCCCTGCACCAGCTTATGATCCAGCGCAGCGATATCACGAACCAGTCGTGTTTCGAGCTCGGCCACATCGCGTTTGGTGGCGATGATCTGCGCGTGCAGCCCATAGCGCTCATCAATGGACCGGTCAAACATCTCGACGAGTGAACGCGCCCGATCGGGCTGCACGCCGATCGACACGAGCGTTTCGAGAAAGGTGACACTGAATGAACCCATGACTGCAGGTTACCAATTCAGCGGTTCGCCGACAATCAGACGCATTGCCTAAGCCTAGCGGCGGGTACAGCGAGAACGGAATTCACGGGATAGTCAGCGCCCGTTGCAACGAAACGGGCGGCTCAAAAAAGCTTGACGATGCCGGCGATGAGCGCAGTTTGTGCGGTGAGCGCACCCAGGAGCCATTTCACCAGGTCGACCTTCGCTTCCGCGATGCGGCTGTTGCAGTCCGCGATCCGACCATTGCACTCGGCCAAACCCTGCACCAGCTTGTTATCCAGCGCAGCGATGTCCCGGGCCAGCCGCGTTTCCAGCTCAGCCACATCACGCTTGGTGGCGATGATCTGCGCATGCAGGCCGTAGCGCTCATCAATGGACCGGTCGAACATCTCGACGAGCGACCGTGCTCGATCGGGCTGCACGCCGATCGACACGAGCGTCTCAAGAAAAGCGATGCTGAATGACCCCATCGTCGCAGGCTCAAAAAAGTTTTACGATGCCGGCGATGAGCGCAGTCTGCGCGGTGAGTGCGCCCAGCAGCCACTTCACCAGATCGACCTTCGCCTCGGCAATGCGCCCGTTGCATTCAGCCAAACCCTGCACAAGCTTGTTATCCAGCGTAGCGATGTCTCGGGCCAGCCGCGTTTCCAGCTCAGCCACATCGCGTTTGGTTGCAAGGATCTGTGCGTGCAGGCCGTAGCGCTCGTCGATGGACCGGTCAAACATTTCAACAAGCGAGCGTGCTCGATCGGGCTGCACGCCGATGGACACGAGCGTCTCAAGAAAAGCGATGCTAAATGACCCCACGGTTGCAGGCTCAAAAAAGTTTGATGATGCCGGCTATCAGCGCGGTCTGTGCGGTCAGCGCACCCAGCAGCCACTTCACCAGATCGGCCTTGGCTTCGGCGATGCGGGTGTTGCATTCGGCAATGCGTCCATTGCAGTCGGCCAGGCCCTGCACCATCCGCGTTTCCAATTCGGCGATATCGCGTTTGGTCGCGATGATTTGCGCATGTAGCCCGTAGCGCTCATCCACCAAACGGTCAATAAGCTCCGCCACTTCGCGGGCGCGCTCGGGCTGCACGCCGATCGACAGCAGCGCGTTGAGCAATGCAATGTTGAAAGAACCCATCGACGCAGCGTATCAAGGCGCTCGGGCGCATGCAATCGGCCAGTAAGCCTAAGCCATTGGTGCTGCATCGCAGGATGGTTCCGCTGCTCAGGTCTGCGACAATCTCTGCATCGATCACGCATGCGGCGGTACCAGTCGCACCGCCCTGGCCTGAATCCACCCAGCGTAGCCCCAAGACGAACTGATCCAGGAGACCCCCGATGAGCGCCACTGGTGCCACCGCCGTTCCCCCTTTTCGCCATATCGACTGGGCCCCCCGGGATATCGCCCTGGACCGTCGAGC
>CANHUQ010000109.1 GCA_947463885.1 Burkholderiales bacterium
AGCTGCCGGCAGCGTGACCGAAACACCGTGGTCTCCGCCCATGCAGTCGATGGCAACGCGAACAGTCATGGATCAGATCAGCCCGAGACAGGCATGCCGGTCAGACGCTCTGTTCGACCCGCAAGCCGACCGGCTCGCACACCGACTCACTCGTCGGACTTGACCTTGACGACCTTGCGGCCACGATAAAAGCCGTTAGGGCTGACATGGTGGCGCAGATGAACTTCCCCGGTGCTGGGCTCAACAGCCAGCGGCGGCTTGGACAGCGAGTCGTGGGAGCGGTGCATGCCGCGCTTGGAGGGCGATTTTTTGTTCTGCTGGACGGCCACTTCAGGCGCTCCATGGCAAAAAGTTAATCCGAAACTATAGCAGACGCATGCAAGTGCATGCAAAGCGTCGGCCATTCACACGGATCAGCCACGCGGGCGCTTGAGTCCGGACAGCACCGCAAACGGATGCTCGGGCGCAGGCTCGGCCTGCGTCGCACTGCCCACAGACGAAGGGTTCGTCACTACGGCTGCCGGCGCCTGACAGTGCTCGTGGCGCGGCACGGGGGGCAGCGCCATGATCATCTCGTCCTCGATCAGGGTGGACAGATCGAAGCGACGCGAGGCCACCAGGACGTCGTAATCATCGTCGTCGGCGTCTTCCTGTGCGGCCTGCTGTTCATTGCTGACCAGCCGATAGGACCGTTGCTCGGACAGTGGCAGCGCCACGGGCTCAAGGCAACGCACACAGCGCAGGGTGACCGTGGACTGCAACTCGAGTTCCAGGAAAGCCAGGCGACTGCCGTCGGCGCGCACCGCGCTGCGCCCGGTGAGCTGCCAGGACACGTCGCCTTGCGGGTCGGCCAGCAGCGACACAACACGGCCCAGCGCGCTGAGCGGCTCCGTGCCGCGCGCGGTATCGGCGCGTCGACAAAATTCATGGGTATCGATACTGGGCAGGCTCATGGCACCTCGCAAGGTCGTGGGATCATACGCTCGCGCATCCCAAGTGCACCTGCCCCGGGTTTCACCCTCGCGCCTGCCTCCTTGCCTCGTCTTTCGTGCCCTCGCTCGACCTGTCGCTTCCTTTCGTATTTCTCTGATTGCTGCGCATCCATGGCCTCCACTTTCGCGCCGTCCGGCCCTGCCCTGATCCTGGCTTCCACCTCCGCTTACCGTCGCGAACTGCTCCAGCGACTTCGCCTGCCATTCGACACACAGGCGCCCGGAGTGGACGAATCGCCTTTGCCTGATGAGACGCCCGAGCAGATTGCCCGCCGGCTGTCGCAAGAAAAGGCGCGCGCGGTGGCACTCAAACACCCTGGAGCGCTGGTCATCGGCTCCGATCAGACCGCCTCGATTGATGGCGTGCACACCGTGGGTAAACCCGGCACGCACGCTCGCGCGGTCGCACAACTGCGCGCGGCTTCGGGTCGCGAGTTGGTCTTCTATACCGGTCTGTGCCTGTGGCGACCCGATGCGCCTGCGCTCATCGACTGCATTCCCACCCGGGTGCGATTCCGGGACTTGAGCGACGACGAAATCGAGCGCTACCTGCTGGCCGAGACCCCCTACGACTGTGCGGGCTCAGCCAAATCCGAAGGACTGGGCGTCACGCTGATGCAGTCGCAAGAAGGACCCGACCCCACCGCACTGATCGGACTGCCGCTCATGCGGCTGGCCGCCATGCTGCGTGAATCCGGTGTGAGGCTGCCCTGAGCGAGATCGCACATGCCGGGTCTGATGGCCTGCGCGCACCCCGTGGGATGGGGCGGCTGCGCTGTGTACCCACGCCGATTTCTGGCGCACGTACAGCCGGGACGGACCTGCCGGCGCCAAGCCTGGCTGCACTGGCCGATACCGACTACGTGATCGCCGAACATGCCAAATCGGCCCGCGCGTTCCTGAAGCAGTTGCCGCTGACCCGTCCGCTTCAGTCGATCGAGATCGTCGAGCTCAACGAGCACACCCGTGAGCAAGCCATCCTGCCGATGCTCGATCCGCTAATGGCCGGGCGCGACGGGGTGCTGGTGTCGGAGGCGGGGTGTCCTGGCGTGGCCGATCCTGGCGCCCGACTGGTACTGGCTGCTCATCAGGCCGGCATTCAGGTGGAACCCTTCATCGGGCCCAGCGCGCTGCTGTTGGCCCTCATGGGGTCGGGCCTGGACGGCCAGCGCTTCGCGTTTGCCGGTTACCTGCCCACCGACGCCGCTGCCCGTCGCGAGCGGCTGCGCGAACTCGAACAGCGTTCACGCCGCGAGCGCGAAACCGAACTCTTTATTGAAACGCCCTATCGCAACCAGGTCATGCTCGAGGCCTTGCTCGCTGCCCTGCAGCCTGCCACCTGGCTGTGCGTGGCCGCCGACCTCACCGGCCCGCACGAGACCCTGCGCACCCGCCGCGTGGCCGAGTGGCGTGCATCGCCGCCGCAGCTGAGCAAAGTGCCGACGGTCTTCCTGTTTCTGGCGGCCTGACGCATCAGAGCAGATCGCCCGGGTGATCTGAAGGCACGGCGCACGATCGCTTCAAGATGCGCGGTCAGGCTCAGCGCCTCAGCGCCTCAGGGCCGTCGCCTCAGGGCCGTCGCCTCAGGGCAGTCGTCTCAGGGCAGTCGCCTCAGGGCCTCGCCGCAAGCAGGCGCGCCTTAACGCAGCCGCAGCGATTCGCCCCCCGCCCCAATGGAGCGGGCGATCGTCTGGCCGGCCGCAATACCAGCGCGCTTCGCCAGCCGTTCAGTCAAGGTTTCACGGCGCGTGAAATCGACGATGTCCTCGGCTTTGAGCACATCGCGCGCCACCGAGCGCACCGAGCCCAGTTCGTCAGCCAGACCCAGCTCGATGCTGGTCGCGCCAGTCCAGACCAGCCCGGAGAACAGCTCCGGGGAGTCCTTGAGCCGCTGGCCGCGTCCGGCCTTCACGGTATCGATGAACTGCTGATGAATGCTGCCCAGCATCTTTTGCGCGTGCGCACGCTGGGTGTCGGACATGGGTGAAAAGGGATCGAGGAACCCCTTGTTCTCTCCGGCCGCCAGCAGCCTGCGTTCAACACCCACCTTGTTCATCAGATCCGTGAAGCCGAACCCATCCATCAGGACACCGATCGAGCCGACCAGGCTGGCCTTATCTACATAAATGCGGTCAGCGGCGGCGGCGACGTAATAGCCACCCGAGGCGCAAATGTCCTCAATGACCGCGTGCACAGGTGTATTCGGATGCTCCGCCCGCAGCCGACGAATCTCGTCGTTGATCAGGCCCGCCTGGACCGGGCTGCCACCAGGGCTGTTGATTCGGAGGATGACACCCGTGGTGCCGCTATCCTTGAAGGCGGCGCGCAAAGAATCGATCACGGCGTCGGCGGTCACGGGACCGCTGGTGTCGATCACACCGTCCATATCGATCAGCGCCGTATGCCGTCCGCCAGGGTGATGCCCTCCCATATTGAAGGCATCCGGCAAGAAAGCCCAGAGCGCGACCGCCAATGCGCCCCCCAGGGTCAGCAACCTGAAAAACGTGCGCCATCGGCGGGCACGGCGCTGTTCAGTGACATTCGCCAGCACGGCCTGCTCAATCAGCCGTCGTTCCCAGCCGGCGCTGTGGCCGCTCCCCGATGCGCTCTCAGATCCGTGTTGTTCCATAGTCGATACCGTTTGCTCTCGCGTGGTCTGCGTTCGATAGAGGGGTAGGCGGCGTCACTCAGCGCCGCTGCTGTGTCAGGCCCAGTACATCGCCTGGAACCTCGCAGGCGTCGGCCAGCCAGGCGGCGAGTTCGGCCACACTGCTCACCAAGGCATCTGGCGCGATCGCCTGCAGGGCGTCCGGATCATGTGCGCCATACAACACCGCCACACTTGACGCACCGGCGGCCTGCGCCATCCCGACATCATGCGTGGTGTCGCCGATCATCACCATGCGGCTCGGATCGATCTGCAGGGTTTCTCCCAGATCGCGCAGCATCCACGGGTCGGGTTTGGGCGCCCCCTCGTCCGCGCAGCGCGTGGCCGCAAAGCGCGGCCCCAGCCCGGTCTGGACCAGGGCCCGGTTCAACCCGGCCCGCGACTTTCCGGTGGCGACCGCCAGCGGCACGCCGGCCGCATCGAGCCCGCGCAACACTTCAGGGATGCCGTCAAACAGCTTGAGTTCGGCATCGCGCTTCAGGTAATGGACCCGGTAGCGCTCAATGAACGCCGGCATCTGCTCCCTGCGAATGGCGGGGACCGCATAGTGCACGGCCTCCAAAAGGCCCATGCCAATCACCCAGCGCGCCTGTGCCTCGGTCGGAACCGGCAGTCCCAGATCGGTGGCCGCCCCAATCATGGCGTCGGAGACCGCACCGACCGAATCGATGATCGTCCCATCCCAGTCCCAGACCACCAGATCAAAGCGGCGCATGACACGCCCTCAAAAACTGGTCGAACGCCTCGGGAACCGGCGCCTCCACGTGGACGTCCTGGCCAGTGGATGGATGCTTGAATCTGACTTTATAAGCGTGTAAAAACATGCGCTTATGACCTTCTTTCTGAAGTGACTTATTAAGTTCGTAGTCGCCGTACTTTTCATCGCCCAGCAGGCGATGGCCCACATGCGCCAGATGCACACGAATCTGGTGGGTGCGACCGGTTTCCAGATCGGCTTGCACGAGCGTGACCGGTCCGAAGCGCGGATGCGTTCGACGCGCCAGGGCCTTCACCCGGGTACCGGCCACCTGACCCCCATCACGCACCATGACCCGCCGCTCGCCTTCGGGCGTCAAATAACGGTGCAGCGGAAAGCGCAAGGCCTGAGCCGGGCCGTTCCAGTCACCCTGCACCAGCGCCAGATACCGTTTGGCGACCTGCCCCTGGCGCATCGCTTCATGCAGCGCGAGCAACGCCGGGCGCCGGCGCGCCACCAGCAATACACCGGAGGTCTCACGATCAATCCGGTGGACCAGCTCGAGAAAGCGCGCCTGGGGTCGGGCCGCGCGCAACTGCTCGATGACCCCGAAACTGACGCCACTGCCACCGTGCACCGCCACGCCCGCAGGCTTGTCGATCGCCAGCACCGCGTCGTCTTCGTACAGGACGGGAAACTCGGCGCCCGGAACGGACGTCGGCCGCTCGGTCGCGGTACGCACTGGCGGCAGTCGGACCAGGTCCCCCACGATCAGCCGGTATTCAGGCGTCACACGACGGCTGTTCACGCGTACCTCACCGCTTCTCACAATGCGATAAAGGCGGCTCTTGGGGACCCCTTTGAGCTCGGTGATCAGGAAATTATCCAAACGCTGACCGGCATGATCATCGTCGATGCGTACCTGCCGGACCTCCGGGCGCTTGCCGGGTGCAGTCGCAGGCGATGCCTCAGGTTTGGCCGCTAAGCGGTTGGCCGCTAAGGCATTCATGCGCTTGTGTATACTTCCGGAAGTTGCGAAACCGGCCCATGCCGAACGCCCACAGCCGCATTGTAGCGGCCAGACGTGGGACGGCAGTTCCGCCAACGCAGCCACCCGAATTCAATCGCGGCGCCGAATGGTTCGGCGCGCGGAGACTACGCAAGACACCCGAAACGAACCGAGGCCGGCAGGCCCGCGGTCCGGCGGACGGCGCTGACCCCAACGGAGCAGCCCCAATCTTCCGCCCCACCGTGCGCCGCCCCCCTCCCATCATGCAGCTCTCTCCCATGCCAGCCACCCATCCATTCGCGCGCCGTGCCCTGCACCCCGCGCATCGGGTCCTGCATGGTCGAAGCTCGATGCGTATTCGCCGGTCACGCCCCGTGCGCTGATCGGACTGTCACTGCGTTGATCCGCTGGCCACGCGCACCACGCCGGATGCGCGAGTGAAAGGTATCGGATGAAACGCATGCTGTTCAATGCGACGCACTCGGAAGAGTTGCGCGTCGCCATCGTCGACGGCCAAAAACTGATCGACATCGACATCGAGTCTGCCGGGCGCGAGTCCCGCAAGAGCAATATCTATAAGGGCGTGGTCACTCGGGTGGAGCCCAGCCTGGAGGCCTGCTTCGTCAACTATGGCGAAGAGCGTCACGGTTTTCTGCCCTTCAAGGAAATCTCCAAGGTCTACTTCAAGCCCGGCACGGAAGCGTCCAAGGCGCGTATTCAGGATGCCATCGCCGAAGGCCAGGAACTGATCGTCCAGGTCGACAAGGAAGAGCGCGGCAACAAGGGGGCGGCGCTCACCACCTATATTTCTCTGGCCGGCCGCTACCTGGTGCTCATGCCGAACAACCCCCGCGGGGGCGGCGTGTCGCGTCGGGTCGAGGGCGAAGAGCGCCAGGAACTGCGCGAAACCATGGACCGGCTCGAGGTGCCCTCGGGCATGAGCCTGATTGCCCGTACTGCGGGCATCGGCCGTGCGGCTGAAGAACTCCAGTGGGACCTGAACTACCTGCTGCAACTGTGGCGCGCCATCGAGGGCGCAGCCGGGTCATCGAACGGCGCCTTCCTGATCTATCAGGAATCGAGCCTGGTGATCCGTGCCATTCGCGATTACTTCACGCCCGACATCGGCGAAATCCTGTTTGACACAGACGATGTCTGCGAGCAGGCGCAGCAGTTCATGAGTCACGTGATGCCGGACATGGTGTCGCGGGTCAAGCGCTACCGGGATCACACCCCGCTGTTCACGCGCTTCCAGATCGAGCATCAGATCGAGACCGCTTACTCACGGGTGGTCCCTCTGCCATCGGGCGGCGCGATCGTGATCGACCACACCGAGGCGCTGGTCGCCATCGACGTGAACTCGGCACGCGCCACGCGTGGTTCTGACATCGAAGAAACCGCTTTCCGCACCAACCTTGAAGCCGCCGATGAAGTGGCCCGCCAGATGCGACTGCGCGATCTGGGCGGCCTGATCGTCATCGACTTCATCGACATGGAGAGCACGAAGAACCAGCGTGAAGTCGAGCAGCGCGCCAAAGACGCCCTGCACTACGACCGTGCGCGGGTCCAGGCGGGCAAAATCTCGCGCTTTGGCCTGATGGAGCTGTCGCGCCAGCGCCTGCGCCCAGCGCTGAACGAAGGCACGCACATCACCTGCCCGCGTTGCAATGGCACCGGCGTCATCCGCGATGTCGAATCCTCGGCGCTGCACATGCTGCGGGTCATCCAGGAAGAGGCGATCAAAGAGAACACTGCGGCGGTCCATGCGCAGGTGCCGGTCGAAGTGGCCACCTATCTGCTCAACGAAAAGCGCGCCGAAATCGCCAAGCTCGAGGCGCGCGTGAAAGTCGAGATCGTGCTCATCCCCAACAAGCACATCGAGACCCCGCATTACAAACTGGAGCGCCTTCGCCACGACGACGAGCGTCTGTCGACCTACCGCGCGAGCTACAGCATTGCCGATGGCCCGGATGAGTCGGGCGAATACCTTGAGCGCAAGTTCGAAGCCGGCAAGCCTCGCCAGGAGGCGATGGTCAAGGGCATTACGCCTGATCAGCCAGCCCCTGTGGCGCCTCCCAAGGCGGCCGAAGTGGCGCCTGCGCCGGCGCCCGCACCGGCGTTGCCAGCCCCTGTCGCTGTCGCGCCGGCCCCGGCTGAAGGCGGCCTGCTCAACATGATCCTGGGCTTGTTCCGTCGCAAGCCGGTCGATGCGCCTGCACCCGTTGCGGCGCAACCGGTCGCATCGACGGCGGCCAGCGCGTCCAGCGCCATCGCGGTCACGTCCTCAACGGGCGAGCGCGCATCCGATGGCAACGGCCGTGGCCGCGGCGAGCGCAGCGACCGAGGCGGACGTGGCGGTCGTCATCGTGAGGGCCGTGAGGGTCGTGAAGGCCGCGAGGGGCGTGTCGAATCCAAAGAGGCTTCAACACGTGAGGCACGTGAGCCACGTGAAGCTCGTGAACCCCGTGAAGCCAAGGAGTCGCGCGACGGACGTGAACCGCGACGCGGCCGAGGCGACCGGCGGCAAGGGGATCGCGCCCCGCGCGAGGGTTCAGAGCGCCCCACCGAGCACAACGAGGTGTCGGGTCTGCAGATCGCTGCACCGTCGGTAGACGCCAACGCACTGCCGCAAACCGATGCGGCCGCGGGGGAGGAGCCGCGTCGGCGCCGTGAGCCGCGACGCGGGTCCCAGGGCCGCGCGGGTGGTGCTGCGCAAGCAGAGATGGAGTTCCCGGCGGGCGAATCCAATGCCGCGGCGGAACCGACCATGCGCGCTGAACCGGGTGCCGCAGGGCCGCTGCCCGAGGACGGCGTCGATGCAGGCGAAGGCGGCGAAGCCAGGCGTCGGGGACGCCGGCGTCGTGGCGGTCGCGGTCGGGATCGGGTTGAAGGTCAGGAGGAACGCTCTGACCTTGAAACGACCGGTTCAACCGAAGCAGCATCGACCAGCGCATTCGCGCCTGCCCAGAACGCGCCCTCCAGCGATGCTGCGCCGATGCCCGCTGCGCCCCAGGCGCTGTCGAGCGAGCCTTCCGCGCCCGTCATGGCGCCGGTGATGGCGCCCGTTGTACCTCCAGTGGTGATGACTCCAGCGGTCTCAGATCCGGCTCCTGCTCCAGTGGTTGCGGCAGCGGCACCACGGGAAGTCCCTTCCGCGCCGCGAGCCGAGGCAGGCGGGTTGCCCCTGCAACGCGTGATCCCCGCCTCCATCGCCGCGCAACCGGCGCCAGAGACCGTGGTGACGCCCGTCACGGCATCGCCCGCCGCCGAACCGGTGGTCGCGTCCCCCGCTGCACAGCCGACAGCTGCACCAGCGATCGTCGCCCAATTCGCCTCGGCACCTGAAGTTGCCGCGGTTCGAGTCGATGCGCCTGTCGTTGCCGCCGCGTTGCCAATCGTCACGGCTCCGGCACCCGTTGCCTCAGCCCCTGAATTGGCCCCTGCACCGGCACCCATCTCAGCTGCGGCCCCCATCCCTGCAGCCCCCGACAGCGGCGCGTTGCAGGCCGTGGTCGAACAGGCGGGCCTGCAGTGGGTACAGACCACCTCGGCCCCCGCCCAGGAGCCAGAGCCAGTGGCTCCGGTGGTACGGACGCCGCGGGTACGCAAGCCACGTCCGGCCGTGGCCAGCGAACCGCTGGTACAAATCGAGACTGAAGGCGATCGGCCAGCGGGCTGAGCCCCAGCAGGCTGACGGCGTGCGCGGAAGCTCCGCACATGGATGACGCGCACGCCGCCGCGCAACCGCAGCACCTGCCGTCGGTCGATCGACTGCTCCGGCAGCCGCTTGCACAGTCGTTGATCGCCGAGCATGGCCACACGCTCGTCGCCAGCCAGGCCCGCAACCTGCTCGATGCACTCAGATCTCAGGTGCTGGCTGGCGCGCTGCGGCGCGCCGATCTGTCTGACCCCGCCCTCGATGCTGCGTTAGCCGAACGTGTCCGTCTGGGCATGGCGTCACGCATGGTGCGGGTCCTCAATCTGACCGGCACGGTCATTCACACGAATTTCGGACGCGCTTTGCTCGCCGATGAGGCGCTCGCTCAAGTCATGGCGATGATGGTGGCGCCCAACAACCTGGAGTACGATCTCACCCGCGGGCAGCGCGGCGATCGGGATGATCTGGTTGAGGCGCTGCTGTGCACCCTGACCGGTGCACAGGCCGCCACCGTGGTGAACAACAATGCCGCCGCCGTCCTGCTCACAATTGCCGCGGTCGCGCGTGGCGCCGAGGTCATCGTCTCGCGAGGCGAACTGGTCGAAATCGGCGGGGCGTTTCGCATGCCCGATGTCATGGCCAGTGCCGGCGCCACCCTCGTAGAGGTAGGCACTACCAACCGTACCCATCTGCATGATTACGAAGCCGCGATCAGCCCGCGCACCGCGCTGATCATGAAAGTGCACACCAGCAACTATGTGGTGCAGGGCTTCACCAGCAGCGTTGATGAGGCCGAGCTCGCCACCCTGGCCCGTGCACGCGGCATCCCCCTGGCCAGTGACCTCGGCTCGGGGTCACTGATCGATCTGAGCCCATACGGACTGCCGCGCGAACCGATGGTGCAGGACAAGGTCAGCGCCGGCTGCGATGTCGTCACCTTCAGCGGCGACAAGCTGCTGGGCGGGCCGCAGGCGGGTCTGATCGTGGGCAGCCGCGACGTGATCGAACGGATCCGGCGGTTCCCGATGAAGCGCGCGCTGCGCATGAGCAAGCTGCCCATGGCCGCACTCGAGGCCACGCTGCGCTTATACCTGCGCCCCGAGCGGCTGGCCCGAGACCTGCCCACCTTGCGCCTGCTGACCCGCTCGCCATCCTCCATCCATGCCATGGCGTTGCAGGTGGAACCGCCCCTGGCGCGCGCCCTGGCGCCACGCTACACATCTGAGGTCGTTGCCCTGCACGGACAGATCGGTTCGGGGTCCCTGCCAATCGACCTGCTGCCCTCCGCCGGGATTGCCATCGCATCCACCCGGACCAAGGGCGTTGGCCGCGCGCTGGATCAGCTCTCAACAGCACTGCGCGCATTGCCGGTGCCGGTGATCGGGCGTATCGCCGATGACCGCCTGATGCTTGATCTGCGCTGCCTCGAAGATCCGATGCTCTTCCTGTCGCAATTGCCGGCACTCCAGGCGCAACTGCAGGACGCGTGAGCGGCACTCGGAACAATCAACAGCCAACGCCTGACAAGCCGCCACAGCGCGGCCGATGAGCACCCGATGAGCGCACGATATGTGCCCACTGCGCAGCCCCTGAAGCGCGACTGAGGTATCGTCACAGCAAAGAGCAGTCCGCACCGCACGGAAGGGAAACGATCCTGGTGGGTCGGCCGGGCTTCAAACCCGGTGGGTGGCGCCATGCGTCGCCGGGTGGGTTCGACTCCCATTCCCTTCCGCCCGCTCCTCCTCGGCGGCTGCTAGCGCATGCGCTGCTAGACTTGCCCCAACCCCGCGCATCATGTCCGAACGCTTCATTATCCCCATCGCCGACCAGCGCTATGCCGCCTCGGTTCCCCTGGTGCCACGCGATTCCGCTGCGCCCACCGGCCTGCTGTCGGACGTCCGTGGCAGGCGGCTGCATGACCTGCGCATTTCGGTCACCGACCGCTGCAATTTCCGTTGCAGCTACTGCATGCCCAAGTCGGTGTTCGACAAGCACTATGCGTTCCTGCCACAGTCCTCACTGCTCAGCTTCGAAGAAATCGCGCGTCTGGTGCAGGTGTTCGTCGCGCATGGCGTGGAAAAGGTTCGCCTGACCGGCGGCGAGCCCCTGCTGCGCAAAGACATCGAGCGGCTGATCGCCATGCTCGCCTCAATACGCACACCCAGCGGTGCGGCCCTCGATCTCACCCTGACCACCAACGGATCACTGTTGACCCGCAAGGCGGCTGCGCTGCGCGCCGCGGGGCTGAGCCGCATCACCGTGAGTCTCGACGCCCTGGACGATGCCACCTTTCGCGCCATGAA
>CANHUQ010000110.1 GCA_947463885.1 Burkholderiales bacterium
CAAGGAGGCCGTTTATGGCTCATCTGATCGATCGCAACGGCCTGAGGCCTGACGGCTGGCAGGTCTTCAATGGGGATGCAGGCGCTCTGCCTGCCGACACCGATGTGCTGATCCCGCTCGATGAATGGCGTGAGCGCGCTGCCGTCTGGAGCGCGCATCGCGGCCGATTGGGGTTGCTGCTGTCGCCGCCCGACGACGTGATGGCGCTGGCCGGGCAGCTCGAGCACTTTGCGCTCATCGCGGTGAATTTCCCCAAGTTCAGTGATGGTCGAGGTTACTCCACGGCACGCCTGCTGCGTGAGCGCCTGGGCTGGCAAGGCGAACTGCGCGCGGTGGGCGATGTGCTGCGCGATCAACTGTTCCTGATGGCGCGCTGCGGTTTCGACAGTTTCGCCCTGCGGGCGGATCAGGATGCGGCGGCTGCACTGCGGGCGTTCATGGATTTCAGCGTGCGCTATCAGGCTGCAACCGATGAGCCGCTGCCCCTGTTTCGGCGTCGCCGGCTCGTGGCAGCCTGATGTCGTTGAGCGCCCCGGGCAAAGTCTGGTTCGTCGGTGCCGGCCCCGGTGCCGCCGATCTGCTGACCGTGCGCGCCATTCGTGTGCTCGCCCAGGCCGATATCGTGCTGCACGATGCCCTGATGACTGAGGCGTTGCTGGAATGGGCGCCCGCCGCCAAGCACGTGCCGGTGGGCAAACGCTGTGAAGGCACCGCCATGCCGCAGGCGAATATCGATCGCGCCCTGATCGACGCAGCGCGCACGCACGCCGTGGTCGTGCGCCTGAAGGGCGGCGATCCGGGGATCTTTGGCCGATTGGACGAGGAGATCGATGCGCTTGATGCGGCAGGGATTCCTTGGGACATTGTGCCCGGGGTCACTTCAGCCAGTGCCGCTGCGGCGGCTGTCGGCCATTCGCTGACCCGCCGAGGCGTGGCCCGGGCCGTGCAGATCGTGACCCCACGCATCGGCCGTGGCGAACAGGGCGGCGGGCAATGGGCCCAGGGGCTCGACCCGGCAGCGACCGTGGTTCTGTACATGGCGGGCCGCATGGCGCAAGCCTGCGCGCTCACATTGCTGGCTCACCGGTTTGCCGCGCACACGCCGGTGGTGGTGGTGCACGCAGTGTCATGGCCGCAGCAATCGATCGAGCGCACCGATCTGACTCGACTGGCTCGAGACGGGCTGGCGGTCGATGAGCGGCCGGTGGTGCTGATGGTGGGTGAGGCGTTGCGTGAGCGTGCATTCGGTCCGCCCATGGATGCGCCCATCGATTCGGCCACCGATTCAGACATCGATTGGCCCGTCGATACGCCGCATGTCATCGTGCAGCCTCACGTGCAGCTTCAAGTGATGCCAGCCCCTCAAGTCCCCACCCTGATTTCCTAAGTTTTCGGATGGTGGTGCGTTCAGGTTGCGTTGTCCTGGGCCGGTCTGGTCAATGTGCCGAGGTTGGCATGTCCAACTGTGCAACGGGCCCGGATGAGTCCACCTGCAGCCTCCTTGCATCCTCTTCGTGCTGCTCGCCATTTTCCTGCGCTGCGCGTCAGCCAGGAATTGACGTCGAACAACGAGCACGAGGTCCCGAAACCGCTGTGGTCTGATACGGAACCCGTTGGGGTTCTGCCGGCCGACGGGGGCGTCTACAATGCCGTGTGATCCCGGCCCAAGTAGGCCTGTGTCGTCCTGCACCGTGTTCTGAGACCGACTCGTGAAAATTCCGGCCGATCCGAAAAGTCGCCAATTTCTTCAGCTCAATCGCTATCGGCGTGAGCGCTCGCCGGTGCATGTCTATCTGCTCAGCGGTACGCGTTTTACCGGCCGTATCCGATCCTTCGATGTCCACACTCTCTTGCTCGAGACGCAGCAAGGCGCCATGGTCATCTATACCCACGCGATCAGCACCATCGAGCAGGCCACCGCGCAGCATGCGCGCCGTCCAGGTGTTGGTGCGCCGCGACGTGCCGAAGGGGGAGCGCCAGCGCGCACGGATCGGGCGTCGTCCTATGAGCGACGCGCCTGGGATCCCGCCGACATGCCGCGCACGGACCCGGATGTCGAGTTGCCGGTATCGCCACCGCTCAGGAATGTGGCGCCGCCCCCCACCGTCACGATCGTGCGCCGCAAGTCGCGCCTGGTGCCGCCACGATCGACTGAATAACGGTTGGGTCAGGCCCGCAGCAGCCTGAGTCCGTATCACCCTCAGTCCGAATCAGCACGACTTGGTAGCCTGCTCAGTGATTTGCTCAGGGGCTTGATCAGCGGCCTGCTTCATTGGCCTGAGTTGAAACTGGCCTGCGCCTTCAGCGTCCCTTGGGCATGAGCGAGGGCAAGCGGATCGCCAAGGCGGCACCCAGCAAGGACACGCAGCCGGCCATGGCAAAGGCGAACCCGAAGGCCTCGCGCAGGGCCGCGGGGTCTGCCGCCGTGATGGCGCCGCCCTTGGCTGCGGCGAGCACGACCGACGTCAGGACCGCAATGCCGACCACGCCGCCCAGCGAGCGGAAAAAAGACACCGTGGCGGTGACCACACCGGTCATGGCCGGGCCAACCTCCATCTGCGCCACCACCATCACCACCGGCAGCGTCAGCCCCAGGCCGACGCCCAGGGGAATCATGAGGGCCGCGAGTCCCAGCCCGGCCTTGGGCATGGCCCAGGCCAGGGCGATCAGGGCCAGACCCGAGAGTGCACATCCAAGGGCGGTGAGCCTGCCCAGATGGCGCGTGCGCATCATGACGCGTCCCGCCGTGAAGGCGCCAGCGGGCACAGCCAGCGTCAGCGCGATCAGCCGCACCGCCACTTCATCGGGGCGCGCTGCGCCCACGGTCTGCATGAACAGCGGCAGCAGGACCGTGGTGCCAATCAGCACAAAAAAGTTGAAGGCCGTGATGAGGCAGCAGCTCAGCACCACCCGGTTGCGAAAGAGCGTGAGCGGCACGATGGGCTGGGGTGCATCGGATTCGCGCCATCCCCACAGGGCCAGCAGCACCGAGCCGATCGCCAGCAACACCAGTGTGGAGGTGCCCAGCCAGCCAGCGCCCTGGCCCACCCGCGTCAGTGCAATCAGTACCGTGGCCAGGCCTGCGGCCAGCAGGGCCGCGCCCAGCCAGTCGATGCGGGCATCGCTCGCCGCGCGTGCAGCGCGCTCCGGGAGCACCTTGCGCACCAGCCACAGCGACAGCAGTGCAATCGGCAGATTCAGCACGAAGATCGCGCGCCACGACAGGTGCTCGGTCAGAAAGCCGCCCAGCAGCGGCGCCACCAGCGCTGACGTGGCAAAAACACCCGAAAAATACGCCTGAAACCGACCTCGTTCAGGGCCTGAGACGAAGTCGGCCACAGCAGCCTGAGCGAGTGCAAAGACTGCACCGCTCCCCAGCCCCTGCACCACGCGTGCGCCCACCAGCATGGGCATGGAGACGGCTAGCGAACAGGCGAGGGTGCCTGCGAAAGCGATCAGAATGGCGATGCTCAGCATGCGCCGTCTGCCGTAGATATCCGACAACTTGCCGTAGATGGGCGTGGCGATGGTCCCGGCCACCAGATAGCCCGCCATGACCCAGGCAATGAGTGGCAGATCGGCCAGTTCCTGACCGATGCTCAGCAGTGCAACAGGCACCATCGACTGGTCGATGGCATAGAGGAAATTCACCGGCATCAGGCCGATGACCACCTTGCGCGCACGCGCCAGGCTGTCCGGACCGCCGCCTGCCGGGCCGGGGGCGGTGCCGGAAGCACTCACTGTCAGGCGCCGAGCATCTGGCCGCCGTCCACTGCGATCGTCTGACCCGTGACCCAACGGGCCCGCGACGATGCGAGGAACGTGGCGACTTCAGCAATCTCTTCGGCCGTGCCGAGCCGGCCGAACGGAATGCTGGCCAGGATGCCCTGATACAGCGCGGGCGTGCTGACCTTGCGCTCGGCCCAGACACCGCCCGGGAATTCAATCGAACCCGGCGCGATGCAATTCACGCGTACGCCCTGGCGCGCATACATGGCCGCCTGGCTGCCGGTGTAATGAATGACCGCCGCCTTGGCCGCACCGTATGCAGCCGTGCGGGTGGAAGGACGCAGACCCGAGATCGATGAAATGTTGATGATCGAGGGCGACTGGCCTTTGACGAGAAACGGCAGGGCGGCGCGCGAGGCACGCACCACCGCCTGCACATCGACGTCCAGGCTGTCGGTCCAGCCCTTTTCGGTATCGCCGCCACCGAAGGCCGAGGCGTTGTTCACGAGCACATCGATGCCCCCGAGTGCGGCTGCGGCTGCGGCTACCCAGGCTTCGATCTGAGCGGCCTGACCCAGATCGCAGGCCATGGCATGCGTGGCCACGCCGTGGCGGGCCAGCTCGGCGCGGGTGGTTTCGAGTGTGTCGGCGCCACGTGCGCAGATCGACACCGCAGCGCCCTGTTCGGCAAAGGCATGAGCCATGGCGCGACCGATGCCGCGGCTGCCGCCGGCGACCAGGACGCGGCGTCCGGAAAACTCTTTGGATGAAGCCATGATGGGGTCTCCTGTGGATCAGCTGAAGGCCTGGATGCCGGTTTGTGCGCGGCCCAGGATGAGTGCGTGAATGTCGTGCGTGCCTTCGTAGGTGTTGACCACCTCGAGGTTCACCAGGTGGCGTGCCACGCCGAACTCGTCGGAAATGCCGTTGCCGCCCATCATGTCGCGGGCCAGCCGTGCAATGTCGAGCGCCTTGCCGCACGAATTGCGCTTCATGATTGAAGTGATTTCCACCGAGGCGCTGCCCTCGTCCTTCATACGACCCAGGCGCAGGCAGCCCTGCAGACCCAACGTGATTTCGGTCTGCATATCGGCGAGTTTTTTCTGGATGAGCTGGTTTGCAGCCAAGGGGCGACCGAACTGCTTGCGGTCAAGTACGTACTGGCGCGAGCGGTGCCAGCAGTCCTCAGCTGCGCCCAATGCGCCCCAGGCGATACCGTAGCGTGCACTGTTCAGGCAGGTGAACGGTCCTTTGAGGCCCTCGACACCCGGCATGAGCTGCTCATCGCCCACGCAGACGTCATCCATCACGATTTCGCCCGTGATCGAGGCCTTCAGGCCCACCTTGCCCTGGACCTTCGGTGCCGACAGGCCTTTCATGCCTTTTTCAAGGATGAATCCCTTGATGCGGCCATCGAAATCACCGCCCTGGCACTTGGCCCAGACGACGAACACATCGGCGATGGGGCTGTTGGAAATCCACATCTTGGCGCCGGTGAGCGACCAGCCGTCTGCGGTGCGACGGGCGCGGGTTTCCATACTGCCGGGGTCGGAGCCATGGTTCGGTTCGGTCAGCCCGAAGCAGCCGATCCATTCGCCGGTGGCCAGCTTGGGCAGGTACTTGCGCCGCTGCGCTTCGGTGCCGAACTCATAGATCGGCAGCATGACGAGCGAGCTTTGCACGCTCATCATCGAGCGATAACCCGAGTCCACGCGCTCGACCTCGCGTGCAATCAACCCATAGCTCACGTAGTTCAAACCCGGGCCGCCGTATTCCGTGGGAATGGTGGGGCCCAGCAGGCCGATCGCGCCCATCTCGCGGAAGATCTCGACGTCGGTCTGCTCGTGGCGGAAAGCCTGCACCACGCGCGGCGCCAGCTTGTCCTGGCAATAGGCGGCTGCGGCTTCGCGCACCATGCGTTCGTCGTCGGTGAGTTGGGCGTCGAGCAGCAGCGGGTCATCCCACTTGAAGGCGGCTTTGAGACCGCGAGCGGAGTCGGGTGCGTTCATGGTGTGAGGGTTCCTGGAAGGTCGATAAGGCCAGTCTGTCAGGCGGCGCGCGATCAACATGCGGCAGCTCAGCCCGCCATTCTATGCGGTGTGCGCTGTGTCGGCCTCGCTGGCGACCCATCCATGGGGTGGGTGAACGCCGGAATCACCCGAGGTCGGCTGGTACCATCGACCGCACGCATCGGTACGGATCTTCAGGGAGAGGGCGTCATGATTGAAACAGCCACGCTGGGCGGGGGGTGCTTCTGGTGCCTGGAAGCCGTGTATCTCGCAGTAGAGGGTGTGACGGCGGTGCACTCGGGCTATGCCGGTGGTGCCGTGAACAACCCAACCTACGAGCAAGTCTGCGGCGGGCAAACCGGCCACGCCGAAGTGGTGCGCGTCGACTTCGACCCGCAGCGCATCAGCTACCGGGACATCCTGCAGATCTTCTTCGCCATTCATGACCCCACCACGCTGAACCGGCAGGGCAATGACATTGGATCGCAATATCGGTCGGTGATCTTCACGCACTCCGATGAGCAGGTGGCCTCCGCGCAGGCGCTCATTGTGGAACTGGAACGTCAGCGCGTCTGGGACGACCCGATCGTGACCGAGGTGGCGCCTGCGCCCCAGTATTGGCCGGGCGAGGACTATCACCAGAACTATTTCGCCCGCAATCCGTTCCAGGGCTATTGCATGATGGTCGTCGGCCCCAAAGTGGCGAAGTTCCGCAAGCAGTTTGCCCATCGGTTGTCGACAGTCGCCAGTGCAGGTGTGCGGACCTGAATCAGTCTCATCGGGTCCTGAGCACACGCAAGTGCATGGTTCTGAACGGTCCGCTCGCGACATGATTTCGGCACACTGATGCAAAACTTCGGGTGAACGAATGCGGTATGGTTCGCCCCGTCGGCCTGCCGGCCACTCTTTGTCTAGGGAGTTTTTCTCGTGTCAGTCAAACGCATGCTGTGGGTGGTCGCCATTGCGCTCGGTTTGTCCGGGTGCGGGTACAACAATATTCAGGTCGCCGATGAGGCCACCAAATCGTCGTGGGCAGAGGTCCTGAACCAGTACCAACGTCGCTCCGACCTGATCCCCAACCTGGTCAATACCGTCAAGGGCTATGCGGCCCAGGAAAAAGACGTGCTCACCCAGGTGACCGAGGCTCGCTCCCGCGTGGGGCAAATCAAGGTCGATCCGTCGAACCCGGAGTCATTGAAGCAGTTCGAGGCCGCCCAGAAGGACATGGGCAGCGCGCTGTCGCGTCTGCTGGTGGTGTCGGAGAATTATCCGCAGCTCAAGTCGGACCAGAATTTCCGCGAGCTACAGGCGCAACTTGAGGGCACCGAAAACCGCATCACGGTGGCTCGCAAGCGCTACATCGAATCGATCCAGAATTTCAACGTGATGGTGCGCCAGTTCCCGGCCAACCTGACGGCCATGATCTTTGGCTACAAGGACAAGCCGCAGTTCGCCGTGGAAAACGAGCGTGAAATTTCCAAGGCGCCTACGGTCAACTTTGGCGCGCCGGCTGCGCCGGCAGGCTCCAAGTAACACCTCAGGCTGACGGGGCGCGAGGCATTCGACGCGATGGCGATCGGATGCCCTCGACGCAGTCAGCAGGCCCGCAATGTGCCTGATGGCGCTGTACTCCTTGCTCCCCGTGCCCTGGATCACTGGATGAATGCCCGTTCGAGCGCCTGGTCGGCCCACCCGTTGTTCCGCTGGGTGGCTGCTTGGCTGATCTTTTTGGCCGCGGCGTGTCCAGCGTGGTCCCAGCAGTTTGTGGCAGTGCCTGCGCTGACAGCGCGGGTCACCGACTTGACCGGCACGCTGGCGCCCCAGCAAAAACTGCAGCTGGAAGCCACGCTGGCCGGGATTGAGCAGACCAAAGGATCGCAAGTGGCGATCCTGATCGTGCCGACCACGCAGCCCGAAGCCATCGAGGACTACTCGATGCGGGTGGCCGAAGCCTGGAAGCTCGGGCGTGGGCGCGTGGTGGCCCAGCGCGACAGCGGCAACAAGAATGCAACGGCGATCGACGATGGTGTGCTCATTGTCGTGGCGAAAGTCGACCGCAAGGTGCGCATCGAGGTGGGCTATGGGCTGGAAGGCGCCATTCCCGACGCGGTAGCCAAGCGCATCATTGTCGAGTCCATTTCGCCCAAGTTTCGCAACGGCGATTTCTTTGGCGGCTTGCAGGCTGCCGTGGCCGATCTGGGCAAGCGAATCGGTGGCGAAGAGTTGCCCGCGCCCTGGCAGCCGGGGCATGGCAATACGGTTGAAGTCGAAGGCAGCGTACTGCCGCTCATCCTGATGTCGTTCGTCGTGGGCCTGGTCATGTCGCAGGTCCTCGGGCGCTTCATCGGGGCAGCGCTGGGCGGGGGCGGGGCTGGGTTGTCCGCGGCGGCGGCGCTGGCGTCGACTCCCTTGGGCGCAGCCGTGGGTATTGGCGTTGCCGCACTGATCCTCTTCATGGGGGGTGGACGCGGTGGCGGCCCAGGCGGCGGTTTGCGCCGGGTCGGTCCGCACACCTACCGTCAGGGTGGCCCGATCTTCATCCCGGGTGGTTTTGGCGGTGGTGGCGGTTTCGGCGGCGGCGGTGGCTTTGGAGGTGGCATGGGTGGCGGCTTCGGCGGCGGAGGAGCCTCAGGTGACTGGTGATCGCGAAAGGGGTCTGACCCGCACTGGCCGACGACGCCCGAATCGACTGTTCGGCATCTTCCGGTGGGTGCAGCACATGTGGATTGGCCCAGCCCATGTCAGCCGAGCCATCTCGCGGGCGGATTTTCTGGCCATCGAGCAGGCGATCTTTCAGGGCGAGCAGCACCACCATGCCGAAGTGCGCTTTGCGGTTGAGTCATCGCTCAACACGTCGGAGTTGTGGCATGAGGTCGATGCGCGTGCGCGAGCGCTTGATGTGTTCTCGCACTTTCGCATGTGGGATACCGAAGACAACAACGGTGTGCTGATCTACGTGCTGTGGGCCGATCATGCGGTGGAGTTGGTGGCAGACCGGGGTGCCGATGCGCTGATCGATGATGCAGTCTGGCAGGAGGTCTGTGACCTGGTGTCGGACGCCTGCGCGAACGACCGTCCCGTCGAGGGTGTGCTCAGTGCGATCGCCGTGCTCAACGAAGCACTGGCCCGGGCATTCCCTGCAGATGGGTCACGCCGCAACGCGAACGAGTTGTCCAACACACCGATCTTCCTGCGCTAGGCGCAAGGGCCGTCTGGCGTCATGTCCCATCTGGGATGCTGTCTGGGCTCCTCTCCCAGGGTCAGCAGTGTTGGGACGGACGTCGATCGGTCGCTCGCGCCTTAGTTCGCTTCAACTAGTTCGCTTCAACTAGTGCGCTTCAACTAGTGCGCTTCAACTAGTTCGCTTCAACTAGTTCGCTGCAACTAGTTCGCTGCAACTAGTGCGCGTCAAGTCGTGCGCTTGCAGTGGTGCGTTTTCAGAGCGCTGTCTCGGGTGGTGCTGACCGAGCGGCCACTGGGGACGCTGTCGAGGGCCTGACGCTCACGCCCTGTGGTGCGTCGTGCCGCAGGCAGGCCAGTGCCGCTTCAACCGGAAGGCGAACATCGACGGAGAGCATCCTGCGGCAACTGTCGGCATCGTGGCCGATCTGGTAGCAACTCGAGAGCACCCTGACCGATTCTTCCAGCCGTTGGTGGCGCACTTCGTCGGTGCAGGCGGCCAGCTCTGCCCGGAAGGCTTCGAGCTCGGTGCGCAGTCGGTATTGCTGGCTGGTGTAGTAGCGCACCATGTGCACAACCAAACCGCCGCGCCAGAATTGTTTGCAATGCTCCAGTTCATGGACGATCGTGGGGCGATCGCCGGCGTAGTCGGTGCGTACGATGACGAAGGCACCTAGGCTGAGTCCGATCAGTCGGCCAGGCATCCGATCGAGGGCCAGAACCGGAACTGGCAGCCATCTGCCAAGGCGTTCAAGGGTCAGTTTCATATCGCGTATGGGTTCGTGTTGCGGATGTATCAGCAATCTTTGGGCCGCCTGCAGGAAGGTGATGCAATTCACATAGTTAAGGTCAGGCCCATCCGGAAGAGGGGGGTCAAACCCCGGGGAGGTGTAAAGCTGACCAACACTGATGACCTGTCCGTCGGTCGGGAGATGACGCTTGAGAGGTCCTGGTCAGTGGGCATCGCACTGTCCTTGGCCGAGCGGCGGTAGCATCCCGCATGGACGGGTGGATGCCTTCGGAACGGCGATCGCGGCGGTGGCTGCTTGGCGCTTTGCTGCTGGTGCTCTCGGTCGGCCTGCACGCGATGCTGCTGGGCGGGTTGGCCGGCCACACGCTGCAGATTCCGGATAGCAATCGTCGGCCAGAGCCACGCGTGACTGAAGTCAGTCTGCTGGCGTCAACTCAACCGGCGGCAGCTTCCCCGGATGCCAATCCCTCGCGGACCCAGGACGTGGCCGTCCCGGTCAGACCGGGCGCGCGAAGGCCTGCACCTGCTTCTGCGCCGGTCCTTGCATCTGCGCCAGGCAGGCAGTCGGATACGGTTGGAAGGAGGTCTTCAGGAAGGGGGGCTTCATCGACCGAGCCGCCCCGTCTGGCCGGTGTTCCGGCGCATGTCGAGAACGCCCGCAGTGAGCTGAATCAGGCCGACTCGAATGACGGCAGCGATCCGATCCGGAACAGCGACGCTAGCGTCCACAGCGATCAGATGGACCACCGCGACCCCACGCGGCAGGCTTCGAGCGGTGCATTCGCTGCGACTGAGGCGACCCCATCGTCGTCCATCTCGCCGTCCGTCTCGAACGTTCCGCCGCAGACCGCGTCGGGCAGAGAGGCTCCTGAGCTTGTCCCGCAGCAGCCGATGTCGCAACAGCCCATGCCGCAACAACCTGTGGCATCGCTGTCGTCAGGCTTGGCAGGCGACCCATCGGTGGCTGTACCCGCGTTGCCGCCGTTAACCGGTTCGCATGCCCGTCAGTTCAAGGTGTATTGGGGTGACTTTGAAGGCAAGCAGTCGGTCGCCCGCATTCGTTATCGCCTGACCGTGGCGGGGGACCAGTACGAAGTGCGTACCGAGGGCGAGGCGCAGGGTCTGATCTCGCTGGTGTATTCGGGCACGCTCACCCAGGTCAGCATCGGCACGATGGGGCCAGGCGGTCTCGTGCCGCGGCGTTACGCAGAAAGTAGAGGCAGGAGCGCGGAGCGCGCAGTCAGCTTTGACCCTGAGGCGTCTCAGCTGCTCCCGCCAGGCGGCGCGCCGCTGTCGGTGCCGCGCGGCATTCAGGATCGGCTCAGTGTGTTCTATCAGCTGGGCCTCATGGCCCGCGCCCAACCTGCCGCGTTTGCGCCAGGGCACGAGGTGGTTGTGCCCGTGGCGTCGCTGCGCGACATGCGGCTTGAGCGATTCCATGTGGTGGGCGACGAGGTGCTGATGGTGCATGGTGCACCGATGCGAGCCTTGCATCTGCACCGTCCGCCACCCGCGGGTAGCCGCGATCCGAAGATCGATCTG
>CANHUQ010000111.1 GCA_947463885.1 Burkholderiales bacterium
GCGGTGGCCATCATGTGAGCGGGTAGGCCCGCGGTCGGCGGCATGGGCGATCGAACTGAATCAAAAGGGTTCAGAGCCATTGGGGGTCGCGACATGGTGCCATCGAGTGTACGTCAGCCCTTTCCGCCAGCGCAGGCGCGCAGTCGGTCACGCACCCGAAATGCTGCACTGCGTTAAGCTTGCGCCCGATGAGCCCGACGCCCGCCACCGAATTCTCCGCCTACGTCGCCTTTCCGCGTGACGAGTGGGCCGCCCTGCGGCTGAATACGCCCATGACGCTGTCGGCCGGCGATCTGAGCCTGCTGCAGGGGGTCCTCGAGCAGGTATCGCTCGAAGACGTGGTCAAGATCTATCTGCCACTGTCCCGACTGCTCAATCTGCATTTCCGTTCGGCTCGCGCACTGTCCGGCGTGCGCGACGAATTTCTGGGCCGCCCGGTGGGCCGTGCACCCTATGTCATCGGCATCGCGGGCAGCGTGGCAGTGGGCAAGAGCACGTTTGCCAGGACCTTGCAGGCGGTGCTTGCGCGCTGGCCGGACCATCCCTCCGTGGCCCTGGTGACCACCGACGGCTTCCTGTACCCGAACGCCACGCTGCTCGAGCGCGGTCTGATGCAGCGCAAGGGCTTCCCCGAGAGCTACGACCGGCGTCGCATGATCACTTTCCTGTCCGATATCAAGGCCGGGCGCAACCATGTGAGTGCCCCGGTCTATTCGCATCAGTCCTATGACATCGTGCCGGGCGAGCTGCAGACCATCGAGGCGCCGGATATCCTGATCTTCGAGGGCCTGAACGTTCTCCAGACCGCCACGCTCGAAGGCGGGCATGCGCCCTCGATCATCGTCTCGGATTTCTTCGATTACTCGCTCTACATCGATGCCGAGGAAGCGCACATCCAGGAGTGGTACGTTGCGCGGTTCCTCAAGCTGCAGCGCACCGTCTTCCAGAATGACTCGTCCTACTTTCATCATTACAAGGACCTGGACGCCGAGCAGGCCCGTGATGTGGCGCTCGATATCTGGCGCGACATCAATTTGCGCAACCTCAACGACAACATCCTGCCCAGCCGCGAGCGTGCCAATGTGGTCCTCAGGAAACGGGCCGATCACCTGATCGGAGAGGTCTGGCTGCGTCAGATCTGAGGTCGAGATCGCGCGCCACCCCCTCGGCTGACGAAAGCATGGTGGTCATCCGTTTTGCCAATCCGCGGGGCATCGACTGTCCCGACCTGCTGAACTTGATCAACGGCTCCTGGATGTCACCCTCCAACACGGTGGTGGTGCCAGGCGGCAAAATGGAGCTTGCGATGCAAAATGGAGCGCCGACAGCGCGCCACCGGCGCACTCTGAGCGCCAGGCTGCACGCAGCGCCGGCCCTGTGCCGGTCCTGACCCAACCCGACCCGAGAGACCTCATGACCTCCCCCATCCCCGATCCGGCGCTGGCCAAGCGCATGGCCGATGCGATCCGCATCCTCGCAGTCGATGCGGTCGAAGCCGCCAAGTCCGGGCACCCCGGCGCACCCATGGGCATGGCTGAAATCGCCGAGGTGCTCTGGAATCGGCACCTCAAGCACAACCCGGCCGATCCGCACTGGCCCGACCGTGATCGCTTCGTGCTCTCCAACGGGCACGGCTCCATGCTTATCTATGCGCTGCTGCACCTGACCGGCTATGCGCTGCCTGCCGACGAACTCAAGCGTTTCCGGAAGCTGCATTCCAAGACGCCGGGCCATCCCGAGGTTGGCATCACGCCCGGCGTTGAAACCACGACCGGGCCGCTGGGCCAGGGTCTGGCCAATGCCGTGGGCATGGCCTTCTCAGAAAAGTTGCTGGCCAGCGAATTCAACCGCGTCCATGCCGGTCAGAGCCTGGACATCGTCGATCACTTCACCTGGGTGTTCCTGGGCGATGGTTGCCTGATGGAAGGCATCAGCCACGAGGTGTGCTCACTGGCCGGCACGCTGCGTCTGTCCAAGCTCATTGGCTTTTACGACGACAACGGCATCTCCATCGATGGCCATGTCGAGGGCTGGTTCACCGACGACACGCCCAAACGCTTCGAGGCCTACGGCTGGAACGTGATTCGCGTCGCCGATGGTCATGACACGGTTGCCCTGGATGCTGCGGTGCGCGCTGCGCGCGAACAGGCCACCCGGGCTGATGGCAAGCCCACGCTCATTTGCTGTCGCACCGTGATCGGCAAAGGCTCGCCCAACAAGGCCGGCACGCATGATGTGCATGGTGCGGCCCTGGGCGCGGCCGAAGTTGCAGCCACCCGCGCCGCGCTGGCCTGGAAACACGAGCCCTTCGAAGTGCCGGCCGATGTGGCCGCAGCCTGGAACGCCGGTGCGCGCGGTGCAGCCGCGCAGGCGCAGTGGCGCTCGCTCTTCGGCCGCTACCGCGAGGCCTTTCCCGCCGAGGCCGCCGAATTCGAGCGGCGCATGCGCGGTGAGTTGCCCGCCGACTGGTCGGCCAAGCTGCCGGCTCTGTTCGCCGGCATCGCTGCCAAAACCGATGCCATCGCCACCCGCAAGGCCAGCCAGAACGCGCTTGATGCGATCGCGCCCCTGCTGCCGGAGTTTTTCGGTGGCAGTGCCGACCTCACCGGATCGAATCTCACCAACTTCAAGGGCTGCGTGACGGCGGGCCGCGACACCCGAGGCAATCACCTGTCGTATGGCGTACGCGAGTTCGGCATGGCCGCCATGATGAACGGTATGGCGCTGCACGGCGGGCATCTGCCCTATGGTGGCACCTTCCTCACCTTCAGCGACTACAGCCGCAATGCATTGCGCATGGCCGCGCTCATGAAGCAGCGTGTCATTCATGTGTTCACGCACGACTCCATCGGGCTGGGCGAAGATGGCCCCACGCACCAGTCGGTCGAGCATGTGCCGAGCCTGCGCATCATTCCGGGGCTGGATGTCTGGCGCCCTGCCGACGGCCTGGAGACCGCCGTGGCCTGGGCCTGTGCAGTGGAGCGTCGTGATGGCCCCACGGCACTGGCGCTGTCGCGACAAAACCTGCCGCAGGTGGCGAGCGATGCAACCGGCGTCGCGCACATCCGCCGCGGTGGCTACATCCTGGCCGATGCACCAAACGCGCGTGCCGTCATCCTGGCCACTGGTTCGGAAGTGTCACTAGCCCTCGAAGCACAGGCTGCGCTCGCTGCGCAGGGCGTGGCGGTGCGCGTGGTGTCCATGCCCAGCACGAATGTGTTCGATCGCCAGGACGCGGCCTACCAGGATGCGGTGCTGCTGCCTGCGCTGCCTGCCGTGGCCATCGAAGCGGCCCATCCCGACTTCTGGCGCAAGTACGTGGGGCGCACGGGCGCTGTGGTGGGCATTGCCACGTTCGGCGAATCTGCGCCCGCCAAAGATCTCTACACTCACTTCGGCATCACCGCCGATGCCGTGGTGCAAGCCGTGCGCGCGCGGGTCGCAGGCTAATCCCACGGGCCGGGTGGCTTATGCCACTCGGTCCGTGATCGCAGCTTCAGATCAGGCCAGCACAGCCGCGCGCGCCGCTTCAAGCGTGTCGCACACCGGAATCACTTGATCGATGCCCGTGCTGACCAGGGTGTCTCGCACCTGCGTATTGTCGCCCACCCTCACCACCAGCTTGCCGCCGCGCTGGCGCTGGGCCTTGGCATTGCTGACCACCAGACGGATGCCGATCGAAGACAGAAACTCGACCGCCTCGAGATCCAGAATCACCCGCATCGGTTGGCTCGCAGCGAGTGCTGTGAGCGGGACATCGATCGCCGCAGCCCCGGGTATATCCAGACGACCGCTCACCTGAATGCGGCGCACACCCTCTTCGTCCGTGTAGTCGATGCTCATCATGCTTCCTGTTTGAATTGCCGAGTGCAGACCAAAATGGGCCATGCACCACCACGCGCTGCATCAGCGCCCCATCGCTGCATCCGACACCCAGCGGTTGGCCTGATGCAATGCACCGGGCCGATCGGATCGCAAGCCCTGCAGTCGCGCTTCGAACTGACTGACGATGCCATCCCACCCCATGGCCTGCACCGCGCACCGGGCCCGTGCACCCACGGCCCGACAGGCCTCGGGTTGAGCAGCCAATTCCGCTGCGGCCTGCACAAAACCCGTTGCATCTCCGAAGGGCACCAGATGCCCGGTCTGCGTGTGTCGGATCAGTTGCGCCGCGCCAGCATAGTTGAATGCCAGGACTGGCAGTCCGCTGGCCATTGCCTCGGAGGTGACATTGCCGAAGGTCTCGGTCAGACTGGGGAACAGAAACAGATCGGCTGAGGCATAGTGCGCAGCCAGGTCAACCCCGGTGCGTTGCCCGGCGAAAATCGCATCCGGGCAACTCGCCAACAATTCGCCGCGCAGCGGGCCATCGCCCACCAACAGCAGCTTCGCATCGGCGCGCACCGCGCGAATGGCTGCAAAGGCGTCGAGCAGCAGCCCAAGGTTCTTTTCCGCCGCAAGCCGGCCCACGCACGCCACGACCGGTGCGCTCGGATCTGGCACGCCCCATGCATCGCGCAGGGCGAGCGAGCGACGATCGGGGTGGAACTGAACGGTATCGACACCCCGCGCCACCACCTCCACATTGCGAAAGCCACGCTCGTGCAGCTGCTGGCGCAGGCCGTCGGTCGGGACCATCGTGAGCAATGTCTGGTTATGGAAATGGCACAGATAACGGGCGATCGGCTTGTGCAGCCAGGCCAGTCCGTAGTGCAGGCTGTAGGCGTGAAAGTTTGTTCGAAAGTCGGATGACACCGGCAGACCAAGCGATCGGGCGACCTGCAGCCCCCACCAGCCAAGCGGGCCCTCGGTGGCCAGATGCACCACATCGGGCGGTTCCTGCAGCCAACGACGCTTGAGCCCTAGTCCGAAAGCCAGCCCCATGCGCAAGCTCGAATAACCTGGAATGGGCAGACTGGGAGACAGGATTTCCTCAAGCCCGGGGTGCTCCAAGAGCGCTTGTGCCTGCACCGTGGCCGTACGCTGTCGAGGGCGAATCAGCTGCACGTCGTGCTGACGCTCAAGCAGCCCCTCGACGACACGCGCAATGCTCATGGCCACCCCATTGACCTCGGGGGGCCAGGTCTCGGTGATCACCGCGATGCGCAGGGCACCCCCTGCAGACAGCGCACCAGCCTTCTGTGCTGGTGACTTCTGAGCCGGTGACTTCACCGATCCGGTCGCAACATTCATCCGCACATCGTGCAGCACTCATGCAACCGGACGATGACAGACTGTGCGCGCATCGTGACAGTTTCGTTCGCCGATCAGACCGCCATATGTCTCGGTTGTGACACCCGGTCATCGAGAGTTCATCCGATGGCGTCATGCTGGACATTTTGAGCACGGAGCTTGCGCATTGAAACCGCTACGCACTGAACTGGCCGAACAGCGCTGGGACGACCATCGTTTCTATCATCACAGCCGCATCAATCAGACCCTGCATCTGATCAGCGCACTGTGCTTCATCGTTGCGTACGGGCTGCTCTGGGTGGATCCCGCTTGGGCGGCACTGCTCGCGTGGAGCGTGTCGATGACCACACGCCAGTCGGGGCACTTCTTCTTTGAACCGCGCGGCTTCGACACCGTCAATCAAGTCACGGACGAGTACAAGGAAGCCGTCAAGATCGGCTACAACATCCGACGCAAGATCGTTCTCATGGGTGCGTGGGCCGGCCTACCCTTGCTGCTGTGGATCAGTCCGTCGCTCGGTGGGCTGATCGAACCCGCTGTCGGACTGAAGGAATACTTGCATGACGTCGGGATGGCGTGGTTTGTCCTGGGCGTCAGCGGTATCTTCCTGCGCGTGATGCAGCTGTGGCGCTCGCATAGTCTGCGCACCGGGCTGGTTTGGGCACTCAAGATCGTCACTGATCCGTTCCACGACGTGAAGCTGTATTGGCGCGCGCCCCTCGCGCTGATGCGCGGCGAACTGATCGACCCCATGCCGCATGCGCGGCATTGAGCCGCGCCCATCAACGTCTTTGCAGCATCTCGCGGAAGATCGAACGCCGGATGCTGCGATTGTCCTGATCCGGCCCCGACCACCATCCATCGGCCTGCATGGTTTCGCAGGCCTTCACGAAACGCTCGACCACATCGGCAAACGCCGCGTCGTCGTAGTTCAGGCTGAAGATCAGTCGCCCCGATCCCACCCAGCTCAGAGCGAGCCCCTGCTGGCGCAGATAAAACTGCAGCATCCAGTTGTAACGCGATGGGGTCCGGTACAACACCGTCCAGATCGAAGACAGATGGGCCGCCTGCACAGGCAGTCCGCGCGCGGCCAGCGCGGCGTTGAGCTGCTCGGCACGGCCGCTCCAGCGCGCATCCAGCCCGTCATACACAGCGCGGCCCCGGTCGCTTTCGATCAGATCCAGGAATGCACTCATCGAGCCCATCACATACGGATGGGCATTGAAGGTGCCTCGAGCAAAGCACAAGTCAGCGGGTCGGTCCTCTCTGAAGCGTCGCATCAGATGGCCCGCACCGCACACCACGCCAACCGGCAATCCGCCACCCAGCGTCTTGCCATAGGTGACCAGGTCGGCCTGCACGCCGAAATACTCTTGCGCGCCGCGCCGCGCCAGACGAAAACCCGTGAACACTTCGTCCAGAATAAAAACGATGCCGCGTTGCGTGCACACCTCGCGCACCTGCCTCAGCCATTGCGCGTACTGCTCACGATCAACTCCCGCCTGACGCGCGCTGTCGACCAGCGACGAGTCAGCAGGCGCTGCTTTGTTCGGGTGCAACGATTGCAGGGGGTTGATCAGCACACAGGCAATGTCACGACGGGTGCGCAGTACCTTGAGCGTGCGTTCGCTGCACTCGGCCAGCGTGTAGGTATCGCGCACTCGCGAGGGGTTGCCCGGGCCGGGCTGCACATCTTCCCACCAGCCGTTGTAAGCGCCTGCGAACCGCACGATGTGACGCTTTCCGGTGTGATAGCGCGCCAGACGCACTGCCTGCATCACGGCCTCGGTGCCCGACATGTGGAACGTCACCTCGTCCAACCCGGACAGCTCCCGCAACCGTTCAACATTGCCCACCACGCATGGATGCAGCGCGCCCAGGACTGGGCCCAACGCACGGACCCGGTTCGCGCCCTCATCGATCAGTTCACGGTAGACGTCGTAGCCGAGCAGGTTCACCCCATACGATCCGGTCAGATCATGAAAGTGATTGCCATCGAGGTCCTCGACCATCGTGCCCTCGGAGGCCTTCACGAAGCCACCCACGCTCAGACGACTGCGCAAGTACGGGCTGTACTGGAACGGGACGCGATAAGCCGCAGTGAACTGCAGATCGGACATCGACTCGCGCGCGCGCGCAGTCATTTGCGCACTCATGGGAAACCGGGCAGCAAAGTCACCGCACAGCGCATCGAACCCGGCCTTTCGCAATGCGACGACCTCGGCCGATGCGCCATCGGAATCAAAAAAACGCTCGGCGTCGTACGCATAACCCGGAATGCGCGCTGCCAGCAGCTTGGAGATGCGCACATGGCCAGCCAGCGATCGGTGCTTGGCGCGCGACAACGTCAGTCGATGGCGCGCACGGTTGGCCAGATAAGCCAACGCGGTGGCGGCGGCCACGGTGGTCAGCACGGTGTCTTGCATACGGAACTCCTTGAGGACATCACGCGTGTCTACCGACCTGAATTGACAGCCCGATGAACGACCTTTAACCGATGAATCCTTTTCGATGAGTGCCACGCGCCCATGAAGCTGCACGCCCTTCGCCGGCTCGTCATGCACGAGGACGTGAATTTCCTGTTGACCAATCGCGTTCCCCGCATCCTGCTGACCCGCTGGATGGGCCGGCTGAGCAAGATCGAGCATCCGTGGTTCGCCGCCGCCTGTATCCGCACCTGGAAGCTCTTCACGGATCTGGACCTGTCGGAAGCCGAGCCGCGCCGCTATCGCAGCCTGCACGCATGCTTCACCCGTGCATTGAAGCCGGGCGCGCGGACCTTCCATCACGATGCGCACACCCTGGCAAGCCCAAGCGACGGCATCGTGGGCGCATGCGGTGCGATCGACGATGAGCTGATGCTGCAAGCCAAGGGCATGCCCTACACCCTGAATGCACTGATGGGGCCCACCCAGGACAGTGCTGCGTTTTGCGGCGGCATGTATGTGACCCTGCGTCTGACCTCGGCGATGTATCACCGATTCCATGCGCCCCATGACTGCCGCGTCGACCATGTCACACACATCGATGGCGACACCTGGAACGTCAACCCGATTGCGCTGGCCAGAGTCGAGCGGCTGTTCTGCCGCAATGAGCGCGCGGTGGTCCGTCTGCGCTTGGCGCACAGTGGTTTACCCATTGCACTGGTGCCAGTCGCTGCGATTCTGGTGGCTGGCATCCGGCTGCACTGGCTGGACCTGGTCCTGCACGCACGACGCGACGGGCCCACCGAATTCGCACAGCAGGCCAGCTTTCGGGGTGGCCAAGAGATGGGCTGGTTCGAGCACGGCTCAACCATCATCGTGCTCGCACCGCGCGGCGTTTCGCTGGCGCCAGGCATCCTGCCCGGAGCGCGGATCAAGGCTGGAGCGCCGCTGCTGCGACTGCCTGATCCCGGCTAATTGCATCGAAAATGTCATCGTCGCGTCAATGCGGCGTCATCTCGCTTCGCCAATATCTGCGGACATATGACGACCATTGATCTGGTGTATTTCGATGCAGGCGGCGGACACCGAGCCGCGGCCTTGGCCCTGCAGTCAGCCCTGCGCACGCAACATCCCACATGGACGGTGCGCATGGTCCATCTGATGCACGCACTGGACCCCCAGCAGCGCTTTACTCATCTCACCGGCAAGATGCCGGAAGATCTGTACAACTGGCGGCTTGAGCGGGGCTGGACCTTAGGATTGGGCGCGGAGCTGCGCGTCATGCAGACCGCCATCCGAGCCAGCCATACCTGGTTGCTCAAGGCACTGCGTCAACATTGGGCCGATCACACGGCGCCCAACCTAGTCGTCTCTCTGGTACCGAATTTCAATCGCGCCCTCAGGCAGTCGCTGCAGCAGGCTCATCCCCACGTGCCCTTCGTGACGGTCATGACCGACATGGCTGATCTGCCGCCACATTTCTGGATCGAGCCCGGCCTCGATGCGCATCTGGTGTGCGGGACACAGCGCAGCGAAGACCAGGCTCGCGCCGCGGGCTACGCGGACAGCGTGATCCACCGCACCAGCGGCATGATCATCCGGCCCGACTTTTATCAGCGCAGCCACCGGGACCGGCGCAAGGAGCGGCTGGCGCTCGGCCTGGACCCGGATCGCCCCACTGGGCTGGTGATGTTCGGCGGCTACGGCTCATCGCGGATGCTGCGCATCGCGCACGCCCTGGACGATCAGCAGCTCATTTTCCTGTGTGGCCACAACCAGGCGTTGGCTGAAACCTTGAGCCAACTCGAACGCTCAGCGCCGCATGCAGCCCTGGGCTTCACCACCGAGGTCGGGCGCATGATGCGCGCAGCCGATTACTTCATCGGCAAGCCCGGACCGGGCGCGCTCAGCGAAGCCCTGCAATGCGGACTGCCGGTCGTCACCTTCCGTGACGCGTGGACCATGCCGCAGGAGCGGTTCAATACGCAGTGGATCGAAGAACAGGACGTCGGGGCGGTCGTGCAGTCCACGCGCCTGCTGCGGCCTGCGGTCCTGTCGGTGATCGCACGCCTGGACAAGCTCGCCGACAACGTGGGGCGCATTCAGAATCGGGCGATCTTCGAGGTGCCCGACATTCTGTTCAGGATTCTCCAGAGCAGCGGACAGGCCACACAGGCGCTACCCGAGGCCAGCTTCGCATGAGGCTGCGCCGGGGCCGGCCCGCACATCGGGAGCATCGATGAACGCATTCAGCTTATTCGATCCGCCCCAGGACACCATTCGGGTCCGTACCGCTTGGATCTCAGATATTCACCTGGGCACGGCAGGCTGTCAGGCCGAGGCGCTCCTGGAGTTTCTGCGGCGGCTGGATTGCGAGACGCTCTACCTCGTAGGTGACATTATCGACGGTTGGCAGCTGCGCAAGAACTGGTACTGGCCGCAGTCACACAACGACGTTGTACAAAAAATTTTGCGCAAGGCGCGTAAGGGCGTGCGTGTGGTGTTTGTGCCGGGGAATCATGATGAATTTGCCCGCCGCTACATTGCCCACACATTCGGCGGTGTCGAAGTCGTCGAGGACTGCATCCATGTGAATGCCGACGGGCGCAAGCTCTGGGTCGTGCACGGTGACCTCTTCGACGGCGTGATTCAGTGCGCAAAGTGGCTGGCCTACTTGGGCGATACGGCCTATGAGTGGGCGCTGAAGGCCAACCGCTGGCTCAATGTCGCGCGGGCAAGGCTGGGTCTGCCGTACTGGAGCCTGTCGCAGTACCTCAAGCTCAAGGTCAAACGCGCCGTCAGCTATGTCAACGACTTTGAGCAGGCGGTCGCACGCGAGGCCCGCAAGCGAGGCGTGCAAGGCGTGGTCTGCGGCCACATTCATCACGCCGAAATCAGACAGATTGGGGACATTCTTTACTGCAACGACGGCGACTGGGTCGAGAGCCTGACGGCACTGGTGGAACATGCCGACGGCCGCCTGGAGGTGCTCGACTTCAGCGATGCCAGTCGTCGGCTGGATGTGCTCAGGACCTTCTCTGCCCGGCCTGAGCCAGTCGGTGCAGAGCACGTCCTTTGATAGGCATCAACCTTCGATAGACCTCAACGTTCGATCGGCCTCAGCCTTCGATCGGTCTGGAGGGCCATTCCTCGCAGCGCGCCCTTGCGGCGCCCGGCAACCCCAATGCTATGATGGAACGATCGCTGTCAGACCTATGCTGAGTGGCTTAGGTTTTTGGCTGAGGTCTTTCTTTAGTGCCCGGTGCCCTCCTTGCCACGTCCCATCAAATCGCCTGCCGTGGGCAGGGTCGCTGGTTCAACGTCCTTCCTTGAGGCCGAACGGCGTGCCCCGGGCGCTGCTGGCGCCACACCCGGCATGCGCGAAGATGTCAGCGCCTATAAAAAAGACCTGATCGTGCGGGCGGCCATCGAGACGTTCTTCGAGTATGGCTACCACAACGCCACGGTCGATCTGCTGGCCAGCCGACTGTCCGGCTCGAAGGCCATCTTCTAC
>CANHUQ010000112.1 GCA_947463885.1 Burkholderiales bacterium
CCCGCACGAATATGCGGCAGGTAAACATTGATGCTGTCGATCGCCGTCTGCTTCAGCCGCTCGTCCGCCAGGTGGCTAGATGCACCCATCCAGGAGCCGGAAAAACTGAACGTCCCAGGGTTGCCGTGTGCGTAGTCAATCAGGTCCGGTAGGCGATCCGCAATCCGCCCCAGTGCCTGCCCTGCACCACGATCGGTGCCGACAGGTCTTTCATGATCGCAAACTGTCCGCCGCCCATGTCTCGGCGATAGGTCTGCAGCAAGAAGGGGCGGGTGCTGCGTGCCGCAGCCAACCCTGCACGATCATCAAAAATGCGCCGATTGCGGCAATGCGCAGCGTTCCAGACCGGGTCTTTGCCCTGCGGGCGCGAGAATGCCAGGTTGTGGGTGGGCAGATAGCCATTGCGATCGACCGCGGCACAAAACACGACCTTAGGCAAAGACGCCACCACCGCCTCCTGCAGCTCGGGCAGCAGCTGATCGGTGAGCGCGGTAAAGCGCGTGGTGTATTGCACCGGGTCGCTGCCCGTGACCGGTTGATAGCGCTCATCGAACAAATCGGCCAGCGTGATACGCCCTTGCGCAATCGCCTGCTCGAGCAGCGCTGAAATATCGCGCGCCATTTCAATGCCACGCTCAATGTAAGGGGTGTCCACCGAAGGTGCGCCACTGGATGCCGTGAGCTCGATCATCGATTCAGACGCACCCAGCATGCCCACGGCACGCGTGCGCGCACCCGCCAGCCCCTGCGCGGTGGAATCGACCTGCCCCGACAACACGTTGACGGCACCGAGCACCGATGCGCAGGTGTCGACGTTTTCGTGAGCCGCCGATGCGATGCGCTGCGTGGAGGCTTCGACACGCGCCAGCGCCGCATGAAACGCGCTGTCGGTGCCCTGGTCTGCGCGAATTTCTCGCGACAGGTCATCGATGCGCCGATCCAGTTGCATGACCGTGCTCATGATGAGCTTGGAGGACTGCTCCACTTTGGCTGCCAGATCCTTGACGGCATCGGCGACCACGGCGAATCCGCGCCCGGCCTCGCCGGCACGCTTGGCCTCGACCGAGGCATTGAACGCCACGAGCCGGGTTTGCAATGCAATTTGTGTGATTTCCGCGGCCGCCTGCGAAACTTCCTTCAGGCTGAGCATGGCCCCCACCACGCCCTCAGCCACCGCGGTGACCGCATCGCGTGCCTCACCCACTGCATGGCGACTGGACTCGGTGGCCTCGGCAATGGCGCGGTTGGCACGATGAATGCCGTCGATATCGCCTGCCAGCGTGCGGCAATTGCTGCTTTGCAGTGCACTAGTGGCGGCCAGATCTTCGATCGTGCCGCTCAGTTCGGCCAGCTCCAGGCCCAACGCGCCCGCGTGTCTGGCCAGATCGACGAGGACGACTGCGTGAGTCGATTCATCCGGGCTGTGTACGCTGTCAGGCTGCGCGCCCGTGCTGCTTGCGTCAGCGGCTACGCCCAATCGGACCCGCCGAATCAAAGAAGGAATCATCACTGCTCCACAGCACCGCCTCGCAGTCACCTTACCAATATTTTAATTTCGAGCGCAAACGCGAGACCGCCTGACTGTGCAGCTGGCAGACCCTGGATTCGGTCACGCCGAGCACCGCGCCGATTTCCTTCAGATTCATGTCGTGCTCGTAGTACATGCCCATGACCTGTTTTTCGCGCTCAGGCAACGCTGCAATGGCCGCCACCAACGCGCCGCGAAAACGTTCGTCGCCCAACACTTTCATCGGGTCGGCGTCTTCGTCACCAGCATGGCGATCCAGGAACCCGTCCTCGGAATCTTCCCCGGTCAATTCGTCCAGGTAGACCAGACGGGCACCGCGCGCATCGCCCAGCATCTGTTGGTATTCGCCGACGCCCACGCCCATTTCCGCAGCCACTTCAGCTTCGGTCGCGGAGCGCTTGAGCTTTTGCTCGACTGCATGAATGGCGGTGTCGATCGTGCGCTGACTGCGCCGCACCGAGCGTGGCAGCCAATCTGCGCCGCGCAGCTCGTCGATCATGGCCCCGCGGATACGCTGCGTGGCAAAGGTTTCGAACTGCGCGCCATGACCCACCTCATAGCGATTGAGCGCATCCATCAGACCGATCATGCCGGCCTGCACCAGATCGTCGATCTCTACGTTCGCAGGCAGGCGCGCCATCATCTGCGAGGCGAGCCGTCGCACCAGTTGTGCGTATTGCTTCACAGCAGCAGAACGGTCGAGCGTTCCGCGGGCGGTATACATTGCGCCTCCCTGGGTCAATGCGGCAGACATGCGGGTGTCCTCGGAATACGGTACCGGGTCCAGTCAGCGAGGGCTTCGGCCAGAGGTCGATACCCCCCTGGCACCCAAGGCTCGGGCGCTGCACCCACGAACGCCAGATCAACACCGAGAAATTTTGATGTGGCCTGCGCCAGCCGCCGATGACCACTGCGGGCAGCCTCGCCAGCACTGACGCGATCGAACAGGGTACACACCTCACGGATCGAACCCAAGCCCACCAAGGCCTTGATGCGCGCGTACGAGGTGGCAATCGCTTCAGGGCCCGAGCCCGAGACCACCACGGCCTCGTGTGCCGGCAAGCTCAGGCCGCGCGCCAGTCGGGCGTCGTCCACAGCCACCAGCGTGATGTCGCACTGCTCGCTCAGCGTTGTGAGAGCACTCAATCCCTGACCGATTTCAATCGCATGCAAGGCGACGAAGCCCTTGCGTGGGCGGCCCTGTAAAGCCTGTTCGAGCTCCTGGTCGAAATCGGTGACCAGTGCCACCCGCAGACCCGTGTCACACAAGGATTGCGCCAGACGCACCACATAGCCCGGGTGCTCGCCTGAGCCAGCCACCGGCAAAATTTGCGCCGTGCGGCGGCTCATGAAGCGGCGCAGGCCGCTCGCCTGATCCTGACCGGGCTCAAGCATGGGTCATCTGTCCTTGTGCGCTGCTGGCCATACCGAACAGCGTGGGCAGCGTTTCGTCCTGCAGACCAAAGGCACCCGTGCGTGCGGTGTGCAACGCTCGGCGCACCAGGGCGTCCGGGTCGGCCTGTTGCCAGTCTTCAGGAACACGCTGACCATCCGACCAACCGAGCAGCGGCAGCTTGTTGCGCAGCAGGCAATCCAGCGCGCCACCCAGTCGTGCGGCTTCATCCAGCTTGGTGAGGATGACACCTTCGGATTGCGCTGCATCATAGGCACGCAACGATTCATCAATGGTCTCGGCCTGGGCAGCGCAGCTAGCCACCACTACCCGACGCACCGCCTCGCCGGGCAGCATCGAGAGCAGACTGGCGATGCGCTCATCGCGATGCCCCATGCCCACGGTGTCGATCAGGACCAACTGACGGCTGTCGCGCGAGCGCACCAGATCGGCTAGAGCTTCTGCATCGTGTGCCACATGCACGGGCACACCGAGGATGCGACCGAAAGCGCGCAGCTGATCGTGTGCGCCCATTCTGTAGGTGTCCACCGTAATGAGCGACACCGACTGCGGACCATGGCGCAGCACGTGTTGTGCTGCGATTTTCGCCGTAGTCGTGGTCTTGCCCACACCAGTGGGACCGAGCAGCGCAAACACGCCGCCGCCCCCGAAGGTGTCGGCATGCGGCACGCTGCGCAGGTTGCGCGCAAGAATCTTGGACAGCCAGACAGTGGCTTGTGCCACCGAGTAATCCACCGGCAAGCGCCCGACGACCGAACGCGCCAGCTTGAGCGAAAAGCCCGATTCGACCAGGGTACGTAGCAATTGGGACTGGATGGGGCTGCGCGCGACTTCATCGAAGAAACGCATGGCATCGAACTGCTGGCTGATCATGCCGCGCAGCGCCTGCATCTCGGCAAAGAGCGCATCGGTATCGGGGTGACGGGCAGCAGGCCGTGCGGCACCAAAATCAAATTCAAGCCCGGCTGCTTCGGTTGCCGTGGCCACCCGCGCTTGGCCCATCGAAGCAGCCGATGCGCTCGGGGCTGGCACCTGGCGTGATGTGTCGAACGCGCCTGCCATGCTCGGCTGGGCACCGGCGCTTGCAGCGGATGAGAAAGGTGAAGCAGCCATGGGCATCTTCGCAGCGCGGGGCGATGCGAATTGAGCAGGCGCCGACTGCGCGGATGCAAACGAGACCGGCACTGGCGTGCCAGCAGGCGCAGCCTCCGGAGCCCGCAGCCGATCGCGCAGGCGCTGACGCACATAGTCCTGAAACGACACCGTGCTCATGGGCGGCGGCGTGCGCGCAGCCGCATCGCGCTGGGCAGCACCAAGGGTATCGGCCGGCTCATCGTCGTACGTCGGTGCAAACATGGTGGGCGGGCCTTCGGGCAGGTCCTGAATCGCGCCGCTTGCATCGGGCACTGCAGCCAGCATCTCCACGCCTTCTGCGCAGGGTCGGTTGGCCAGCACCAGCGCATCGGGACCGAGCTCATCGCGCAGTTTGCGCATGGCATCGCGTGCCGTCCTGCCAACGAATCGCTTCACGTTCATGCTGCTTCTCCGATGATCCGGCCAATCCGGATCGAATGGGTATCAGGTATTTCCGCGTGACCCAGGACGCGCAGACGCGGCGCACCCTTCTTGAGCAAACGTGCCACCGGCACGCGAATGCGATCGGGCACCAGCAGGCAGGCCGGCACACCCGACTGCTCCTGGCGACCGGCCGCCTCGCTGGTCGCCTTCACCACCAGATCAGCCACACCGGGCTCCAGCGCGCCGGCTGCACCCGGCGCCAACGCTTGCGCCAGCAGGTTTTCCAGGTTCGGATCGAAGGCAATGACTTCCAGATCCTGCACCGGGCCGTAGATCAGGTCGACAATGGCAGGCGCCAGCGCTACGCGCACTTCGCGGGTCAGATCGCCCGCATCCTGGGTACGCCCCGCATGCTCGGCCAGGCTCTCCACGATGGTGCGCAGATCACGAATGTGCACCTGCTCATCGAGCAGGTTCTGCAGCACTTTCTGCAGCACTGGCAGCGCGACCTGCTTGGGCACCACTTCTTCGGCCAGCTTGCCGGCGTACTTGGACAGGTGATCGAGCAGCTGCTGCACTTCGGCGCGGCCCAGCAGCTTGCTCGCATGTACGCCCATCAGGTGATTCAGATGCGTGGCAATCACGGTCGGTGCATCCACCACCGTGTAGCCCGCCATCTGTGCCTCATCGCGGCCCGGTTCATCAATCCACGTGGCCGGCAGACCATAGGCCGGATCCTGCGTGGCAGGCCCTGGCAGTTGCAACATGGCATGACCAGGGTTGATCGCGAGGAACCGATCCGGGAAGACCTCGCCTTCGCCCACCACGGCGCCCTTCAGGGTCACGCGATAGCCATTGGGCTTGAGCTCGAGGTTGTCCTTGATATGCACGGCGGGAGGCAGAAAGCCCACTTCGTTCGCAAACTTCTTGCGCACGCCCTTGATGCGTGTAAGCAGGTCGCTCGCCTCGTTGCGCTCGATCATCGAAATCAGCCGATAGCCCACTTCAAGACCCAGCAAGTCCACCGGAACCACGTCTTCCCAGCTGGCTTCGTTAGACGGTGTGGCCACGACCGGCTGATCCGCCAGCGCCTGCTCGGCAACCTGGGCCTTTTGCTGCTTGGACAGCCACCAGGCGGCCCAGCCGCAGGCGCCGGCCAGCATCAGGAAGGCTACATGCGGCATGCCGGGGATGATGCCCAGCAACGCCAGCACGCCGCCGGTCAGACCCAGCGCATTGGGCATCGCAAACAGCTGCTTGCCCACTTGCCCACCGATATCGTCTTCATCGCCCACGCGCGACACGATCAGGCCTGCAGCCAGCGAGATCACCAGCGACGGAATCTGTGCGACCAGCGCATCGCCTACTGCCAGCAGCACATAGTTGGAGAGCGCGCGCTCAAGCGGCAGGTTGTGCTGAATCAGACCAATAGCCAGGCCGCCCAGAATATTGATGACCAGAATCATCATGGCGGCGATGGCGTCGCCCCGTACGAACTTCGAGGCACCGTCCATGGAACCGAAGAAGTCGGCTTCCTGGCCCACTTCCAGACGGCGGCGGCGTGCTTCTTTCTCATCGATCAGACCTGCATTCAGATCGGCATCGATGGCCATCTGCTTGCCGGGCATGGCATCCAGAGCAAAGCGTGCCGACACTTCTGCGATGCGGCCAGCGCCCTTGGTGACCACCACGAAATTGATGACCGTCAGGATCGCGAACACGATCAGGCCAACCGCCAGATTGCCGCCGATCAGGAAATGGGCAAAAGATTCGATGACCTTGCCGGCCGCCTCGGTGCCGGTATGGCCGTGCATGAGAATGGCGCGGGTGGAGGCCACGTTCAGGCCCAGCCGCAGCATGGTGGTGAGCAACAGCACGGTCGGGAACGCTGCAAAGCTCAGGGGCTTGACGGTGTAGGCCGACACCAGCAGCACCAGCAAGGCCACAGCAATGTTGAAGGTGAAGAACACGTCGAGCAAAAAGGCCGGCAGCGGCAGTACCAGCATGGCCAGCAACAGCAGGATCAGCACCGGCGCGCCCAGGGCACGCGGATTAGGCAGCGGGAAAGGCAACCAGGAAGGTTGCACGCGTGCGCTCATCGATCAGACTCCAGAGGATCCATGCCGGCAGGGACTGCGATGCCCGGTTCTTTCGGACGCACACCGCGCCCGGATGCGAACTGCTCAAGCTGGTAGACCCAGGCCAGCACCTGCGCCACGGCTGCATACAGCGCGGCGGGAATTTCCTGGTCAATCTCGACGTGCTTGTACAGGGCACGTGCCAGCGGCGGGGCTTCAAGGAGCGGCACATTGGATTGCGCAGCCAGCTCGCGAATGCGCGCAGCCATCAGGTCAGCACCTTTGGCCACCACACGTGGTGCACCCGAGCCGTTCTCGTCATATCGCAAGGCCACCGCATAGTGCGTCGGGTTGGTCACCACGACATTGGCCTGCGCCACCTCAGCGAGCATGCGGCCGCGGCTCATCTCGCGCTGCATCTGACGGCGCTTGCCCTTGATGTGGGGGTCGCCCTCGGATTCCTTGTATTCCTGCTTGGCCTCCTGGGGAGTCATCATCAACTCCTTGCGATGGCGAAACATCTGCAGCGGCGCATCGGCCAGCGCAGCCACCAGCACCACACCGAACACAGCGAACAGACCCGAACGCAGGTCGGATCCAGCGGCAGCCAAGGCGGCCGGCAGCGGCATGCCAGCATAGGCCGCAAAGCGATGCAGTCCGTCGCTCACAATCCAGGCGCCGACCAGTCCGACAGCCAGTGCAATCAAGGCCAGCTTGCCCAGATCGACCAGTGCGTTTTTAGAGAAGATGCGACCCAGCCCCTTCATCGGGTCCAGACGGGTGAGATCCGGGGTGACTGGCTTGAAGGTGAACACCAGGCCGCCAACGGCCAGGGTAGCCAGGGTGGCCGCAAGAATCGGGGCAATCAGCACGGGCAACACGGCCATGAGCGCTTCGCCGGCCAGCGTGCCAGCAGCGGTCAGCGCGAGTTGCGGATCACGGGTCAGCGCGCGATCAAACCGCAGGGCCGAGCGCACCAGATCGAGGGTGCGCTGCGCAAACGCAGGACCGTAGAGCGCCATGGTCAGGCAGGCGGCCATCAGCGCGGCGGCGTGTGCAGCCTCGCGGGAACGGGGAACCTGCCCGTCTTCACGTGCTTTTTGCAGTTTCCGCTCAGAGGCGGGTAACTGCCGTTCGTCGCGATCTTCTGAAGAATCAGACATGGCCGTCGATAAGAATCCGTAGCGACATTGTGTCTCTACAGTCGTGATCGAGCCCATCAAATAGCGGGGTATTGCCCCGCTTCATTTGCGCTGTACGCCCTGGACGGCGCCGCTGCGGCGACGAGCGGTGACTGCGTGTGTGCGCATTCAGAATTCGAACTATCGCGGCCTTCAGGGCCAGCACAGCGTGTCAATGAGGGACGGATCGATCAGTGGCTGGTCGAGGCACGGCGACTCATCGCTGCATCGCTGCATCGCTGCATCGGTAATCGGTGATCGGTGATCGCAATCAGGACTCACGTGGCGGCTGGCGTGCCGGCCAGCCGGCCTCAGCGTGCGGCCTCAGCGTGCGGTGTCAGCGCCGGCCGGTGTGCTGGCGGTGGTAGCCGGTGGTGCGGTCCCCTGCCCCGCCCGAGACAGCGCGCCTTCAACGGTCTCGGCATCACTGGCCTGAAGCTCGGTGCCGATGAGCAGGCGACGCTCGGCGCCCTTGTTCATCACCAGGATTGAGATGCGTCGATTGATCGGCGCATTGGGCGCGGCTGCATCCAGCGGCAGCACCGACGCCAGGCCCACCACACGCAGGATTTTTCCTTCATCGATGCCCCCGGCAATCAGCTCACGCCGCGAGGCATTGGCCCGATCAGCCGACAGCTCCCAATTCGAATAGCCGCGTTCGCCCCCAGAAAACGGCGCTGCATCGGTATGGCCGGTCAGTGTGATGCGTGCATCCACATCATTAAGGACCCGGGAAATTTCCCGAAGCAGATCGCGCATGTAGGGTTTGACCACGGCAGAACCGGAGTCGAACATGGGTCGGTTCTGGTCATCCACGATCTGGATGCGCAGCCCCTCGGTCGTCACATCCATGCGGACCTGCGAACGCAGTTCACGCAGCCGCGGATTGTTGCCCAGCGCCTCATCGACTTTGGCCTTGACCCGACGGCCCTGAGCTTCGGCGCGCTGTGCATCGGCTGGCATGCTCTGCAGATTCACGCTGCGTCGCTGCTGCTCCACATCGCCACGCTTGACCTGGCCCACGGTGCGGGTCAGATCTTCACCACCGCCTTTCAGAATGCTCGAGCTGTCACCAGAGCCGGAGCCGCCGCCCATCGCCACTTGCAGGGGCGTATTGAAGTGATCGGCAATGCCCTGCAGGTCGCCCTTGGTGGTGGAGCCCAACAGCCACATCAACAGGAAGAAGGCCATCATGGCCGTCACGAAGTCGGCATAGGCAATCTTCCAGGCGCCGCCATGATGACCGTGACCGCCGCCCTTTTTGACCCGCTTGATGACGATCGGCTGGATCTTCTTATCGGTGGCTGCCATGGATCAGGCCTTCTTCTTGACGTGGGCTTCGAGTTCCTGGAACGACGGCCGTTCGGTCGAGAACAGCACCTTGCGCCCAAACTCCACGGCAATCGCGGGGGCATAGCCCTGAAGGCTGGCCAGCAGCGTGATCTTCACGCACTGCAGCTCCTTGCTCGATTCCTCGGCTTTTTGCTCCAGCAGCTTGGCCAGCGGGCTCACAAACCCGTACGCCAGCAGGATCCCCAGGAATGTTCCGACCAGCGCGCCGGCAATCATTTGTCCGAGCACCGCGGGAGGCTGGCCGACCGAGGCCATGGTCTTCACCACCCCCAACACTGCCGCAACGATGCCGAATGCAGGCAGGCCGTCACCGATGGCCTGAATGGCGTTCATCGGGGTATGCGCTTCGTGATGATGCGTTTCGATCTCGTTATCCATGAGATTTTCAATCTCATGCGAGTTCATGTTGCCCGACACCATCATGCGCAGGTAGTCGGTGATGAACTCCACCAGATGATGGTCAGCCGAGATGTTCGGAAATTTCTTGAAGAGTGCCGATTCACCAGGGTTTTCAACATCCCCTTCGATCGACATCAGGCCTTCTTTTCTGGCCTTGGCAAGCAGCTCGTAGAGCAGCGCCATCAATTCCATGTAGCGCGCTTTGGTGTACTTGGACCCTTTGAGCAGCGAGGGGACGGCGCGCATCGTTGACTTGATCGTCTTGGCGCTGTTGCCTACGAGGAACGCACCCAAGGCTGAACCGCCGATGATGAACAACTCGATCGGCGCAGCCTTGATGATCACTGCGAACTTGCCGCCGGCCAGCGTGTATCCGCCAAAGACCGCGACCAGCACGACGATATAACCGACGATCACAAACATTGAGACAGGCCCTGTGAAGCAGCGCCGCCATGGCGCTCACGTGTCCTATTACGGCGCTCATCGCCTCATCTTGAGTGCGCGCCGTCGGACGAACGGGCGATCAGTGGATCGCGCCTGCTTTTTGGGCCTTGCCTGCACGGGCCGGGGGTTCACACAGACCGCAGGTGAACTGGCTATCCAGCTCATACGTGTGATTGACGAAGCGCCCACCGCAATGCGTGCACTTAGTCAGGCACAACATGCCCGAGTCCACAAATTTCACCATCCGCCAGGCTCGCGTGATCGACAGCATCGGCTCCACACCATGTGCGGTCACTTCATCGCGATAGAGCCGCCAGGCTTTCGCGATGGCATCGATCGACTCAATGTCAGTCGACTTCTGCAGATACTCATAGATGTTGAGAAACAGCGACGCGTGAATATTCGGCTGCCAGGTCATGAACCAATCGGTCGAGAACGGCAGCTGACCCTTGGACGGAGAACGACCGGCCACTTCCTTGTACAGACGCAGCAGGCGCTCATACGGCAGATCGGTCTCGGACTCCAGCACCTGAAGCCGCGCGCCGAGCTGGATGAGCTCGATGGCGCGCTGAATCTGGCGGTTCTCGGCGAGCAGGCTGCGGGCGGCCATCTCAGACTGCCTCGGCGAAGTTGCCGGCCATCACGATGCTGGCGTGCAGGCGCGCAGCATTCGCATCCACACCGGGGGTGGCACGCTTGCCGTGTTCAGACAACAGCGACCAGACCACTTCGTCGTCGAAGCGGAAGCGGCACATCATCATATTGCCGGCAGCGATCTTGAGCAGCTGTGCAGCACTGAGTTCGCCCAGAATGTCTGCCACGGCCTCCGAGATGCCCAGCGAAAACATTGCCTGAGCCTTGTCTGACCGCACCATGCTTTGCGCGAGCATCAGGTAAGAGAGGTTGATTTCCCGAATCTCGGGCATCCAGCGGTTATCGACTTGAGCGTTGTGTTCCATGGCGGCCTCGGTGGTGTGTCTTAGTTGTGACGGATTTGATTCTTCACCTTGGCCAATCGTCAGAACATCGGGGCTTGGCTGCACGCCTAGTCCTCCCAGTCCTGACCGTGCGTAGGCGTCTCCTTACATTCCGGTCATGAGTGGTCGAATCGACCGTTCGGGCGGTAAAACGCCTTGAAATTCCGTTCTCAAGTCCGACGAATGGCAGCCCGATAACTGGA
>CANHUQ010000113.1 GCA_947463885.1 Burkholderiales bacterium
GCCCACGGTGCGGAACTTCAGGCCCTTGAGGTCTTCAGCCTTGGCGATGGGCTTCTTGAACCAGCCCAGCGGCTGGGTGGGCATGGCGCCGTACAGATACGAGTACACATTGGCGCCGACGGCATCGTAGACCTTGGCAAGCAATTCCTTGCCGCCGCCATATTTGTGCCAGGACAGCAGCATGTTGGAATCCATGCCGTAAGCCGGGCCCGAGCCCCACAGCGCGAGCGCATTGTTCTTGCCGTAGTGATACACCAGCACGCCATGGCCACCGTCAAGCGTGCCCTTGGAGACCGCGTCGAGCAGGCCGAATGCCGGCACCACTGAGCCCGCAGGCAGCACCTCGATCTTGAGTTCGCCGCCGGTCATGTCGTTGACCTTCTTGGCGAAGTCGTTGGCGTACTCGTGGAAGATGTCCTTGGCCGGCCAGGTGCTCTGGAAACGCAGCGAAGTGGTCTGGGCCTTAACGATGGCGGGAAAGCCCAGCGCGACGCCCGAAGCGGCGCCTGCGGTGGCGATGAATTTGCGGCGGTTGCCAGTGTTTGAGGTCACGGAAGGTCTCCTTCTCTCTGATCGAGGGTGCGCGATGATAGTCACGAAGCGCTGCTGCAGGGTGAATCCCGACTAGACCGTGCAGCTTTAGGACTTAGCTTTAGGACTGAGCTTTAGGACTGAGAAGTCGTCGGGCAGGACGGGCTCAGAAGAAACCGACACCGACCTGGAACAGCTTTTCCACCTTAGGAATCATCTGGCGCTTGGCCACGAAGACGATCACGTGGTCGTCGGGTTCGATGACGGTGTCATGGTGGGCAATGATCACCTCGGCGCGCCCCGGCACGCGCTCGCGCACCAACGCCCCGATGATGGCGCCCTCGGGCAGATCGATCTGTTCGATGCGCCGCCCCACGACGCGGCTGGACTTGGAGTCGCCATGCGCGATCAGCTCCAGGGCTTCGGCGGCCCCCCGGCGCAGCGAGTGTACCGCCGCGACGTCACCGCGGCGCACATGGGTGAGCAGCTCGCCCAGCGTGGCCTGCGCCGGCACGATGGCGATATCGATGCGCCCGCCCTCGACCAGATCGGCATAGGCCCGGCGATTGACCAGAGCGATGACCCGGCGTGCACCCATTTTCTTGGCCAGCAGCGAGGACATGATGTTGTCCTCGTCGTCTGACGTGAGGGCGCAAAAGAGATCGAGATCGCCCACACCTTCTTCCTGCAGCAAGTCCTCGTCGGTGGCATCCCCATGCAGCACCAGCACCCGCGACGGCAGTTGAGCCGCCAGTTCCTCACAGCGCTTGAGGTTGGATTCAATGATGCGCACATCCAGGCGCTCGGACAGCTGCTTGGCCAGACGCAAACCGATGCGCCCGCCACCGGCCATCATCACGCGGCGCACAGGCTTGTCCATCTTGCGCAGCTCGGTCAGCACGCTGCGGATGTGCTCCGTAGCGGCGAGGAAGAACACCTCGTCGCCCGGCTCGATCATGGTGTCGCCGTCGGGGTAGATCGTGGTGTCGCCGCGGAAAATAGCCACGATGCGCGAATCGACCTTTGGAATATGGGCACGAATTTCGCGGATGGGGTGCTGCACGAGGTGGCCGCCTGCATACGCACGCACTGCGATCAGGCTCACTTTGCCGCCAGCAAATTCCAGCACCTGCAGCGCTTCGGGGAACTCGACCAACCGCGCGATGGTGTCGGTGACCGCCTTCTCGGGGACGATGAGATGGTCGACTGAAAACGCGCCTTCGCCCACCAGTTCAGGATGATCCTGAAATTCCGATGAGCGTACCCGGGCAATGCGCTTGGGGACGTTGAAGGACTGCGCAGCGATGTGGCAGGCGACCAGGTTGGTTTCGTCGCTTTGCGTGGTGGCGATCAGCATGTCGGCATCTTCGGCGCCGGCCTCACGCAGGGTGGACGGCGATGCCGCATGCCCGTGCACCGTACGCAAGTCGAGGCGATCTTGCAGCGCGGCCAGGCGCCCCGCGTCATTGTCGATGACCGTGATGTCGTTCTGCTCCGACACCAGGCTCTCGGCAAGCGACTCGCCCACCCGGCCGGCACCCAGGATGATGATCTTCACGACAGGCCTTTAAGAGGCGCTCAGTGCTGCGTCTGGCCGCTCTTGCGGTACGCGCCCTTGGACAGATCGATGCCCAGCTGCTTGAGCTTGCGATACAGGTGCGTGCGCTCCAGACCGGTCTTTTCAGCGACTCGGGTCATGGAGCCATGCTCACGCGACAGGTGGTGTTCGAAGTAGGCCCGCTCGAAGGCGTCGCGCGCCTCGCGCAAGGGCAGGTCCAGGGGCAGTTCGCGTGCAGACGCTGGCATGCCCGCCACACCGGCGACCGGCGCCGTCAAAAGCGCCACGCTGTGCAGGGCGCTGGCCGTGGAATGGGCCTGACCCAGCGGCATCACGGTGATGGTGGGTGCGCCATGCGTGTGGGCGGCCGACGGCTGATAGACCTGCGCCGTGCCCTGCTGGGCCATCAGCGGAGCGGCCCGCGCGGGCACCACAGGCGCCCTGGCGCGCGCCAGGGCCTGCTCCACCGCTTTGAGCAGCTTTTGCAGGGAAATGGGCTTTTCCAGAAAGTCGAGCGCGCCGATCCGGGTGGCCTCGACGGCCGTGTCGATGGTGGCGTGACCGGACATCATGATGACCGGCATGTTCAGCGAACCGGCTGCCGCCCATTCCTTGAGCAGCGTCACGCCGTCGGTGTCGGGCATCCAAATGTCGAGCAGCACCAGATCGACACTGTTGCCCTGGCGGGCTTCACGGGCCTGGCGCGCATTTTCGGCCAGCAGCACGGTGTGCCCTTCATCGCCCAGGATTTCACTGAGCAGTTCACGGATCCCGATTTCGTCGTCAACGACCAGAATGTCGGCCATGTGTTCCTAGTTCCCGGACCGCGCGTCGGGCAGCCCTGCGGGCGACCCCTTGGCAGCGTCGGCAGCCCCGAGTGTTGTGTGGATGCCGCAATTGTCGTCGTTTTTTGCCAACTTGGTAAATAGCACACTGACCTGGGCGCCCCGGACCGTTCCGTCCTCGGCACTGAGATTGGCCAGTTCGACCCGCGCGCCGTGCTCTTCGGCGATCTTGCGCACGATCGCCAGGCCCAATCCGGTGCCTTTCGGCTTGGTGGTGACATAGGGCTCGAAGGCCCGCGCCAGGGTCGTGGCCGGAAACCCGGGGCCGCTGTCGCTCACCAGCAGTCTCACCCCCACCAGCGTCCCCGCGCGGAGCACGCTTTCGGTTTTCAGGTCGACCCGCCGCTCTGTCTGACGCTCGGTGGCCTCCAGCGCGTTCTTCACCAGATTCACCACCACTCGGCGCAGTTGACCGGCATCGCCCAAGATGGCCGGCAGATCGGGCTCAAGCTGCGCATGCAGACCTCCTGCTGCTTCGAGCGGCGCGTATAGACCGAGCACCCCGCGCACCAGCCCGTTCAGATACATCGGTGCCAGGCGTGCGGCCGGCAAGCGGGCATAGTCGCTGAATTCATCGACCATCAGCTTGAGCGCCCCGACCTGCTCGACGATCGTGCGTGAACTGCGGGCCAGCAATTCGGCATCGGGCGCGGGAAGCTTGTCGGCCAGTTTGTGCTGCATCCGCTCGGCGGCGAGCTGAATTGGCGTGAGCGGGTTCTTAATTTCGTGTGCCAGCCTGCGCGCCACCTCGCTCCAGGCCACTTCGCGCTGCGCCGAGACCACTTCGCTCACGTCATCGAACACCACCAGCCAGCCGCGCTGCGGGCCGGGCAGGGCGGCGCCACGCACCAGCAAGGTCAGCGCGGGCGCGGCGTCCACGCCCTCGTCGGGTCCGCGTCGAAAGCTCAGCTGACGCTGCCAGGCACGCTGTTGAGTGGCGTCCAGGTCGGCGAAGGCCTGCAGGATTTGCGGGCCGGCTTCGCTCAAGCGCGGCAGCTCGGTGAGCAGTCGACCGGTCACCGGCTCGGCCCCCAGCTCCAGAATGCGCTGCGCCCCGGCATTGGCCAACGACACCCGGAACGCTTCGTCCAGCACGATCACTCCGGCCGTGAGGTTGGCCAGCACGCTCGCCAGCCAGCTGTTGGCGCGCTCGAGTTCCTGCTGGTTGTGCTCGACCAGGGCGCGTGCCTCTTCAAGCTGGCGGGTCATGGCATTGAACGATTGCGTGAGCACGCCCAGCTCATCGCGGCCCGAGTAATCCTTGACCGGTCGAAAATCACCCTCGGCCACCGCGCGTGTACCCGCGGCTAGCATCGCCAGTGGGCCGGTCATCCAGCCGGCCAGCAGAAACGAAGCTGCAATCGCCGAGAACACCGTGAGCAGCAAGGTCACGGTCATCGTGATGCGAAAGATGCGCTTGAGCCCGGCCCGGCCCAGCGCCAGCTCCTGGTAGTCGCGCCAGCCCTGCTGCACCGCCTCGGCATTGCCAGCCAGGGTTTGCGGCACCGGCTGCAACAGTTGCAGCAGACGCATTTCATCGCCCAGCCGCCCGGGTTGCACGATGGCTTCGATCACCCGCATGCGCAGCCCACGCGGCCCGCCAGCTTCTGCGCCATCTCCTGATGCCACCCCGACCGGCTCAGCTGCCGCATACGAACGCGCGCTGCGGGCAGCGCGCAGCGCCGAGGGCGAAGGCAGGTCGGGGAGCAGGCGGGTAAGGCTGCCGCCGCTGGCCGCCACGATGCGCCCAGTGCCACTGACGATGAGGGCTTCCTGCACACCCGCGCGATCACGCAGGTCATCCAGGCTTGCCGACCATTGGGAGGCCGGCAGATCGGACAACTCGCCCGCCATGCTGCGTGCCCGACTTTGCAGCTCGCCCAGCAATGAGTCGAGAGACGCCCGCCCGAGTGTCAGACCGGACTCGAGCGCGCGCTCCATCGGGACGTCGTACCAGGACTCGACCGATCGCCCCAGAAACTGCACGGCGACCATGTAAATGAGCAAGACGGGCGCAAGCGTCATGAGCGTGAAGGCCAGCGCCAGACGGGCCATCAGGCGGGTGCCGAACAGGCCAGCCCGCCAGCGTATCCATAACCGGCGCGCCAGCTCGACAGCGAGCAGCAACAGACCCAGACCAACCGCGATGTTCAGGCCCAGCAGCAGGCGATAGTGGCGCTCGAGCAGTTGGTCATTGCCGCTGGCCAATGCCAGCAAGGTCAGCAGTACGGCGGCCAGCGCCACCGAAACGAACAGCGCATAGCGCAGCGCGTTCGTCACGGTGCGCTTCTCGGTGTCTCCGGCTTGAGCGGAAAGCGCTTCCATTCAGATTGGGGCGTCCAGTCGCGGCCGGTGGCCGCCGAGATCTGGAACGACCGCGGCAGCAGGTCAGTCTCGATGCGCATGCGCAGCCAGCCCTCATAGACCGTGCCTGGAGCCACGCGATCACGGGGCATGACCCGCCAGCCACGCAGGCGCGAGAGCGCATCGATGGCTTCACCCAGGGTGGGAAAGGAAAACGGCACACCATTGAGCAACAGCCGGTACTGCCGTGTGATCGGCTGGTAGGACAGGCGATGCGTTTGGGTGGCCGTAGCGGCGCGCTCGTCGCGCCAATACCAGCGGGGCCGGCGCAGTTCGAACTCGACGACGAACGGCAAGGTCATGCCGCGATTGACGGCCTCTTCGAGGGCCGAATTGACGGTCAGCAGGAAGTCGGCCGACAGCACCCATGCCTCACCGTCGGCGGATGGCTCAAGCCCCGCCTGAATGACTTCAATGGCATCGGCGCCGTATGCGGCGGGCACCCAGACCATCAGCGCCGCCGTCGACAGCGCCGCGATGGCGGTGCGTCGCTTCACGGGCGTCTGGTCAGAAGTGCGTAGAAAAAACCATCGTGATCCCGGTCGGGGTCGGAGCGCGGCAACAATTGCCCGATCGTCTCCCGGGTGCCGTCTGGCCAGACCCATGGGAGCGACTGGCGGTGGGCATCGGCCTGCTGCCGAAGGAATGCGGCAATGACCGCCTCTCCTTCCTGCGCAAACACGGAGCAGGTCACGAAAAGCAATTTACCACCCGGGGTCAGCAGCGGCCAAAGTGCCGCCAGGATTCGGGACTGCTGCTGCGCGAGTGTGGTGAGATCACCACGGCGACGCAGCCAGCGGGCATCGGGATGACGCCGCACGATGCCCGAAGCGCTGCAGGGCGCATCGAGCAGGATGCGGTCGAAGGGACGGCCATCCCACCAGGTGTCGGGGCGGGCGGCATCGGCCACGCGCACGGTCGCGCTGCCCCGACTGTGAGCCTGCGGCAGTTGGCAGCGCTCAAGGTTGGCCGTAATCCGCGCGCAGCGGGCTGCGTCGACATCGATCGCAAGCAGTTCGACATCGGCGCACTCCAGGAGATGGGTCGACTTGCCTCCAGGCGCGGCACAGGCATCGAGTACGCGCTGGCCATCGGCCAAATCAAGCAGCTCAGCCGCAAGCTGGGCGCCGGCATCTTGCACCGAGACCTCGCCCTGCGCGAACCCTGGGATCAGCTCCACCGGCAGCGCCTGCTCCAGTGCCAGGGCATGCGGCCCGAGTCTGCGGCTGGGCATCCCGGCCTCGCTCAGACGCCTGACATAGTCGGGCAGGTCCGTGCGACGCCGGTTGACTCGCAGCGTGAGCGGCGCCTGCCGATTGCTCACCTCGACGATCGACTCCCAATGCTGCGGCCAATCCTGGCGCAAACGCTGCAGCCACCAGTCGGGATGGTCGAAACGCGCCTGCGGGTCGGAATCTGTCGCCTGCCACAGCACGTCGCGCTCACGCAAAAAGCGACGCAACGTCGCGTTCAGAAAGTTGGCCGGGCCGCTGGATCGGCCGGGCTCGATGGCCAGCCGGTGGGCCGCGAGCACGGCCTGATCGACCACGATCGCCTCGGCACGCATGGGCTCGAGCAACTGCGCTAGTGCGACCCATTGCAGAGCCTGGATGGGCTGACGGGGTGGCTGGCGATTGAGCTGCGCAGCCAGCGCCTGCAGCCGACCGAGCCGGCGCACCGTCTGATACGCCATGTCGCGGGCAGGCGCTCGCGATGCAATCGGCAGCGTCGAGGCATGACGCTGCAAGGCGTCGGGCAAACGCTCGCCCCCGGCCATGTCGGCCAGCGCCCGGGCTGCGGCGCACATTTCATCGGCGAGCGCTGCGCGCGCCGCGGTAGCCGGTGGGCTGGTCGACGAAGGCGGGGAAGGTTGCAGCGCGGGCTCGCGAGAAACTGAAGGCGTAAGAACGTGTGGGGGCCGGGGGGCTGCGTCAGCGCCTCAGCGCCGCGCACCCTCTGAGGCGCTCTGCCTGCCGGCCGGGCTGGCCATGCGCATGAGCCGCTCAACACGCTCCTCGGTCGGCGGATGTGTAGAGAACAATCCGCTCAAGCCGCCGCCTGACAGCGGGTTCATGATCATCATCTGTGCGGTTTCAGGATGACGCTGCGCCGCTTCCATCGGGATGCCCTGGGCATAGCGGTGGATCTTGTCGAGTGCACTGGCCAGCGCCTGCGGATCGCCCGCGATCTCGGCACCCAGTCGGTCAGCCTCAAATTCGCGGGCCCGCGAAATGGCCATCTGAATGAGCATGCCCGCAAACGGGGCCAACATCGCCACGGCGATGCTGGCAATCGGATTGGTCGGTCGGCCTTCGCTGTCGCGGCCACTGAAGAACATCGCGAAATTCGCGAGCGCTGAAATGGCGCCCGCCATGGTGGCCGAAACAGTGGAAATCAGGATATCGCGGTGTTTCACGTGGGCCAGCTCGTGGGCCATCACGCCGCGCAACTCGCGAGCACTGAGCACGCGCAGGATGCCCGTGGTGGCCGCAACAGCCGCATGCTGCGGATCGCGCCCGGTGGCAAAGGCGTTGGGCGCGTCTTCGTCAATGAGATAGACACGAGGCATGGGCAGGTTTGCCCGCTCGGCGAGTTCGCGCACCATGCCGTAGTACTGCGGCGCACTGGTCTCATCCACCTCGCGCGCGTTGTACATGCGCAGCACCATGCGGTCTGAAAACCAATAGGCAAAAAAGTTGGACAGCAGCGCAAAGCCCAGAGCCATCAGCATCCCCTGCTGGCCGCCGATCATGCCGCCCAAGGCACCGAACAAGGCCGTGATGCCGGCCATCAGCAGCGCCGTCTTCATCCAGCTGAACATTGACTTCTCCAGGTTGAGGGCGAACGCCCCGATGCGGCGAACCATCTCCATTCACCGCAGGCCTTGCATATTGGCGCGATGCAGGCCGAAATCAAGCGATCCCACACAGATCGAATGCGCGATGCGGCTTGCTGCTCAAGACGAGGGCGGTGACGACGAGAGCGGTGACGCGGGCGGGGCGCACAAGCGATCGCCTGGCTGGATCGCAAACCCGCCCAGGAAGGCTCGCACCGGCATGCGTCGCCCGCCGGGACGTTGCAGTTCAAGCAGGGACACCGCCTGTGGGGCATGTGCCGGGCCGCATGCAACGGTCAGCGCATCGGGGCTGACGGCAAGCACGGTGCCGCTGGCAACCAGATGATCGGGTGGGGTCGCGGGCGCTGCCCTCCAGACCTTGAGCGGCTGCTCAGGGGCGCGTTCGAGAACAGTCACGCAGCCTGGCGCGGGATCGAAGGCACGCACACGATTGGCGATGGCCTGCGCCGGCTCGATCCAGTCGATGATCGCGTCTGCGCGCTCGATCTTGGCGGCATAGGTCACACCGGTTTGCGGTTGAGGCTGACGGGGCAGCGCATCGTGAGCCAGGTCGTTCAGGGCCTGAACGATGGCTTGTGCGCCCAGTTCAGCCAGCCGGTCGTGCACGCTGCCACCCGTATCCTCAGGCCCGATCGGCAGCGTGCGCACCAGTCGCATATCGCCGGTGTCGAGCCCCGCATCCATCTGCATGATCGTGATGCCGGTTTGAAGGTCGCCCGCCTGCACCGCACGCTGGATCGGGGCAGCACCGCGCCAACGGGGCAGCAGCGAGGCATGGATATTCAGGCAGCCCCAACGCGGCAGATCGAGCACCTGCTGCGGCAGGATCAGTCCGTAGGCAGCCACCACCATCAGATCGGGCTGAACCGTGCGCAGCCGCTCGCAAGCCTGCGGATCTTTGAGCGTGCGCGGCTGGAACACTTCGATGCCGTGTTCTTGCGCCCAGCGCTTGACGGGGCTGGACACGAGCTTCTGGCCACGCTGGGCGGGCTTGTCAGGACGGGTCAGCACCAGCTCGATGACATGACCTGCGGCCTGCAGGGCAGCGAGCGCCTGTTCGGCAAAGACCGGGGTTCCGGCGAACACCAGTCTCATGGCAGGTTCGGAAAAAGTGGCGTCGCGCAGCGTGGGCCGTCAGGCGACCTGCCGGTCGAGCTTGGCCATCTTGCCGCGAATCCGGCTTTGCTTCAGGCGCGAAAGATATTGCACGAATACCTTGCCCTTCAGATGGTCCATCTCATGCTGGATGCACACAGCGAGCAGGCCGCTGGCTTCGAGCTCGAAGGGTTGGCCGTCCAGATTCAGCGCTCGCACCGTGATGCGGGCAAACCGCTCGACTTCATCGTAAATGCCCGGCACCGACAGACAACCCTCTTCGCCATCGGCCCGCTCATCTGAATGCGCAATGATGACCGGATTGATGAACACCTGCAGATGGTCACGCGCGTCGGACAGGTCGATGACGATGACCTGCTCGTGCACATCGACCTGCGTGGCCGCCAAGCCAATGCCGGGGGCTGCGTACATGGTTTGCGCCATATCGGCCACCAGCGTGCGCACGCGCTCATCGACCTGCTTCACGGGTTTGGCCACCGTATGCAGGCGGGTATCGGGGTAACGAAGAATGTCAAGTACGGCCATCGGACTAGAACAACCGTTGAACTTCAGTTGGGGTAAGTGGCCGTCGGATCGACGTACCATCGACTGCATCACGGAACCGTTGGCCGCCAGGCAGTCTCAAATGAAAAAGAACTTTACCATGGGGGTTTTAGGCTGCGCGCTCTGGCTTGCCGCTGCGCTGTCTCAAGCCGCCCCGTCTGGCCCCACCCCGCCCGTCACGCTCTCGCCTGATGCGCCCGACACCTACACCGTGGTGAAGGGCGACACGCTCTGGGATATTTCAGCGCGCTTCCTGAAGTCGCCCTGGCAATGGCCGCAAATTTGGCAGCTCAACCGCGAGCAAATCGCCAACCCGCATCTGATCTATCCGGGTGACATCGTTTACCTCGATCGCTCAGGCGCCCAACCGCGCCTGCGATTGGGCCGAGCCGTGGGCACCGGCAGCTCAGGCGCGCCGTCCGGCACTGAACCCACCGTACGGCTGCAGCCGCGGGTGCGGCCAGGCGAATTGCGTGGCGAATCGGTGCCCACGCTGAATCTGACAGCGGTCCAGCATTTCTTGAACCGCCCGCTGATTGTCGAGGCGCAAGGTCTGCGTGATCACCCACGCATCGTGGCTACCCAGGATGGTCGGCTGTACCTGGGGCGCGGCGATCTGGCGTATGTGCGCGGCGTGCCCGATGCCTCGGTCTCCGACTGGCATGTCTATCGTCCGGCGCGTCCGCTGCTCGATCCCGTGACTCGCCAGCCGATCGCCTGGGAAACGCTCTTCGTGGGCAGCGCCCAGATGATCCGCGACGGCGATCCGTCCACTTTTCGCATCCTGGCCAACAACGAGGAAATCGGCGAGGGCGACCGCCTGATGCCAGCCACATCAGCCGCACTGCCCGCGCTGGTCCCGCGGCCGCCCGAACAGCTCATCGAGGGGCGCATTGTCTCGGTCTACCGTGGGATCGACGCCGTGGGCAAACACAGTGTGGTCGCCTTGTCGGTTGGCGCGCAGCAGGGGCTGGAGATTGGCCATGTGCTGGCGGTGCAGACCACCGGGCGCACCATCACCGACCGCGAGCTGCGTCAGCCGGTCAAACTGCCC
>CANHUQ010000114.1 GCA_947463885.1 Burkholderiales bacterium
CCCAGTGCCTGGCGCCCCTGGTTCACAGCAGTTTCAAAAGCATTTCGTGAATCCACTCAGCTCGCTGGAATACGCCAGGAGCTCAGCATCGCCGCCACGATGCAGCAGTCCATCCTGCCCAGACACTGGCCGACTCATGAAGACTTCCGCATCTGGGGCATCATGCGCCCGGCCAAAGAAGTGGGTGGCGATTTCTACGATCATTTCGCACTCGAAAACGGCCGAATCGGACTTGTGGTGGCCGATGTCAGCGGGAAGGGAATGCCCGCAGCGCTGTTTAGCATGGTCTCGAAAACCATGATTCGTGCAACTGCGAATGGCACCCGGCTTCCTGCGTCGACGGTGATTGAGAAGGCGAACGATCAGCTTTGTCTCGAAAACGAGACCTGCATGTTCGTGACGACCTTCTACCTCGAATTCGATCCGGCAAATGGGAGCCTGGTGTATGTCAACGGCGGTCATCCGCCGCCATTGCTGGTTCATGCGGATGGCACTAGCGAATTCCTGCCCACGACCATGGGCGTTGCGCTCGGTGTGATGGACGGCCTGCCATTCAAGGAGGCCTCGATTCAGCTTGCTCCAGGCGATTACCTCATCGTGTATACCGATGGCGTCACAGAGGCTTTCAGCAGCACCGATGAGGAATTTACTGAGGCCAGACTGCCGCCGATCTTTGCTGATGATCCGCCGCGAGATGTCAGTGATGCGGTAGAGCGCATCGTTCGCGCAGTCGATGTCCATTCCGAAGGTGTTCCGCAGTCTGACGACATCACCTGCGTGGCGCTGTTTTATCGACCGGGGTCAGCGATGTCCGCGGGGCTGAACGTCGCCGGCGCGAAGGAGACAGCATGACTGCGAACCTTGCCTTGAGGACCCATCGGTTCCTGTTGTTCTGCCTCGCATGGTTTGGCCTGTCGCTGATGTCGGCCCAGGCAGGCACGCTCGAGAAGATCAAGGAGCGCGGCACGCTGATCGTTGGTGTCAAGGGAGACATCAAGCCCTGGGGGTTTCTGCAATCACCGGGGGCTGAACCGGTGGGCATCGAGCCCGAACTGGCAAAAACCATTTCTGACGCCATCGGCGTCAAGCTTCAACTGGTTGGAATGACCAGCGAGCAGCGGATCAACGCTTTGCGTTCAGGGAAAGTCGATATTCTGATCGCTACACTTTCCGATACACCGCAGCGCAGGGAACAGGTTCGGATGGTGGGCCCTCATTACCTGTGGTCCGGTGTGAATCTGATGTCACGCAAGCAGGATCATTTCCGAAGCTGGTCTGAACTGCGAGACCGCCGCGTGTGCGGTCGGTATGGGTCATTTTTCAATCGCCCGATTGTTGTGACGTATGGCCTGGATATCGTGCCGTTCTATTCGCTCAACTGGGCAAAGCGTGCCGTGCTTGAAGGGCGCTGCACCGCCCTGCTCCTCGATGATCTGTCGATCCTCGTGGAGTTGCAGGGAGCACCATGGTCGAAGGACTATGAAATGGCGATGCCTACGCTCTTCTATAACTTCTGGTCAGTCGCCATTGCGCTCGGAACCGAGGGCGACAGTTTCTCTCAGGTCGTTTCAGACCAGATCGTGCAATGGCATCGCCAGGGCCTCATCGAGAGTCTGCTGCAGAAGTGGAACGTGGTGCCGCCAGAATTCACCCGGCGCATGAAGGCCGTATGGACTCGAAAAAATCCGGACGGAAGCTGGTTTTGTGGGGAGCGGGTGTCAGACACCACGCCAAAGGAATGTATTACGCCCCTGACCGTTGATTGACGTCGATTGATGTCGAATCAACCAAGGGGCGATACCGCATCACTCAGGTGAATCCTAAAGCGATACGACGGCGCTCCCCCAAATGCATCGGGTTTTTTGAATCGCTCAATCAGCTGGCCGCGCGTCTTTTCGATCACTCGTTGAGACACCAGGTTGTCCTGGTTAGTGGTCAGATCGACATAGCTCAGGCCCACGGCAATGGCATCGTCAAGGATCAGCGATAGCGCAAGTGAGGCGAATCCTCGCCTGCGCTTCCAGGGCACCACCGCATAACCAATGTGACCAAGACAGCTTGGCGGCAGTTCGGTCGTACCGTGCTGCCATCGCAATTGAATTCTTCCGCAGAATTCACCATCCCACATCCAGCGAGTGATGCTCGGCAGCCGCGGCCCCCTTGAACCATCAGGAAGGCGAAGATCAGGCCCCTGACCTTCAGGGTTGTCAGTCAGGCGCAGGAATTCAATCGGGTCGCGACGGATCCAGTCAAGTTCGTATTGGGTTGACTCTTTATCGAGATGATCCGGCAACCACGCGCGCTCCAGTGCCGCCACGTAGCTTGGCACATGAACCGTCGAAGGTTTGACCAGCTCCATACGATTTCGGGTCGGCTAGCGGGGAACGTTGCGCACGCTGAGCCTGGCGAGCAAGCGCTTCCTGAAGGCCAGCACGAGCCAGGACATCGGCAGGCAAAAGCCGATGAAGATCAGCGACGCATACAGATACACCGGGATCATCAGCTGACTGCTGCTGACATTGATGACGGTATTGGATCGGCTGACAAGTTCGCCGACACCCACCAACGATGAGGCGCTCGACGCCAGCACTGTCATCAGAAATCCCATGAACCAGTTTGGCAGCACCAGCATCGCCTCGTCGGTTGCCTTCCGACGCCATGCGCCGATCGCCGCGACAAACTGATCGACCTGAAGTCCGATCTGTCCGGCTGACAGTGCAATGGCTGCTTTCAACCACGTGGGGAACGAGACGAGCTCTTTAGTGCCTGGCAGAAAGAACTCGTTCGGGATGACCAGCGCCGCATAGAACACGAAGGCCAGCGTCGGAATATTGCGGAAAAACGCCGTCAGCAGTTTGCCGAACCGACTCAGTCGGGGTTTGGCTGAAAGGCATGCCATGGCCAAAAGCCAGGCGAACAGCGTACCAAGCGTCACGGCAATCATTGAAATCAGGATATTCATCCCGAAGCCACCGAACATGAACGGTGACCATGTGATCAGGTGCTCGACAATTTCCTTACTTGTCATGATGCACTCCGACTCTGTCGAAGGCGATTGAACACCCGATCGATGAGCGAGCTAGTCAGAGTGATCAGCAATAGAAAACTCAACAGCAGGATATTCATCATCACCAGGATATTCCCCTGGTCAGCCAAAATCGCGGTCGTCATTGCAAGTAATTCGGGCACTGCAATTGCTGAAGCGATCATGGTCTGTTTGACGACATTGATTAGCACGCTCTTGAGTGGCGCCTGAGCCAACAGGGCAACTTTAGGAAATGTTTCGAGACTCAGCGTGTGCCGGGGGTTCTGTCGCTGCAGCACCGCGGATGCATCCAGTACGGCGAACATGGCCGCTGCACCGGAATTCAGACACAGGCAGATCAGCGCGACGATGAAGGCTGGCAGTGAGAATCCGATCAGGCTGACGAGAAGCGCGCCAAAGCCGAAAAACAGCATGTACATCTGCAGCAGCGGTGGGGTCATCCGACCGTAGGTCGCAATGCCTTTCGCAATGCGGCTCACAATTTGCGAGTGGGACTGCGCCGCCTTGGCACCGAAATAGCCGACGAGCAAGGTGCCGATCATTGCCATGATCGCCAGTCCAAGGGTGTAGGCGATGCCGATCAGAAAACGGTAGCGATCGTACTCGTCGAATACCACCGACAGATTGATCCCAGAGAGCTCGCGCAGTTTCAACCCGAGTTGTCTGAAGCCGCTTTCATCTTTGGCTGTCACGAAGCTCGCATTACGACAGCGCGCGGCCCACTGATGATCGCTGCCGCGGTGACAGACAAAGTCACCATTAGCCTCCGTTTGCAACCAGAGCTTTTGTGTTGAAGCCAGATAGTCGGTCGGAATCAACCCCCATTTTTTCTCGGTTGCAATCAGGAATCCGCTGCGATGCCAGTCGGCGGAAATGTCGCCAAGAAGGATCTCAAGTTCGGTACCGCGCTCGCTCATCGCAATCATCATGGCCCACTGAACGACCAATCCGACCGGCAACGGAATCTTGTAGTCTGCCCATTCAGGTTTCCTGAGGAAACCCTCGATCGCTGCACTGGAATAGAGATACGCAACGCACTTGTCCTCGCTCAGTGCGAGCAAGGCATCGCGTGTCGAACGATAAAGTTGAAGGTCAAGAAGGTAGCGCTCCTGCATCGGCCGATTGAAATACGAGCCTTGCGTCGCACACAGTTTCTGACCGCGAATCGCCGACCATGTTTCGATGCGCTTGTCGGGTTTGGTCATGATGGTGACCCCGCTCGACATGTAGTTCGGCTCGATCGCTGTTGCCACTTGTCGTCGGGCAGCGGTGTCGCCAATGGTGGCGATCAGCACATCGACCGCGCCCTGCTCGAGCTTCTGGAAGCGGTTGTCGGTCGATACCACAACCAGATTGGTCTTGACGCCCAGGCGTTTGCCAACGTCATTCGCCAGATCAATTTCAAAGCCTTCCGGCTTACCCGATGCATCGAGTGAACCGAAGGGCGGAAAATCTGTCTTGATACCGACGTTGATTGCGCCACGCGCACGAATCAGTTCAAGGACTTTGCTGTCGAGCGGCTTTGCCGTCTCGGCTGCGCGCGCCAAGCCTTGGCAAAGGGTAAGCAGCACGCATGCGCAGAGCAGCGCAAAGGTGAGAGATAAGGCCCTGCTAGACACGTGCTTGACGCGAGCCCCTGGAGCCGGCGCGACGACACTCTTTGACCTTGCTTGAGGTGGAGTGTCTGTTGACGCTCGAGAAAAACGTGTCATGACTTTCGATTTAATGAGGCTTGGGGGTTGACCTTGCGCCTTACGATCAACGACCGGTCAGAAAATGACCGCGTGCGACGCCAACACACAGGTGATTGTCCTCGACCCACAAGTCTGAATGATGGCCGGTCGGTCAATTCTTCCGGCTGAATCTCCGCGATGATTGAGCAGCACTGAGTGGCCCAAAGGTCGTCAAGGGTATATGTCCGCAACTCTGACGTCCGCTATTCCGATCTGACCCGGCGGCATCTGCACACCGTGTGTTGAGAGCCAGGCGATGAGCCTCGCAGCGACACCTTTCAGCGGTCTTGCGCTTCGCGCCGGCTGCCAGGAAGATACCGAAGCAATGCGGCATAAAACTCAGCCGCCCGGACCGGTTTGGCAATCAGGCTGTCAACGCCTGCTTTTAAGGCCCTTGCGCGGTCTTCCGGCATGACACTGGCCGTCAGCGCCAGCACCGGCAGCGCAGCCCAGTCCGGGTTGGCGCGGATGCGTGCTGTGGCTTCGTATCCGTCCATCACGGGCATTTGAAGATCCATCAGCACACAGTCAAAAGTGGCTCGTGCCAGCCACTCCAGTGCCTCCTGACCATGTTGCGCAACCTCGATCAAACACCCCACCCGCTTCAACAGATTGACGGCGACTAATTGGTTGAGTGCGTTGTCCTCAACAAGCAAGATGCGCGCGCCCTGGATCGACGCCAGCGTGTTGTCGTCAAGCTCGGTGCGATCGCGACCGACGGGACTGCCGACCGAGTCCTGCGCGTGCCTCACGGAGGTGAGCGTTTTGAACGGCAGCTCAAAATGGAAGGTGCTGCCCTTTCCAGGCTCGCTGTGCGCCCAGATTCGACCTCCCATCAATTCGACCAACTCGCGGCTGATGGACAGACCAAGTCCTGTACCGCCAAATCTTCTCGAAATCGATGCCTCTGCCTGCATAAAAGGCTGAAACACATCTGCCAGCTGGGTCGCGGTCATGCCCACGCCGGTGTCATGCACTGCAAAGCGTAGCCACAGCGGATCCGTCGACCCTGACTTCAGCATGACCTTGATCACGATGCCACCCGCTTCGGTGAACTTCAGAGCATTGCTCACCAAATTGATGAGCACCTGGCGCAGTCGTTTTGGGTCACCCAGCATCTGCCGAGGTACTTCAGGCGTACAGGACCATTGCAGGCTCAGCCCCTTTTTCTGGCTGAGTCCGGCCAGCATGCCGGTTGTGCTGTCGAGCGTGTCATGCAGGTTGAAAGGGATCGTCTCGATCTCCAGCTTGCCAGCCTCGATTTTCCCGAGGTCCAGCACGTCGTCCAGGAGTTCCATCAACGCGTGTCCGGCGAACTTGACCTTGCCAAGGTAGTCCTGTTGTTGCGCCGTCAGTTCAGTGTCCAAGGTCGCTTGCGTCAGGCCGATGATGGCGTTCATCGGTGTGCGAATCTCATGGCTCATCTGGTTCAGGAAGTGGCTCCGCGCCCGGCCCTTGAGAATGTCGCTGATGTCGACACCAAATGAGTAATAGCGCTGCCCGTCGGCTCGGTTCGGCCCAGCCACGCGGTGTATTTGCAGGCTGATGATCGTCTTGCCGTCGCCGGACAGCACCTCGTTGGTGTCAACGATCACCTCGCCAGCACTCAGGCGTGGGAACTCGTCGATCATTTTCTCAGCCTGCTCAGGCCCGAGAATGTCCCGCAAGGACAGGCCTAGGATGTCGTGCGCAGGCCGCCCCAACAGGTTTGCCAGTTCCTGGTTGACAAAGAGATAACGCCCACCTTGATCCACGACGGCGATGGTCCCGGGAAAACTCGCCAGTAATGCCTCGTAGTCGGTTCGTCGAGCAACGCTGTCTGCGAGGGCCGCCTTGAGTTCGCGCTGAGTTTCCTTCAGTTGGGTGAGATCGGTCCACATTCCGACCGAGCCCAGCTTCACGCCCGTCGAGTCATAGATTGGGGTGGCGTTGTTGAAGCAATCGACTCGAGAACCATCTGGTCGCAGCAGGCTGATTTCGTAGCCTTGCCTGGATCCTTTCTTGCGTCGTTCGAGCTGCTCATTCAGCGTCGACAGGTCAGGACCCGAAAAGAACTCAAAGACGGAGCGGCCCATGATGTCGTGTGGTGGGCGGCCCAGCAGACGGCACATCGCCGTGTTGACGTAGACCGTCAGTCCGGTGTTGTCGAGATGCCAGATACCTTGTTCGGTATTTTCAAGCAGCTGCTCGCGCTCCAATAGGATGGCACGCGTGCGGTCGAGTTCGGCCCGTAAGTCCTCAAGTTCACTCATCGCCAAGCCTTGGTGTTGGAAGACTGCTCGATTGCGCTGCTGCTTCGACTTTGCGCAGGCCACCGTAGCCTTGCGGGCTGTTGCGATCCATTGCGAACCTGATCGAATGGCCTGCCGATTGTAAACTTGGAACCCAGTATCGGGCGCAACAACCAACGGCCAGCATCCTTCGTCCGGATGATGCGCACGAATGTGTTTCTGCTTAAGGACTGAGAAAGATTGATGACCGCCTCAGCGACTCATCCCGGTTTGACTTTGCGGCTTGTCCGCGACGTTCCGATCACCCCCGAGCAATGCTTCGAAGCCTGGACTGTGCCGGAGCGCCTAATGCCCTGGTTCTGTCCACGTCCCTGGCAGGTGGTCGCTTGCACCATCGAGCCCAGGCCGGGAGGCGCGTTCTGTACGACCATGCAATCCCCGGAAGGCGAGACGCTGCCCGAGGGCGTCGGGTGCTTTCTGGCCGTGGAGGCGCCCCATCGACTGGTGTGGACCAACCTGCTGGGGCCGGACTTCATGCCGCAAGCCATCACCCACCCTGGGTTTGGCTTTGTCTGCGAGTTGCGGTTCGATCACCTTCCTGAAGGCGGCACGCGCTACCAGGCTCAGGTTCACCATGTGGACGCGGCAGGCCGCGATACCCATGCGGCGATGGGCTTTGAGCAGGGCTGGGCCATCGCGCTGAGTCAACTGGTGGAGATGGTGCAGCGAACCTAAAGGGGCTTTCGCCGACTGCGGCGGCGTGTCAGCGTTCCGGTTCGTGTCCCGCACGGCTCAGGTGCTGATCGGCGGATCGTGGCTGAAAGAGGGTGAGAGCCAGCGACGCCGCGCAGCAGGCCATCGACGCCAGTTGCAGCGGGCCCAGCGGTTCGCCGAGCAGCCAGGCCCCCGAGACCATGGCTACCATCGGCACCATGATCACCGACAGTCCGGCAACATTCGCAGGCAGCAGGGTCACGATCGCGAACCAGCACACATTGCCCACGCAAAGCGGAATCAGCGTGATGTAGATGAGCAGCAGGATCGACTGGGTACTGGGCACAAACCACTGCCCGTCACCCGTGATGAGGGCCACGATCATCACCGGCAGCGACACCAGCAGCATCTGCCAGCCGGTGAGCACGAGGACCGGCACCGGAATGATCCGACGCTTGAGGATGAGGGTGCCTACGGCCCAGCCCAGACCCGCAAGCAAGCCCAGCGCCAGACCGAGCGGAGCCTGCGCATAGGCGCCCAGGCTGGGCACCATGAGCAGCACCACCGAGAGCGTGCCCAGTGCCAGCGCCATCAGCAGACGGCCGTTAAGCCGTTGCCCGAACATCGCCCACGACAGCAGTGCCGACCACAGGGGCATGGTGTAGCCAAGCACAGCGGACTGACCCGAGGGAATCAGGGTGGCCGAATAGGTACTGCAGATGTTCCAGACCACCAGATAGACAAAGCTGGCTGCTGCAAGGGTGGGCCAGTGCTCGCGGGGAATGTGCATCGGCATGCCGCGCAGACGCGCCACCGCGAGCAGGATGAGACCGCAGGCAGGCGCTGTGATCGAACGGAAAGTCCAGACCGAGATTTCCTGCAGGGCCAGTGGGAACAGGGGCCAGTTGGTTCCCCAGACCAGGGTCAGCACCACCAGCATGGCGATGGCCCGCGGTGGCACGGTCACGGCAATCCTTTGTCAATCATCCAGATGGCGCAGGCATTCACTGCCCGATCTTCTCAAGACTTGCCCTAGGCGCCAAACCGGCTCTTATCCGCGAGGGGTCCGACGTCGACGTTGCGCGGCCGCGCGCCCGGATTCGGAACCGTGGTCCTGCCCTGGGTTGCCTGAAGGCTTCAGAATGCGGGCTGACCCCATGGGTTGACCTGCATGCATGGCGACTCGCCCAAGGCAGGGTCTTGCTAGGAAGTGCCCGTCTTGCCCGTCACTGCAGTGCCCACCAGTCGCATCACCCGCGGCATTCTGTTCATCCTGATGGCGGTGTTCCTGTTCGCATGCATGAACACGCTGGTCAAGCTGCTCAGTGCGCGCCTGGACTCGGTGCAGATCGTTTGGGCAAGAACGCTCGGGCACTTCATCTTCATCGGGCTGCTGTTCATGCCGCGCCACGGATGGGCGATGCTGCGATCGCGCACGCCGGGCACGCAAGCCGCGCGCTCGTTGCTGCAACTGACCTCGACCACGCTCTACTTCATCGCACTGGCGACCGTACCGCTGGCCGAGGCGACCACCATCAGCTTCTTGTCGCCGCTGCTGGTCACCTTGCTTGCCGTTCCGCTGCTGGGTGAACCGATCAAGGCCAACCGCATGGCGGTGGTGCTGGTCGGCTTCATCGGTGTGCTCGTCGTGGTCCGCCCGGGCAGCGGTCTGTTTCAGTGGTCCTCGCTGCTGATCCTGGGCAGCTCGCTGTGCTATGCCCTGTATCAGGTGCTCACCCGCCGCGTGTCGGGCGACCCAGCGGAAACTTCAGCGATCTGGAGCGCGATGCTGGGCAGCGTACTGATGTCCTTCGTCGTGCCCTTTTTCTGGCGTACACCGGATCGCTGGACCGATGTGCTGATGCTGCTGACGCTGGGTGTGCTGGGCGGCCTGGGGCACTACTGTGTGGCCCGCGCCATGATCAATGCTCCGGCGAACATCGTCTCGCCGTTCCAGTACTTCCAGTTGCTGTGCGCCGGGTTCTTCGGCTGGCTGGTGTTCGATGCGGTGCCGGGTGTGAGCACCTGGCTGGGTGCCGCCATCATCATCGGCGCGGGGCTGTTTCTCGGCTGGAGCGAGACGCGCGCGTCGCGACGCTGATGCAGTCTCATGCTGCTGACGCAGGGCTCGCCCAAGGTGAGATCAGTGCTTTGTAGCGAGGGGGCGTTTCGCGGCAGGGCTGTTGGAGTTGCCTGGGGTGATTTGCGTAGAGGACGGGCATGTGGCGTGAGCCGTTCGTCTACCCGTGCGACTGACTCAGGATTGCCGCTTGGCTGTGGCCAGGAAGACCCCCAGGCAGATCATGGCGACGCCTGCTGTCCGCGTCATCACCCGAGCCCGCGCAGTGCGCGCCACACTTGACTTAAGCAGCCGGTGAGCTGCCAGCGCTGCAACCACGTCCACCAGCGTGTTGAGCGCCACGCATATGCTGCCCAGCAGCACCAACTGCGGTACAAGAGGTTCGGCAGGCGCCAGGAACTGCGGCAGGAAGGCCAGGAAGAACAACGCAGTCTTCACGTTCAGCGCCTCGACCACGATGCCCTCTATCAGTGCACGGCGTGCGCCCTGGGGGGACACCGCCTGATCAGCATCGTCGAGTTGTTTGCGCAGCAGCATTCGCACGCCCAAGTAGACGAGGTACGCAGCGCCTACATACTTCAGCAACGTGAAGGCCAGCGCCGATTGCGCCACGATGATCGACAGGCCGACTGCCGCAGCCAGCACGTGGAGCATTCCGCCAATGCCCGTGCCGATGCACGAAGCCAGCCCTTCTGCTCGCCCGCCAGCCACCGTGCGGGCCACAACATAGGCGATGCCTGGGCCTGGCGTGATGGCCAGCACCGTAGCCGCGATGAGGAAAGTGACGAATGACATGGCGTCCGTCCTGAGTTCGGAATTCAGGCCTCGGCCCCCTTGCGGGCAGGCGCCTGAGTTTGTTGGTGGAGCCGGCGGGAATCTCCCGGCGCCGGGCTTGCAGGCCCGGCGCGCGTCCGCGGCGGCGAGCGGTGCTCGCCGACACCCCGCGGTCGCCCCGCGTCCCGCGGGTTTGATTCCCGCCAGGCCGGCATTCAAACACAAAGGGCCCC